>JBEBFV010000438.1:0-5449 GCA_040081795.1 Limisphaerales bacterium | reverse complement strand
GGCTTGCACAACCTCCGCACGACGGCACGGGCGACCACCTGAAAATAACGCCAATTCATTCATACGCCTTTTCACCTATTACGCATAGAGTCTATTGAACTCAGATGGGAGGGCCTCCCTTATCTGTGTTTCATCTGTGTCAATCTGTGGCTACGACTCGTCTTCGTCGCGCTTGAACTTCAACTGCGAGCACACGCACTCCTCCGCGCTGACATCGCTGCGCTCGCCCAGATACACGGGCTGGAACAACGAACCATCTCTGTAGGCATACAAATAGCGTGTCTCGACGACGGCACCGACCGGGGGAACTTTGTGGTTCGCCGGGATGGTGACATTGCCGATGGACTGCCAGCCCTCGTGGTTCAGCAACCGCAGCCCGACGCTGCGCTGCGCGTTGACCTTCGCCACGACCGCGCTGAGCGTCGCGACGAACTTGTGCTTGAGCTGCGGGCCGCCGGAGTTCGGACGCCCGACGGTGTAAGGCGCATCGAGGCGCTTGAAGACAACGCCCTCGGCTTTCTCGCGCTTGAGCGTGAACAGCCACGACGCCTTGTCGCGCGGGTCAATCCAGCACGACACGACCTTGATGTGTTTTGGCAGTCCGCCGGCCAGCAGGTTCAGCAGCGCGACATAACGACGCTCGTAGGGCTGGCTCCGCAGGTCTTCCCCGTTGAGGAACAACAGGTCGAACGCGTGCAGGCAGTCGCCGATGGATTCGCCATCCAGCACGAAGTCGCCGGACAAGTCCCGCGTCGCCGTGCGGACGACCGTCTCCGGCACGCCGACGGTGAGGCCGAGCTTGTTGATGCCGGTGACGACGCCGTCCTCCTTGCGGAGCAACAGGCGCTTGCCATCCTTCTTCTCCTGCATGGCCCAGCGCGGGTCGCTGACGAGCCGGGCGGCCTCGGCCTCGTCAATCACATTGAGGAGCTGTGGCAGCAGGCCGGAGACGCGCTCGCCGTTCCCGGTGTGCTGGTAAGGCGTGCCGTTCGCGCCTTCCGTGTAGCCCTTCGATTTCTTCTCCTGCACGAGCTTGTCGAAGATCACCAGCGCCGCGTCATAATCGACCGGGCTGCCCGTCTTCGTGCCGGTCGTGAGCGTCGAGCCGCGCCGGCCATAGGCGAAGTTGACGACGAAGCCCTCGCCCTGCGCTTCGAGCCGGGCATGGTATTCCTTGTCGCTGGAGCCTTGGCGGTAGTAGAGGCTGGTGGATTTGCATTCTTCCATCGTTGCTATCATGGGGGTTCCTTTCGTTGGTTGCAATGACACGGGCCGGGGAGTCTGAACTCGCCCGGCCCGTCTCGGTTGGTTGTTGGGGTTGAGGATTCAGGCGAAGTAACCGAGTTCGCGAAGGCTGACGGTTCGTTCGCCGATGATGAGGTGGTCGAGCAGCTCGATGTTGAGCAACTGCCCGGCCCGGATGAGGTCGCGCGTCACGCGGATGGTAGGCATGGTTGAAAACGAAGGAGCCGGACATCACGAGGATGCCCGGCTCCCGGGGTTGGTTGTTGGGGTTGTGGGTTTAGTAGCGGACGCGGTGATGGCACACGCGTCCCCGACGGGCCTTGAGCAGGCCCTTGCACCGTTGTTGCTCGCAGTCGTGGTCGAGCAGGAACACGAGGGAGGGCCAGCGGCGGGACGCGCGGCGCAGCCAGGCCACGGGCACGGACTCCGCCTCGAACTGCCAGGCGTGTCGCCGGGGCGCGTATTCGAGCACGTCGGAACTCTTCGCCCCGGCGTTGTGCGCCCACCGGTCATTTGTGCTGAACGCGTTCAGACTTCGGGCCGGACCAATGACGGTCAGCCGGTTGACGCAGTAGCTGGTCATGGCGTGCCTCTCAATGCCAGGACCGGCACTCGTTCTGAAACGAGCACATGGAACACTGCATCCCCGGTGACGGCACGAAGTCCTGCCGGGCAAGTCCCTCGGCATACGACTCCATCTGGCGGAACAGCCGCGTCTGCTGCGAGTCCGTCATCGGCCCTTGCTGGGTGATGATGAGCTTGGGCGTTTTCGTTTTGACGAGCTGATGCAGATCACGGCCGCCTTCGGTCTTCCCGGTGCTCGCGCGATACAGCACGGCGTAGCCGGAGAGCTGCACTTCGTTGGTGTGGATCGCCTTCTCCTCGCTGGGCGTCTGGCCGACCGTCTTGTAATCGACGATGCGGCCACCGGCCCGCACGAGGTCGAGGATGCCGATGAGTTTCGGCAGCCCGTGCTTGGTGAGGTCGGCCTCGACGGAGACTTCAACGGCCTGTGGCATCTCGTTGGCCGGGATGGGCGACTCGCGGAAATACAGGTCGAGCAGTGACCACGCGGTCTTCTGCTCGCCCGGTTCCTCGCCGTCATCCCAGCGCACGGGCTGCTCCTTCTGGTCGCTCTGCCAGAGCGTGTCGAACCGCTCCTTCAGGTCGTCGGCGGTCAACACCTGCCGCCGCCACCGCGCCCGGTTCCACAGTTTGAGGACACCGTGAACGGTGTGCCCGACGTAGAGCGCGGCACTGCGCGGCTTGGTGAGTCCGAGCACGTAGCTGAAGTAGAACTTCAACCGGCAGGCCAGCCAGGTGTTGAGCCGGGACGCGCTGACCGTCGCGCGGAGTTCGTCGAGGGAGCGCGGCTTGGAAGCCGCTGATGCAAGTGTGGCGTTCATCGGGCGGCGGGAGTGTTCCGCCGGCCGTAGCCGCGCTGGCGCGGGTATTTCTCGAACAGTTCCTCGATGAGGCCCGAGGCGTCCATCGTGTTGAGCTCCTTCACGCCCTTGCCGAAGCGTTCCTGGGCGAGCTGCTCGATGTCGTTTTTATCGAGGCGGTTCTCGTCCACGATCTTGATGATGAGGGCCTGCTGCTTCGGCGTGCAGTTCCAGCGGTCGGCGTGGCCGTTGCCATTGCCATTCGCGTTGCGCGGGTGGTGACCGTTGGCGTTGCTGTGGCCGTTGCCACCGTTCGCCGGGGCTGAGTGGTTGTTGCCCAGCGGGAGCCAGCCGGGTTGCTGGAGTTCGCGATCCACGCTGGCCTGCAAGAGGCCGTGGAGCCGCTGGCTCTCGGTGCCGACCTGCGCGAGGTCGCTGAGTTCAGTGCGCAAGGTGAGCATGAACTGGTGGGAGCTGTAGCCGGGGAGACCGATTTTCTTGCTGTAGTTGGCTTCGAGGGTGATGGCCATAAGGGTATGCGGATTGAGGGCTAGGGAGACGCGTCGGCAAGAAGCCGGCGCGGGATGAGGTGAGGCGGTCCAGAAAGGCCCGCGCTCACGAGAAGGAAACGGTCCGTCTCACAATCTTATGACACGGAATGGGGGGCTGTTGCGGGGAGCCGACCAGCTCGTGAGGAAGGGCTGCTTTTCAAGGTGGAGCAAAGAAGAGTTGCTGTAACTGGGTTACGCATTCCCCAGAGTAAAATGCGTTTTTATTAGGGAATTATCCACAGTGAACCGTCATGAACGCGAATTCCTGACCAAGCGGCGGGCGATTCGCAACGCCAGCACGATCAACCTGGAGCCGAAGATTCTCTCGATGTTCTTCCTGCGTGCGGTTCGCAACGACCAACTGCGGGCAAATCCCGCCGCGCGGTGCGCAAGATCAATCAAAGCCGGGCAGAGAAGCATCACCGTCGCGCCTTCACCCTCGACGAGATGCGCACCATCTTCGCCAAGTGCCCGGGGGAGGGCGGCATGGGCACCTCAGCATACACCGGCCCGATGAACAAGGCACGCCGCCAGCGCGAGCAGCGTGAATCGGAACTCGCCGGTGAGTTCGGCGAGTGTGGGAGTGGTGGTTTCGGGATCGGCCACGCCTTGAACGAACACCCGTTCACGACTGGCCCCGTTTTCCCAGCAGGGCAGGGGTTCACCTCGGCGAACGTGCCTTCCCGCAGCGCCTGTCTGATCCGGCGCAGCGCAGCCCGTTCGCTCGGAGCCTCGACGACAAAGAGGCAGGCGATGTCGTGGGCCTACGAACAGCGAAACTGGGGCATGGTCAGGCGGACGGCGCGGCGAGTTGCTTAAACTGCGCCAGCACCCGCTTGCGGACGGCGCGATACGTGCGGATGGCGGCGAGGGAACTCCGGTCAGGTTCGTCCTTTGCCTCATTCCAGCGCACGACGAAGCCACCGTCATGCCCGGCCTCGACATCGGCGTAGCGTTTGCCATCGCAGGCGACGAAGCCGTCGCCGTAATTGCCGGCCGGACCGTGCGCGGCCAGGAACGGCACGTCCGCCGGCAGCCGGCCTTGGTGCGCGTAGTTGGCCTCCTCGTCGGTCATCTCGATGACCGGGGTTTGCGCGTTCTGCTCGAAGTCCAACTGGAAGCCGAGCGCCTCGAAGCGGGACTGGTCCTGCCGGCGGCAGGTGACTTGCATGTGACAACGGTCGCCCATAAGCAGGTTGAGAGTTGAGGGTTGATAGTTGAGAGAAAGCTCACGCGGCCTGGGCTTGCAGCCACTGGTGCGTGCTCATGGCTTTGATTTCCGTGGCGGTGATGAGGGCCGCGCCGCCGCCGTAGGCGTCCAGGCACGGCCGCGTGCAGTCGTAGGCCCACTGGAACGTCACCCGTCCCGCCGGGTCATAGGTCTGGAGCAGGTGCTGGACGAAGGCGCAGGCGGCGTCAATGCCGCCTTCGCTGGAGTGCAGCCAGAGGCCCGGTTGCTGCTCGACCGTGTCCGCCTCGACCTCGAAGCACCAGTCCTCGATCACGGCCGGGGCGCGCAAGGCTTCGGGCAGGTCCGCGTCGGCCGCGTCGCCCAGATTGAGGCGGCTGACCGTCGCGGCAAGTTGCAGCGCGTAAGCTTGCGCCGCCACGTCGGGCAGCCGGACTTGAAAGCTGAAGTTCGTGTAGTGGTCGGCCATGATGAGTTTTGGGTTGTGGGTTTGGAGTTAAGCACCGGGCCATCCATCGGCGCACGTATCAGTGCGCGGACGGGATGGCCCGGGCTTGGCATTGCCGGAAGCCTCGCGTGTTTTGTTCAAGCGGCAAGTTCGAACTTGCGCTGGCCCAGCGAGCCGAACCGTTGCACCAGCTCGCTCGCATCCTGCTGTGCCAGTGACCGCGCCTCGGCACCGAGCCGGGACAGCCCGGCCACGAGCCGCTGCCGCGCCATCTCGGTGTCATTGGCGAAGTTCATCTGCTGGAACTGGTCAATGAACCGCACCAGCCGGTTGAGGGTCTTCTGATGCACGCCGGTCTCCGAGGTCTGGATGCTGGTGAGCAGCGCGGCGACGAACGTGCGGGTGATGCGCTGGGCACTGAACGGGTCGGGCGGCGCGACGCACGCGGGCGACGTGCGCGGCGCGGACGCATCCTACGGCAGCTCGTTGCGCTGCCGAACCAGAAACCAGATCAGCACGGCGGCCAGAATCCAGCCGATGTGATCGGTCCAGGCTGCGAACAGGATGGGAGGCGATTGCACGTCGGCTGAAGCGGCGAGGAACCAAGAGTTGGGGGACAAGGGGCAGGCTC
>JBEBFV010000437.1:0-5453 GCA_040081795.1 Limisphaerales bacterium | reverse complement strand
GTCGTCGGCGAGCCCGAGCGCGTCGAGCAGGCTCTTCGTCTCCTCGATGATGTCCTGGTACGACGAGGCGGCGCGCCACATCCGGGTCGCGAAGCCGCCTCTCTCCGCCACGGACAGCGCGAAGGCGTTTTCAGCCTCAATGGTGGTTCGCCCTGACGCTGCCTCGACGGCTTTCTCTCTGGCGTCAACGTCAAGGCTCTTGATGCCGGCAGATTCCAGGATGCCGCCGAGAACACCGCGCAGTTCAACAGGACCGGGCAGCTTGAACTCCACCACGGTCAACTCGTGTTCAAGTTCCGGGGGCAGGCAGAGGCGACAGCCGAGGATGACGAGGAGCTTCTGCTTCAACTTCGTGTGGAGCAGCGTGTCTTTGAGCTTACGGAGCAGGATGGGGTTCGGGTCGCTGAGAAAGAGATGAAAGTCCTTCAGCAGCACGACCGATTTCTCCGGTAGGTTCTTGACTGCTTCCAGCGCTTCGAGCGGGTCGTTGGCGTTGCTGACGGTCTTGGCTTTCACGTCGATCAGCCCGTCCACCACCGACCAGAAGTGCAGGCCGTAGTTGAGGCGTTCGGTGATGGATTTGAACTCCGCCTCCACGCGCAGCTCTTCGGGAGAAACAACGTAGAGGCCGGGATAACCAGCACGGATGTAGTGGGTGATGGTTGACGACATCTCAGACGGCAAAACGGCGCTGTCCGAGCTTGGGGGTTTCGAGGGATTTGGTTTGGGCATGATTGCGGGGTTGGGGTTGAGGTTTGGCGGGTTCGTAGGAATGGGTGGCTGTGGATTGTTGGTCCGCCGTTCCCATGTCCACTGCCCGGGTGTGTTTGCAGGAGCGGGTGCCGTTGGCGGCGACACGCTGGGTCCATCCACGGCAGTTGCACGAAGTGGAACCGTCCGTGTAGCGGAGGGTTTCGTATTCCTTGTCGGGATTGGAGTCGCTGGGGAACTGCCAGACTTGGCTGATGGGCTTTTTCATATCAGGACTGCTTGGGTGTAACGGGGCCGCCGCTTCTTGATGGGTTCAAAGCGGCACTGCTCATCGGCGTCGTGCTCGGTCAGTTCGAGCTGTTCCGGGCACGCCTGTTGGATGATGGAATTGCTTATGGTCTGACTGGCGGCCGGGTCGCAGTTGTGCGGGTCGAGGAACGGGAACGGCCGCACCAGCCACGGGGCATACAGATAGCCGTTGACCAGCGTGGCCTTGATGACGGTCGGGTTGAGGTCGCAGCCGTAGAGGCGATACGAATGGTTGGAGGCCGCGAGCAACAACCGGCCAGTGCCCACGCAGGGGTCACAGACTGATTTGCTGCGGGCATCCTCATTGCCCACGGTCATCGCCGCCATCATCCGGGCCACCTCCATCGGCGTCGGATAGAAGCCGAGATGCTGGCCGTGGCGGTTCTCAGCAAGGATTTCGCCCAGGTAATCGTGCGGCCACGCGAGCAGCGTTTCGAGGTTGAACACCTGATACAACCGCTCACTGGCCCCGGTGAAGTCGGCGGGTTCGGCAGGGAGCAATGGTTGACCGCGATGGCCGAAGCCAAACAGCAGCCAGTCCATGAAGTAATCGAACACCTGCCACGAACCCCAGCCCTGCCAGCTACCATGCGTGGTGATGCTGTTGAGCGAGGCTTCGAGCATCCGGCGCGCAGCCGCGTTGGATTCCCAGTTGATGACGGGAATCGGGCCAATGACGCGACCGGACAGGATCATTTCATGCCAGTGGTTCCAGCGGCCCCAGAGAGCGTCTTCAGCGAGGAGCAAAAACGACAACAGCCACCCGTGCTCCAATTTGAGCGGAGCAGCGAGTGGCTGTGGCTTGCGGGGTTTGGCGTTGAGGATGGAGTGGCGCAGGTCCGGCAAGAGGTCGAAGCGCATGAATTCCTTTCGGGTTAGAGGTTGAATCGATCCACCTCCCACGCCAAACAGCGGGAGCGTGAAGGGTCGCTGTGGAGGGTTAATCCTGTAGCGTCCTTCACCTCCCACTGTTGGGTTGAAGAGTTGAACTCGATGGTGGTGGCACGCTGGACTTCCAAGGTGCCGATGGATTGCAGCGGGATGGCGTCGGTGTGGAGACAACGGACCACGCCATCCACGTCAAACGTCAGCACCGGGTTCATCGGCCGATCTGTTGTTGCTGTTGAGCGGTGGCTTGCTGGTGGAACTCAGGCTTCTTCACCTTCGAGTTCACGACGCCCAGTGCTTCCTCCAGAAACTTGGTCGCCTTCTCGCAGCCAGCACCTTTGAACCCGACGCCCTCGATGGTGAACTCGCCGGTGGGTGAAACAATGATCTCAATGGTGGGTTTCATAGGGTGGCGAGGATGAGCTTGATGGAGCCGTTGGGTTGTTGATTGCGCAGCACGGAGTAGCCCTTCTTCCGGGCCTCCATGCTGGCCTTGTGGACGCCATAGAGTTGGAGCAGCCGGCCGAAGTTGCTGCCGACCTCCTTCTCGACGTGGCCATCCCACCAATCGGTCGTTAAACCGAAGGTGCCGTCAGGCTGTTGGTTCACAGCGATGTCGTAGGGGCCTTTGAGCCGGATGACGTGATCGCCTTTGGTTTTGTTGCTGATGTAGCCGCGTGCTTCGGTGTTGGCGAGGAGCTGCAAGCCCATCTCGTTGACCGCTGACCGCAGGGCTTCGATGTCTTTGATCTGCGTTTTGATGGTGGTGAAGTGGGACATTGATGATGTTAAGGGTTGAAGGTTGAGGGTTGAGAGCTGCGAACGCGGACTGACTGCCAGGCAAGGAAGTGAGCGCGGCAGAGTATTGCACCCCTGCACGGAAGAACGGATTTCCACCGCCCAGGTGATGCCTCACCACCCCTTGTTGGGTTCCACACGGCTGCCGCCGTGCGCGTCTTGTTCCGCCACGCGCTCACAGAGTTGATCAGTCAGTGTTCTCCCCGGACTCGACTTCAATCTCGTCGCGATGAGCAAAGAATTGAGCGCCGAGGCCGAAGGGTTGCCGCTGCAAGGTCAGGTTGATGAGTTCGAGGGCCTGCCGGGCTTGCTGCTCGTTGGACCCTCGCGTGACTTGATTGGCGTCGAACTGGAGGTCCAGCCGGCGGATGGTGATGGTTTTCATGGGCGGCAGGGTTTGGATTCCACCGCATCATCGTCGGCATGGCGGCCGCAATGAATGCAGCGGCTGGTTTGCGGACTGAACCGATGCTCTTCACCGATGAGTTCAGCGAGGGTCGTGGCAGGTGAATGTTCCTCGGCAACGCCTTGAACAAACACCCGGTCGTTGGATGAGCCGTTCTCCCAGCAAGGAGTCGCATCCACGTTGGCGAACTTTCCGGCCCGCAGCGCCTTCCTGATTTTGCGAAGGGCGGCGCGTTCACTGCTGGCTTCCACGACAAAGTCCGCGAAGCAGGCGATGTCGTGGGCGTAGGAACAGACGAATTTAGGCATGGAGGGTTTGGGTTTGCCGCGCGGAGAGGATCTGAAACATCCCCTGCACGGTTTGATGAACGGCGAGGTAATCGCGGATGCTGGCGAGGGATTCCTGTGCGGGCTGGTTGGTGGCTTCATCCCAGCTCACCACAAAACCATCCCGATTCGCAGAGACCTCGGCGTAGTGGTTGCCATCGCAGGCGATTTTGCCGTCCCCGTAGTTGCCGCCCGCGCCGTGCCAGGCTGTGAACGGAATGTCGGTTGGCAGTTGGTCGGCGTGGGCGTAGTTGGCCTCCTCGTCGATGAGTTCAACGATGGGGCTGTCCGGGGACTGCTCGAACTCAACGTGGAATCCGAGGGCTTCAAACTCCGGGATATCCTGCCGGCGGCAGGTGACTTGCATGTAACAGCGGTCGCCCATGTTCAGTTTGGAGTTGGGGGTTGGAGTTGGAAGCTGGGAGTGGCGTCAGGAGTGTTCTCGCGCAGCCACTGCCCGGTGCTCATGGTTTTGATTCCCTTGGCGGTGATGAGGGCTGCGCCACCGCCGTAGGCGTCGGTCAGGGGTCGGCTGCAATCGTGCGACCACTCGAAGGCCACATGACCAGCGGGGTTGAACTTCTGGAGCAGGTGCTGGAGAAACGCGCAAACTGCGTCGATGCCGCCATCGCTGGAGTGCAGCCACAGGCCGTGCTCGCTGGCTGGACTGTCCGCGTCTGTCTCGAAGCACCAGTCTTCCGTGTGCTCCTGAAGTTCGGCGGGGAAGTCCGCCTCGGCTTCATCTCCCTGGCTGAGGCGACTGGCTTGTCTGGCGAGGTCGAGCGCGTAGGTCTGGGCCGCTTCATCGGGCAAGCTGACCACGAGGCTGAAGTTGGTGGAGTGATGGGCCATAGTTGGTTGTTGTGGGTTGTGGGTTGAGGGTTGAAGGAAGAGGGCCACGGAATGAAAGCAGACGGGACTCGGATGAGGGGTTTCCCCCGTTCCGTGTTCCATCCGCGTTTCACCCGTGGCTAAACCGAATTGCCTCTGCGGTGGTTCAGGCCGCGAGCTGGAACTTGCGCCGGCCCAGTTCACCAAAGCGGTCCACCAGTTCAGTGGCATCCTGCTTGGCTAATTGGCGGGCGTGGCTGGCGAGCTGTTGCAGTCCAGCGGTGAGGCGCGAGCGAGCAGTCGAGCTGTCACGGTATTCCTCGGCGGTTTTGGACAGCAACTCCCTCCGCACCCGTTCCAACTGGCGTTCCATCTCGACGTCGTTGGCGAAGTTCATCTGCTTGAACTGGTCGATGAACCGGACGAGACGGTTGAGGGTCTTCTGATGCACGCCCGTCTCGCTGGTGCCAATGCTGATGAGCATCTCCTGGCAAAGGACCGCAGTTTGTTCGCGCAGGCTGGCCACGCAGTCGGCCACAAACGTCTGCACGTCCTGGCGGATTTTCGCGCCAGCATCACGGGCGGCTTGTTGGCGCGCGCTGATAACCTGCTGTTGTTCGGCCGTGGTGATGAGTTCGACACCGAGGCTCTCAGGCACGCTGACCTGAAACAACTGCGTCTCGAAGCCGTAGAAGCGGTTCATCTGCTGCGGGAGGGGGAACGAGGCTTCGATGGTGGCGAGGAGACGGTCTGGATCATCCACGAGCTTCTGCGCCAGGGATTGCCATTCGGTTGACGCCGACAGACGCAGCGACGTGTAGCGCCGGAGGAACTCGTCCTTGGCCTGCCAGAACTCGGTTTCGATTTCGTTCAGGCGTTGGGTGACTTCCTGCAAACGGGCATTCGGCAGGAAGTGCGCGAGGCCGTTGAGGAACGGGAACGTGTTGCCTTCAATCAATGCATGGGCACGGCCTTCGAGCAGGGCGAGTTGCTGGGTGGATTCGCGGGGCAGCAGGCGTTTGTGACCGAGGCTGATTAGGCGGTCGGACACGTCGCTGCTCTTGAGGCCAATGTCTTCAGCCTTGAGCTTCTTGCAGCCCCGCCAAAAGCGGACGCTGACTTTGATGAGCACACCTTCTTTGGTGAGCAGGGGGAGTAGTTGGGGTTCCATGTTAGCGGCGGCG
>JBEBFV010000436.1:0-5459 GCA_040081795.1 Limisphaerales bacterium | reverse complement strand
CGGCGCGGATGGATTCGTGGGCTTCGGGCTGCTTGAAGCCCAGCGCCATGAGGGCGAGGACGGCATCGTTCAAGCGCTGGTCGCCGGCGGAGAGACCACGGGCAGCGCTGCTGGCTTCCCACGCGCCGGCGGCACCGATCTTGTCCTTGAGTTCCACGACGATGCGCTCGGCGGTTTTGCGGCCGACGCCGGAGATGGAGGAGAGGGATTTCACGTCGCCGCTCGCAACCGCGCCGCGAAAGGCGACGGGGTTCATGCCGCTGAGGACATTGAGCGCGATCTTGGGGCCGATGCCGCTGACGGTGTTGATGAGCATGCGGAACAGCTCGCGTTCCGCCGCCGACATGAAGCCGTAGAGCACATGGGCGTCCTCGCGAACGACGAGATGGGTGAGGAGACGGACTTCTCCGCCGACTGCGGGGAGCTTGTCGAAAGAGGAGAGCGGAATGAGCACGTCATAGCCGACGCCGTGAACTTCCACCGTGACGAGCGTGGGCAGCGCGTCCACGAGCTTGCCGTGCAGAAAGGAAATCATGCGGCGTTCTTGTAGCGGAGGAATGCGCTGCCTAGCAATGCGGAAGGACAGGGCAAACGCGGAGCGCGGAATGCAGAACGAGGAAACTTAGCCGCAGTTGGACCCGGAGTCAGAACTCGACGGGGAACTGCCGGAGTCGAACGAGGAGTTTGCGCTGCTGCCGCTGTCGAAGGACGAGCTGCTGCCGGGCGCGGAATCGGACGAGGAGTGGCTTGGGCCGGCGTCGGAGGAGTGGAGGTGCGTCGGGTGGTGGAGGTGGTAGAGGGGATTGGCCGGGTTCGTCGTGGAGTCGTCGGTGATGACAGGCGGGATGCCCGCGACTCCGTTGTCACCGGCCGGCCGGGCAGAGGAGCGAGAGGCCGCGCGAAACAGCATAACCATCACGCCGATGACCATGGCAAAGGCGCACAACGCGGCGAAGACCACGAGGAGAAACATCCAGGTCATAGCCATGGTCGCAACCTGTCAGACGCGCTTGGCCGTGGCCAGTGAAAACCGGCTCGCGCTTTGCACGTGCGTGAGAGCGAGCGCAAGGGCATCGGCGGCGTCGGGGTCTGGGAGCTCCGTGAGCTGCAACATGCGCTGAACCATCTTGGCGACGGCGAGCTTTTGCGCCGCACCGTAGCCGACGATGGCCTGCTTCACCTTGCGCGGCGCGACCTCGAAAATTTCCAGCCCAGCCTCCGCTGCCGCGACCAGCGCCGCCCCGCGCGCCTCGCCCATGATGATCGCCGTCTGCAAGTTCTGCGCGAAGAAGAGTCCCTCCACGATGCACACGGTCGGCTGGTGCTGGCGGATCACGTCGCGCAGCGTCGCGTGAATTTTGGCGAGGCAACGCGAGCGTTCCCAACCCGCCGGACACTCGATGGTCCCATGCGCCAGCGTGACCGGCTGCGGTTTGGCGACGCGGATCACGCCGAAGCCTGTTCCCCGCAGCGACGGGTCCACGCCGAGGATGACTTGATGGATGAGTGCGGGAACCGGAGCCGACGCTGCCGGCGATGAAGTCGCCGTCCGTCGTCTGGCCCCGCTCACGCGACGCTGCAACTGCGCAAACTCTTTCGGCGAGATGCCCACGCGCAGACAGTGGCAAAGCTGGTGCGGGCTGCGAAGCCTCAATTGCGGGCGGGCGGAGGTCATGATGCGTGACTCGTGATGCGTGAGTATCGCCGAGATCCATCGAACAAAATCACGCATCACGGATCACGCATCACACCGCCCCTCGGACATCCGCCGTCCGTGTGAACAACTATTTCCAACTTTGTCGCTTGGCCGCGCCATTCGCAGGGCTAGGCTGGCCGGTGCCACATGAAGCCTCCGGCCCGCATCCTGCACGTGGATGGCGACAGCTTTTTCGCCAGTTGCGAGATCGCGCTCGATCCCAAGCTCGAGGGACAGCCCGTGTGGGTGGGCGGCGGGCGGCGTGGCGATGGCATTGTCATCGCGGCAAACCGGCTCGCGAAGAAGTTCGGCATTGAGACGGGCATGGCGTGCTTCGAGGCGAAGGCGCGCTGCGCAAAGGGCGTGCTCTGCAAGCCGCACTACGACGAGTATCGCCGGCTCTCGCAGGAGATGTTCCGCGTGATGGAGGAGTTCGCGCCGACGTTGGTGCCGGTCTCGATTGACGAGGGCTTCCTCGACCTCACCGCGCTCCAGGCCCACGTCTGGCGCGACACGACAGCCGCCGACTACGTCAACGCACTGCGCCAGCGCATCAAGACCGAGGTGCGCCTGCCCGTCTCTGGCGGACTCGGCAGCTCGGCGAAGCTGGCCAAGCTCGCGACGGATGCCGGAAAGCCGGGCTTCCTCGAAGTTGCGGCCGGCACGGAGAAGGAGTTTCTTCGAGACCGTCCAGTGCGCGAGATGTCCGGCATCGCGGGACGACGCGAACGCGCGCTGTCCGCGCTCGGCGCGAGCACGTTCGGCGAGGTGGCGAAGCTGCCCTCGATGCTGTTGAAACAGAAATTCGGCATCTGGGGGCAGCAGCTCTGGCTTTTCGCCAACGGCCAGTGGAACGAGCCGCTGTTGCTCGAAGTGAAGGATCGCACGACGATTTCCAGCAGCACCACCCTGCCCTACGACGAGACGGACTACGAGGCGGCGCTGACGTTCGCGTTGAGCGAGGCGACGCGGATGGTCGGCCAGCTCCGGCGTGAGCAGCTTCAGTTGCGCGAGATGAGCCTGAGCATTCGCTTCAACGATTTCACGGAGACGGGCTGCAGCCACCGCTTCAAGCACGCGCAGTTTCAAAACTCGGTCATCAATGCGCACTTCGAGCAGATGTTCCGCGAGATGATGGGCCGCGAGTGGAAGCCCGTGCGGCAAATCCGGCTGGCGATGTGGAACCTCGCGCGGCTCGACACGCAGCCCACGCTCTGGGGCACCACGCACGCCGAGCGCTGGGGCGCGCTGGACGAGGCGACGCAGAAGATGAACGTGCAGTTCGGCCGCGCGGACAAGCCCGCGCTGATGACCGGCGCGCAGCTCGCGCTCCGCAGGACAGACGCCGCGCACGGGCAGCCGAAGGCGAAGTGCCCGTTCGTCCCGCAGCGCGAGATGGTGAAGAAACTCTGGGGCACCGACGCCGACCCGCTCGCGCACAAGACCGAGTGGGAGGCGAAGCTCTGGCGCGTGAGCCGCGGGCATTTCACGAAGGGGGCGGCGGGGAAGAAGTAACTGGCGATCAGGCGGAGCGACGCATACGCGCACGGCTGCTGGTGCCACGAGCGAGTCTGGATTATGGCGAGAGCAGGAAAGTCGGGGCGATCAGAAGTAAACCCGCTCGACAACCCAGCCGCGCTTTTCCACTCTCACCGCCATGTCGAAACCTGCCTTGGGACGCGGCCTTAGCGCGCTGTTGGGAGGCGGAGCCGCCGGCGCGAAATCAGCGCCAGCCATCTCTCCGCCAAGCTCCGCTGTGCCTGCGCCCTCGCCCGGCGAGCACGTCCGCCCGATTGCCATCGAGCGCGTGCGGCCATGCGCATTCCAGCCACGCAAGGACTTCGCCGAGGAAGCGCTCCGCGAGCTGGCTGATTCCATCAAGGCACAGGGCATCCTCTCGCCGCTTATCGTCCGCACCCGGGGCGAGGGCTTCGAACTCATCGCCGGGGAACGCCGCTGGCGCGCGGCGCAGCTCGTCGGCTTGAAGACCGTCCCGGTCATCGTGCGCGAGGCCGACGACCGCACCGTGGTGGAGCTCGCGCTCATCGAAAATCTCCAGCGCGAAAACCTGAACCCGATCGAAGAAGCCCTCGGCTACGCGCAGCTCATCGAGCAGTTCCAGCTCACCCAGGAGACGGCTGCCACAAAGGTTGGCAGGAGCCGCGCAGTCGTCGCCAACGCGTTGCGCCTGCTCAAGCTTGCGCCCGAGTTGCAGGCATACCTCCGCCACGGCCAGCTCTCCGTGGGCCACGCGAAAGTGATTCTTGGTCTGACCGGAGCGGCGGAGCAGAAGCTCGCCGCCGAGCGTGTGCTCAAGGACGGCTTGAACGTCCGCCAGACCGAAGATCTTGTCGCCCGCCTGCAGCAGTCCAGCACGCATGCTCCGACGAAATCCTCAAACGGCAGCAAGCCCGCCGCACCGCGCGACGTGCATGTCGCGAACTTGGAAGGCAGGTTGCAGGAACGCTTCGCCACCAAGGTCGCGCTCCGCTATCGCAAGGGCAAAGGCGCGGTGGAGATCCGTTTCTTCAACGACGACGATCTCGACCGCATCCTGCAGATTGCCGGTGTGAAATTGGATTAGCCGCGAGAGATCACAAAGAGCGCAAACAAGATGGCTCTGCTTTCAACAGCTTCGTCGGATTGGCTGGCTTCCGCCTGTGCCGCTGTTGTTCCCTGTGGCCTTTGCGCCCTCTCGCGGCCAACTCCTGACTTCTGACCATGAAACTCCCCGTCCGCAAATACGGCGACCCCGTGCTCCGCAAGAAAGGCGCGCACGTCACCGAGGTCACGCCTGAAATCCGCCAGCTCATCGCCGACATGTTCGAGACGATGGAGGCGCACCACGGCGTCGGCCTCGCCGCACAGCAGGTCGGCCAGGCGCTCCAGCTCACGGTGATAGACATCCGGCCCATCGAGGACCGGCCTTCCACGCTGCACCTCGAGGGCAAGCCCGCCGACCCAAACGCCTTCATGCCACTGGTGCTGCTCAACCCAGTGGTGAAACCCGTCGGCACGCCCGAGGATGGCTCGGAGGGCTGCCTCAGTTTCCCAAAGCTCTACGGCCACATTGAGCGCCCCGAGTCCGTGGACGTGACGGCCACGAACGAGAAAGGCGAAGCCCTTGCCTTCCGCTGCGGCGGCCTGCTCGCACGCTGCATCCAGCACGAGACCGACCACCTGCACGGCATCCTTTTCATTGACCGCATGAACCGGGAGACGAAGGAAGAGCTGAAGCCGGACTTGGACGACTTGCAGGCGGCGACGAAGGCGGAGATGAAGAAGGGGAAGAAGTAATCAGCATTCCGTATTCAGTCAGCGAGGTGCGCTCCGGCAGCGGCATCAACTCCTGCGTCATCACGCCCGCGCGGGGTTTTCCATCCTCACCACGGCGAAGAATTCCTCCGCCACCATGAAGCCCACGCAGGCCGGCGTGCCGCAGCGGCACGGGAAGTCGCGGTAGTCCGCCAAGTCGTAGCTGTAGTTGAAGGTCAACTCCTCCCCCGCCTTGATGTCGCGCGCGGAGTTGATCCAGATGCGGCCCCCGTCGCACTCCGCCTCGCAGTTCGGCTCGCAACTGTGGTTTAACCAGCGCGCCGGGTTCCAGTCCACGTTTCCATCGAGGTCAGTCTCGTCGTCGAGGTGAAAGATGAAGGGATTGTTCACCTCGCAGCGGCGGTGCGACTCCACCTTGCTGATGCGCTCGCCGAGATACTCGATGAGCCGCGAGCCGGACGGCACGTCGCGCGCCGCAAACCCGCCG
>JBEBFV010000435.1:0-5460 GCA_040081795.1 Limisphaerales bacterium | reverse complement strand
CGTTTGGGGTTGGGCGGACGATGGCGAGCTGGTGGTCGTCCACTACCGCGACCAGGTCGTGCAGACGCGCGCCAAGAACGGCAAGTGGCAGGTGAAGCTCGCGGCGATGCAAGCGAACGCCAAGCCTGCGAACCTCCTCGTGCTCGGCAGCAACCGCATCGAACTGAAGAACGTCGTGGTCGGTGAAGTGTGGGTCGCCAGCGGCCAGTCCAACATGCAGTGGGCGCTGCGCCAGTCCGCGAACTGGCAGGCTGCGGCCGCCGCGTCAGCGAACCCGAACCTCCGCCTCTTCTACGTCCCGCGCGTGAAGTCGCCGCAGCCCGTCGCCGACATCCAAGGCCAATACAACAACGCCAAACCTGTCTGGATGGTCGCCAGCCCGGAGACGACGCCGGACTTCTCGGCGGTCGCGTATTTCTTCGGCCGTGACTTGCAGAAGGCGCTCGGCGTGCCGGTGGGCATCATCCACACGAGCTGGGGCGGCTCGCCCGCCGAGGTCTGGATGAGCGAGCGCGTGCTGGCCGGAAACCCCGGCTACAAGAAGGACATCCTCGATGGCTATCAGGTCGGGATGAAGAATTTCGAGACAGCAAAGGCCCGTTTCCCGGAGCAGCTCGCCAAGGCGAAACAGTCTGGCGCGAAGGTATTGCCACAGGCCCCGCGCGAACCGTGGCGGCCGACCGAACTCTACAACTCGATGATCCACCCGCTCATCCCCTTCGCGATCAAGGGCGCGATCTGGTATCAAGGCGAGTCGAACGCGGGCCGCGCCTGGCAGTATCGCACGCTCTTCGCCGACATGATCCAGAACTGGCGGCAGGACTGGGGCCAGGGGAGCTTCACCTTCCTTACGGTGCAGCTCGCGCCCTTCACGAAAATCCTGCCCGAGCCGGCGGACAGCAACTGGGCCGAGCTGCGGGAGGCGCAAATCGTCGCGAGCAAGAACGTCGGCAACGCGGGCACCGTGGTCATCACCGACGTGGGCGAGGAGGCCGACATCCATCCGCAGAAGAAGGAGCCGGTCGGCGCACGGCTGGCGTTGCAGGCGCGCAAGCTGGCGTATGGCGAGAGCATCGTCGCGAGCGGCCCGACGTTTAAGAGCGCGAGCTTCAGCGGCGGCAAGGCGACCGTGACGTTCGGCGACGTGGGCAAGGGACTCGATGCGCGCGACGGCGACCTGAAGGGTTTCTCGATCTGCGGCGCGGACGGCAAGTTCGTCTGGGCCAGCGCGAAAATCGTCGGCACGGACAAGGTTGAGTTGTCCAGCTCCGCCGTGAAGC
Organism: Limisphaerales bacterium; assembly: GCA_040081795.1. Classification (GTDB taxonomy): domain Bacteria; phylum Verrucomicrobiota; class Verrucomicrobiia; order Limisphaerales; family SXTU01; genus SXTU01. The sequence goes on along the minus strand of JBEBFV010000435.1, from coordinate 4,180 downwards.
AGCCGACGGCGGCGCGTTTCGGCTGGGCGAACTTCCCGGTGGTCAATCTCTGGAACAAGGACGGCCTGCCCGCGAACCCGTTCCGCACGGACAGCTTTCCGGTGACGACGATGCCGAAGCCCGCCGTCGCGGCGAAGGCGGACGCGCAGAAGAAGTAGGCGCATCCGAGTTTTCCCTGAGCAAGCCAGCCATCGCGCGGCTCGTCCGAACTCCATGCTCATGACCAGTAAATGCCGGCCAGCCCGCTCCTGCTACACGCGGCTGTGGAGCGCGGGTTTGGCGCTGCTGGTTCTTCCCCTGGCATTGTCTGCCGGCGAAATCCACGACGCCGTCCTCGCGCACGACCTGGATCGCGTGAAGCAGTTGCTGCTGGAGCAGCCGGACCTGGTCAACGCCCGCACCGAGAAGGGCGACACGCCGCTCTACATCGCGTCGTTCCGTGGCTACAAGCAGATGGTCCCCCTGCTCCTTCAGTTCGGCGCGGACCCGAACCCTGCCCCCAACCTCCGCAACGAGACGCCGCTGTCCATCGCGCGCGAGCTGAACATGAAGCTGACCGCCACCACGCTGCTGAGGGCCGGCGCGGTGGAGGACGACCGCTCGCGCGGCGCGGAGATCCGCTACCTGACGCAGAAGCGGGAGACAGCGACCTTGGGCGAGCGACTCCAGCAGTTCCCGAAGCTGGTCAACGCCCGCAACGCCTTCGGGCAGACGCCGCTGGCCCTCGCATTGTCCTCGGACTCGCCGGACTTGAACACCGTGCTGGCGCTGCTGAACCGGAACGCGGACCCGAACGCGACGAACCTGTTCGGCGGCACGCCCTACTCCATCGCGGTCGAGCGCGAGCTGCCGCTCTTCGTCTCGCTCGTTGGCAAGCACGGCGGAAAGGAAAACGCGATGTCCCGCTCCGCGCCGTTGCGCATCGCCGCGCGCAAGAACCTGCTGCCTGAGGCTGCGGAGCTGTTGAAGAAAGAACCCGCGATGGTGAACGCGCCCGACGACCTGCGCCGCGCGCCGCTGCACTTCGCCTGCTCGCAGGGTGGCCTCCCGCTAGTGGAGTTGCTGCTCAAGCACGGGGCCGACGCGAACGCCCGCGACTTCGCCGACAGCACGCCGCTCCACAACGCCGCCCTCGCTGGCAAGGCGGACATTGTCGTCGCACTGCTGGCGAAGAAGTCCGATCCGAACGCGGCCAACCGCCAGCGCGCCACGCCACTCATCCTCGCGGCGACGGCGGGATCGTTGCCCGCCGTCGAGGCGCTGCTGGGCGCGGGCGCGGACGTGAAGCTATCTGACAACGTGGGCGAGACTGCCCTGCACCGCGCCGCAACGGGCGGGCACATCGCGGTGATGAAGCTGCTGCTGGATCGTGGCGTGGACTTGAACCTCCGCGATCGCCAGCGGCAGACGCCGCTGCATCAGGCCGCGCAGAACGGCCGCGTGGACGCGGTGAAGCTCCTGCTCTCGCGCAACGCAAACGTGGCCTTCACGGATGTCTCCGGGTCCACCGCGCTCGCGCTGGCCGAGAAGCGCAAGCACGAGGACATCGTGAAACTGCTGCGTGCGGGGCAGGGGAAGTAGGTTTCGGATTCACGACCCGCCTGCTTCAAAGGAGCGTTTTGCAGGGCGCCGAGTTTTCCGCCACCCTTCGCGCCATGAAGCTGTCGAGCTGTCTGCTGTTCCTGGCATTCGCGATCACGTCGCGCGCCGTCGAGCCATGCCGCATCGAGATCGTCGAGGAGCGCACGGGCTGGCCGGTGCCGCTGGTGGAGCTGCGCACGACACATCAGGTGCGCCTCGTCTCGGACAACGCGGGACGCATCGCCTTCGACCTGCCGGAGCTGATGGGCCGCGAGATCTGGTTCGAGGTTCACGGCCACGGCTACGGGGTGAAGCCGGACGGTTTCGGCATCCGTGGCGTGCGACTGAAGCCCGAGCCGGGCAGGACGCTGCGGGTCGAGGTGCGCCGGACGATCATCGCGCAACGCGTCGGCCGGCTGACGGGCGCGGGGTTGTTCGCCGAGAGCCAAAGACTCGGGCTGGAGGGCGATTGGAGGGAGTCGGGCATTGTCGGGCAGGACAGCGTGCAGAACGCGGTGCATCGCGGAAAACTGTTCTGGTTCTGGGGTGACACCACGCTTGCGCGCTATCCCCTGGGCATCTTTGACGGCGCGGGCGCGACCACGGCTGTGCAGCCTCCCGTCGCGCTGGTGCCGCCGTTGCGCTGGCCGCTCGATTACTTCACGAACGCGGCGGGTGCGCCGCACGGCATCGCACCGATGCCGGGCAAGGGGCCGACATGGGTGACAGGCATGGTGAGCCTGCCCGACCAGTCAGGCACGCCGCGACTGGTGTGTGCATACATGAAGATCAAGCCGCCGCTTGAAGCCTACGAGTGGGGCCTCGCGATGTGGAACGAGGAGAAAATCGTCTTTGAGAAGCTCAAGACCGTCTGGACGAAATCCGACGCCACGCCGAAAGCTCCGCCGATTCCCGAGGGGCATCCGGTGTCGTGGAAGGACGCGACTGGCAGGGAGTGGCTGCTCTTTGGCAATCCATTTCCCAAGCTGCGCTGCCCGGCGACGTTCGAGGCGTGGCAGGACGCGAAGTCATGGGAGGTGCTGACGCCTCAGGCGAGCCTGCCGGGTGCGGGCGGCGAGACGGTGAAGCCGCACGGCGGGTCCATCGCGTGGCACCCTTGGCGCAGGCGCTGGGTGACGGTCTTCATGCAGTCCTTCGGCAAGCCGTCGGTCTTCGGCGAGCTGTGGTATGCTGAGGCGGACGCCCCGACTGGCCCGTGGGGCACGGCTGCAAAGGTGTTGAGCCACGACAACTACACGTTCTACAACCCGCGCCTGCACATCGAGTTCACGCCGGAGGGTTCGCCGCACCTGTTCTTCGAGGGCACCTACACGATGCAGTTCGCGAACAAGCCCGCGCCCACGCCGCGGCACGACTACAACCAGATTCTCTACCGGCTGGACTTGAGCGACGCGTTGCTGAAGCCGGCACAAGGCCGTTGATTGCCGAGCCGAATCACTACAGACTCAAAAGCATGAGCCAGCCCAACATCTGCCAGCGTTTTCCACTCGTCCAAAAAACTGAACCCGGCACCTACTGGTGGTGCGCCTGCGGCCTCTCGAAGTCGCAGCCCTTCTGCGACGGCTCGCACAAGGGCACGGAGTTCAGCCCGGCGAAAGTGGAGATCGGGGAGGCGAAGCAGGTGGCCTGGTGCATGTGCAAGCACTCCAAGAACGGCGCGTTCTGCGACGGCAGCCACAAGGCTGTGTGACGCGCCGCGCCGCTACCCCTGTAGTGGCGGTCTGTGACCGCCGTTTTCAGTCCCTGGTTCACGCGATCGGTCGGCGCTTGCAGGGCCCGCTAGGACGCGGGGGGCGCGGGCGGCGTGCGGCGGAAGAACTTGGTCACGTTGTCAACGTCGGCGTCGGCGAAGTCCACGGTTTCGCCCGGTGCGCGATGACGCGCGATCTCCAGCAGTTCGTGGACGTTGATGACGGTGGACACCGCCTTGTCCGCGACCAGCTCGGGGGCTATCTGCGTGTCGAAGACCACGACGAGGAGACAGGTGTCGTCCACATGGCGGATGAGCGTGTGGAAGCCGGTGCCGCTGACCCGCAACTGTGTGAAGAAATTTTCCCTGAGCCGCCTGGACATTTCCTGCGCCGCATTGAAGGCGTTCGAGGCCAGGCTGGCAAACTCACGCGGGTCGCAGGGCATCTCGCCGCCGGCCAGATGAATCAGATAGCCCGCGCGTTCGACGACGAGCGCGCCGACGACGCCGCTCTTCGAGACGAATTCCTTCAGCAGCAGGTCGAGCTGCTTCACGTCCTCCGTCGTGAGCTGGGGAAAGCCCTTCATGGAAACGCGGAGCGCGGAGCGCGGAGCGCGGAACGGCCGCCGCTGTCCGCTGACCGCTTATCGCTGACGGATGGGCGCTTCATCACTTTCCGCTGCTCAGGAACTTGTTCAGCAGCAGGCCGGTGATGGCGTTGAGGGTCTCGAAGACGCCCTCGCACTTGGGCGCGATGGCGGGGAAGCTGGGCACCTGCACGTCGCGGTTGTTCAAGAGGAAGTCCATGTATTCGACCGGCGCGGGGTTGGCGGAGTCGCGCTTGTTGTATTGGAGGACGTAGGGGATGTCGGCGAGGTTGAGCTTCAG
>JBEBFV010000434.1:0-5480 GCA_040081795.1 Limisphaerales bacterium | reverse complement strand
CCCTAACCCTCTCCCCCGATGGGGGAGAGGGGACTCGCGTTCGGACTTCGTGGCCCGCCATCCTCCCGCGCCTTGTCTCCCGTTTGAAATTCGCTAAAACCCTCCGAGCGCCTGCCTGACCAGCCGCCCAAGACAATGACACAACTCATTCTCCGTAGTCTGTTCGCCTCGCTGTTCCTCGCCGCGTCCGCCCTCGCGCAGCCCGTGAAGACCGAGCCAGGGCTTGCCCTCACTTACACGGTCGGCACGGCCAGCGACACCGCAAGCGCCCCCAATGTCTGGCTCTACGTGCCTGCTGGACAGCCGCCCACGCCGTTCCTCAGCGCCGGCAAGTTCACCGCCACCTTCGCGGGCTTCATCTCCGTTGACCTTCGCGGCGATTACCTCTTCAAGGTCGAGGCCAGCGGCGCGGTGAAGGTTGAGCTGGGCACGAACACCATCCTCTCCTTCACCGGCGATGGGAAGAAGGCCAGCGAACCCACCAAGCCCATCCGCCTCAGCAAGGGCAACAACGCGCTCAAGGTCACGTTCACCAGCCCTGCCACTGGTGACGCGATGCTCAAGCTGCTGTGGTCTGAGAAAGGCTCGCTCTGGGAGCCGGTGCACTCCGGGATGATCAGCCGCGCGGTTGGGAATGAGTCGCTTGCCCAACACCACAAGCTCCGCCTCGGTCGCGAGACCTTCTTCGAGGCTCGCTGCGCCAAGTGTCACGTCACCGAGGCTGGCGCGCCCGAACTGGCGATGGACGCCCCCAGCTTCGAGGGCATCGGTGCGCGACGCCACTTCGGCTGGATGGCGAATTGGATTCTCGACCCCAAGTCCCAACGCGCCAGCGCCACGATGCCACGCCTGCTTCACGGTGCCACGGCGAAGGCCGATGCCGAGGCCATCGCCGCATTCCTCGCCGCACAAACGGGAGCGCCTGCCGATGTCCCGGCTGACTTCAAGCACGACGACGACGCCATCACGGCCGCGAAGAAGCTCGTCGAGGCACTGCATTGCACGGGCTGCCACAACGTCCCGGACATCGGCGACCAGGACGCCAAGAAGCTCAACCTCACCCACCTCAACGCCAAGTTCCCGCCCGCCGCCCTGCTCGCCTTCCTCAAGAATCCCGGCGCGCACTACGCGTGGACGCGCATGCCCGACTTCAAGCTCAAGGACGCCGAGGCACAGCAGCTCGCCGCCCTGCTCTCCTCCATCGCACCGATGGTGAAGCAGGCCGGTCCGCCCACCGATGCCGCCGTCATCGCGCGGGGAAAACATCTCGTCCAGACCAGCGGCTGCCTCAACTGCCACACGCTCAAGCTCGACAACAAGTTCGCCGCCCCTGCCCTCGCCTCTCTGGATGCCAGGAAGTGGACTGCCGGATGCCTCGCTGAATCTCCCGATGGCAAGGCCCCCCACTTCACCTTCACCAAGACAGAGCGAGATGCGCTGCAAGCCTTCGCCGCATCGGACCGCGCCTCCCTGAAGCGCCACGTCCCAGTCGAGTTTGCGGAGCGGCAGTCGCGCAACCTCAACTGCACGAGCTGCCATGGGCTGCTCGATGGCTTCACGCGCTATGAGCTTCTCGGCGGCAAGCTGCGGCCTGAGTGGATGGCCCAGTTCATCGCCGGCGATGTGAAATACAAGCCCCGCCACTGGCTGGCCCATCGGATGCCGGTGTTCCCGCGTTACGCCGCTGACTTCGCCACGGGTCTTGCGATGACACACGGCTTCCCGCCTCGCACGCCCGTCGAGCCGCCGATGGATGCGGATCTGGCGAAGGTCGGGCAGAAGCTCATCGGTGTGGATGGAGGCTTCTCCTGCATCTCGTGCCATTCCGTCGGTGCGGTGAAGGCTGCGCAAGTGTTCGAGAGCGAAGGGATCAACTTCGCATACACCGTCGAACGTGTTCAACGCGCCTACTACGAGCGGTGGACGCGCAACCCGCTGCGCATCGAGCCTCAAACCAAGATGCCGGTGTATTTCCAGGATGACGGCTCCAGCCCCCTGCCCGACGTGCTGGGTGGCGACACCTCCAGGCAGCTCGACGCCTTCTGGCAGTTCTTCCGCCTGGGTGACAAGATGACTCCGCCGACGGGGCCGTAGAGTCTGGCTGCGCGCGGTGAAGCCACAGCCGCTGCGGCTCAGGATGTTTTTACCCTCACCCCGGCCCTCTCTCTCCGTGGGAGAGGGGGGGCCGCCCCCGGCTACTTCCTCGTCTCGGGAGTGGCGGTGAGTTCCAGGCGCTTGCCGTCGCGCAGGACAATCACCTTCACGGGCTGGCCGATCTTCACTGCGTCCATCGCGTAGGTGTAGTCGTAGATGTTGGCGATCTTCTGGCCGGCAAATTCCACGATGATGTCGCCGCCTTTCAGCCCGGCCTTCTCGCCGGGACTCCCGGCGCGCGTGCCGGAGAGCTTTACGCCCGCCACTTCCTGCGCGTAGTCGGGAATGGTGCCGAGGTAGGCGCGCAATTGCTCGCGTCCACCGCCGCCGTCGCGCTTCTCGACCTTCGCGTAGGCCGGGCGCTCGGCTCCGGATGCGAGGTCGGTCACGAGGCCGCGCGCGAACTTCGCCACGCGTTCGAGGCCGTCGTAGTTGAGCGTGTCGGGCCGGTCGGCGGGGCGGTGATACTCCTCGTGGCTGCCCGTGAAGAAGGCGATGACCGGCACGTTCTTCGGGTAGAACGGCGTGGTGTCGGTCGGGAGATAGGGGTCGTCCTGCAAAGTCAGGTTGAAGCCCGCCGCGACGTTGCGCTTCTCGATGAGTTTCCGCCACGCGGGGGAGGAGCCGATGCCTTGGAGGTTTAATTTGTTGTCCCGGAGCCGCCCGACCATGTCGAAGTTCACGTAGGCGACGACGTTGGAGAGCGGGAGCGGCGGCTTCTCGGCGAAGTGCGACGAGCCAATCAAGCCGACTTCCTCACCGGACCACGCGGCGAAGAGGATGCCGCGCCGGAACTGGAGCGCGGGTGTTCCACCCGCAGCGGCGGCGGGATTTTTTTTGGGCAAGGGAGATCCAGTTGCAGTCGGGCTTGCTGCGGGTGGGACACCCGCGCTCCGGGCGAACTCATCGGCGAGCGCGCCGGCGAGTTCGAGGAGCGCGGCGGTGCCGGAGGCGTTGTCGTCCGCGCCGGGGTGGACCTTGCCCTCCTCGTCCTTGCGCGCGAAGCCCCCGGTCTCGCCGTGGCCGAGGTGGTCGTAGTGCGCGCCGACGATGACATACTCCTTGGTGCCCACGGGCGGGATGTGCGCGAGGACGTTGCGGTCGGATTTCTTCACGTGCTCGACTGCGGCGGTGAGTTTGACGGAGACGCCCTTGAGCGCGAAGCCTCCTTCCGCGTGCGGGTCTTCCTTGTCGAGCGCGGCCTGGATTTTATTCAAGTCCTTGCCTGCTGCGGCGAAGAGTTTGGCGGCCACTTCTCCATTGATGCTCGCGCAGACGATGCCGCTGTGGCTCGCGCCGGTCTCGAAGGTGAGACGTGCCAGCTCGCCGGGGTTTGGCGACGTGGGGCCGGTGACGACGAGCAGCGCCTTCGCGCCGCGATTGCGCGCGATGAGTGCCTTGTAGCGCAGGCCGGCGTAGCGGTTCAGCTCCTGGCGACGCTTGGCGTCGGCCTCCTCCGGCACGTAGCGCAGGACGAGGACAACTTTGTTCGACACGTCGAGTCCGGCGTAAGAGTCGTAGCCCTCGCCCAACTTGCCGGGGACGGAGAGACCGTAGCCAGCGAAGACAACTTCGCCCTCGACCGAGCCGTTCGCCGTGAAGGCAAGCGGGCGGAAGTCTTTGTCCAGCGCGAGCTTCTTGGGTGGCTCGATTGTAGTGGCGAGGATGGAGGCGGTGTTCTGGTTGGTCAGCACGCGAACGCCGGAGCTGAACTCGAAGGGCTGGAAGAAGTTCGTGCCGGACGGGAATGGTGCCAAGCCCACGAGCTTGAAGTATTCGGCGATGTAGGCGGCGGCTTTTTGCGCCCCGGCAGTGCCCGTGAGGCGGCCCTCAAGGTCTTCGCTCGCGAGGTAGGAGACTTGATTGCGCAAGTCGAGCGCGCGGATGTCGGGGAGATAGCCTTGAAGTCGCGGGAGGTTCTTCGGCGGCTCGGTGTTGGTGATTGGGCCGACCTTCACCTGCGGTGCGGACTGAACACTGATTACTGAAGACTGAACACTTGCCGCCACGCGCTTCGGTGCTTGCGCCAACGCCGACAGCGCAGCCGCGTGATTCCAGTCGGCGAGGAAGATTTGCGAGTTCTTCTCCGGCGTGCGGCCGCTGGTCCACGCGAGTTTCTTGCCGTCGGGGGAGAAGACCGGCAGGCCGTCGAAGCCGTCCGTGTGGGTGACGCGCACGGGTTCCTTCGCACCGAGCGCGTCCACGAGGAACAGCTCGAAGTTCGCGAAGCCGAGCTTGTTCGCCGTGTAGATGACGTATTGGCCGGAGGGATGGAAGTAGGGCGCCCACGACATCGCGCCGAAGTCCGTGAGGCGGCGCACGTCGGAGCCGTCGAGCTTCATCGTGTGAACGTCGGCGGTGTCGCCCTTCTCGGTGAAGCGCCGCCAGATGACGCGTTGGCCGTCCGGGGAGAAGAAGGGGCCACCGTCGTAGCCCGGCGTGCTGGTCAGGCGGCGGACGTTGGAGCCGTCGGCGTGCATGATGTAGATGTCGCCGAAGTAGGCGGGGTCCGTGTCCATGCGCTTGCGGTCCTCGGGCGAGAGCTTCGTCAGCGGGAACGCGTGGCGCATCGAGCAGAACACGATGAGCTTGCCGTCGGGCGAGTAGCTGCCCTCGGCGTCGTAGCCGGGCGCGTCGGTGAGGCGGCGGATGTTGGAGCTGTCGCGCTTGGACACGAAGAGTTCCATGCGGTCGTCGTAGTCCCACGCGTAGCGGCGGGATTTGCCCGAGGCGCGGAAGTCGAGTTCGGTCTGCTGCTTGGCCTTGGCCTCCGGGTCAACGTGCGTGCTCGCGAAGAGGACGTCGTCACTGCCGGGGCGGAGGAAGGCGCACGTCGTCTTGCCGGTGCCGGGCGAGACGCGGTTCACGTCGCCGGACTCGAGGTTGAGCAGATAGATTTGGTAGAAGGGATTGTCCGCCTCGCGCTCGCTCTGGAAGACGAGGAACTTGCCGTCGGCGGAGTAGTAGCCCTCGCCGCTGCGGCGGCCCTCGTAAATGAGCTGGCGGGTGTTGGTGAGGAACTGGGCTTCCTTGGCGGAGTCCTGGGCGCGGAGCGGTTGAAGCGCGGCGGCGAACGCGGCGAATAACAGGCAGAGACGTTGGCTCATGGTGAGGATGGACGTTTGAACAGGGCGGAATGGTGAAACCGGTTCGCGCGAAGTGCAACGCCGGAGCGAGGGTCTGCGCAGAGCGAAGGTCGGGCGACCGCAGCCGTCCACATTTCACTTGCGCTGGCGGGGCCAACTTCGTAGTAATCCGCGCGATTAGCTGCATGACAGAAGTTAGTTTCGACATCTCGCATGGATAACCTTCACACGGAGAGGGCG
>JBEBFV010000433.1:0-5514 GCA_040081795.1 Limisphaerales bacterium | reverse complement strand
TCCGATTACACGTCCAGCGGCCCCTTGCGCCTCTATCGCTTCCTTCCGGCTGAGGACAAGGTGCAGGTCATCACCTACGACACCACGATGCTTCAGGTGACCGGCACCACGAAATACAAGTCCGACCGCGCGTCGCACCAGTTCTCGTTGGAATACCGGATGAGCGCAGCCCAGCCGTCCAGACCCTGAAGACCGGAGTTTCCGCCCGCCAAGCCGGCAAAAGAGGTTTTTCGCTGTTTTCAGTAAGGGCGACAGGAGCACGGCATTCATGCCGCAGAAACGCCCGCCACAGGGGCGTATCTCAGTTTCTGGCAAGAAACGGTCTGGCTTTAACGCGGAGACGCAAAGGACGCGGAGGAACGCGGAGAGAGAAGAGAGGTTAGAAGATAGAAGATAGCAAAGAGAAGATAGAGAAGGGCACACCGCTGCCCGGCTATCCTCTCTTCACCTGCCTGCTGTGTGGCTTCCCCCTGCTTTCTCTGCGCAACTCTGCGTCCTTTGCGTCTCTGCGTTAATGTCATCGCTGCTCTGTCCAGTTCAATGTCCGGCAGAGCGGAAGCCGGCCAGCCACGACTTCTTCCGGCCGCTGCCAACTTCCCATGAAAGTGAGACGTGCCCGCGCAGGACGCGCATCCAGCCCGTGCATTGACAAGCGCAACGCGTCCGTCGGAGAGTTTGCCATGTCCACCGTGTCGTTTGGTCCGCACCGTGCCGGTGCCGCTCTGGCGCTCGCCGCGCTCGCACTGTTGAGCACTGGCTCCAACGTCTTCGCCGCTGCTGCCAGTTTGTTGCCGCCCAAGAAACACAGCAACATCGAGCGGCTCGCGCTCCCTCGCCTGAAGGCCGTGCATGACGATGTGCAGAGGCTCAAGGCCCAGCGCGTCGCGATCGCCCCGCAGCCAGGCTGGAATGATTACCGGTGCATCCTCCACGCGCACGCGGAGGATTCGACACACACGGGGGGCACGCTGCCGGAGATGCTCGCCGATGCGAAGCTAGCCGGCGTCAACGCCATTTTGCTGACGGACCACTTCCGTCCGCCGAGAGATTTCATTGAGGGCCGCTGGCGCGGGATGAAGGAAGGCGTGCTGTTCATTCCCGGATCGGAGATTCGCGGGTTTCTCATCTACCCGATGGCATCCATCCTGGCAAAGATGGAGCAGCCGGGGCCGGAGTTCATCAAGACGGTGACGGCGGGGGAGGGGATGATTTTCCTCTCACACATCGAGGAGCGGAGCGAGCACCCGGTGGACGGCCTGACGGGACTGGAGATCTACAACCGGCACTGGGACGCCAAGAAGGACATGGTCTCGCTCCTCACGCTGGCGTTCAAGTTCACCGACCCGAAGGAGCTGGCCGAGCTGGTGGAGGCCGCGCGCCTTTACCCTGCGGAGCTGCTGGCCTTCCAGTGCGATTACCCGCAGGTCTATGTGGACAAGTGGGACGCGGGCACGCGGAGCAGGCGCCTGACGGGAATCGCCGCCAACGACTGCCACCACAATCAAATCTTCATCGTGAAGATGGTAGACGCGGACACGGTGCTGCTGGGCACCAATGTGGACGAGGACAAGAAGATGAGGAAACTCACCGCGGCGCTGCGGCCCGGCATCAGGGAGCTGACGAAAGGCCGCCAGCCAGGCGACGTGCTCGCGCGGCTGGACATGGACCCATATCACCGTTCGTTCATGAACGTCAGCACGCATGTGCTCGCGCCCAAGCTCGACGAGGAGGCCATCCGTGCTGCCCTCAAGGCCGGCCATGCGTATGTGGCGCACGACTGGATGTGCGACCCCACCGGGTTTGACTTTTCGGCGATGTCCGCGAGCGGCAAGCGGGCCGCGAGCGCGGGCGATGAAGTGAAACTGGCCGGCGGGTTGCAGCTCATGGCGAGACTCCCGGTGCCAGCCTACGTCCGGCTGCTGCGCCACGGCGAAGAAGTCGCGAAGTGGGACGGGCGGACGGACTTCGCCTTCACCGTGCAGGAGCCGGGTGTTTACCGTCTCGAGGCCTGGCTCAAGCTGGATGATGAGCTGCGCCCGTGGATTTTTTCCAACCCGATCTATGTCCGGTAAGCCGGAACGATGCAGTTGGACTGAACACAAGGGACACAAAGCGCACAAGGCACAGGCGCGTAAGCGGGGCCGCTCAACAAACCCAGCCGCACCGGGGGCCGGGCGGGCAGTGGCGGCATCCGCGTGAGCTGGGCGGCAAGGAGGTGCGGGCGAACGGGGCACCGCTTTCCGAGGCGTTGCCTTTGCGCCCTTTGCGTGAGGCTCAACTGCGGAATCTAGGTTCACAGAAACGCGGCCTTGCACAGCAAGGCCCTGCCGGGTTCAAGGGCTGAAATCGGGAGTCTTGGCGGCTCGTGGATTCTCTCCCTACGCCAGCTTTTCCCTCAAGCGAAAGGCTGTCGGGGTCAGGCCCAAATCCTGGCGGAAATGTCGGCTGAAGGCGCTTTGGTCGGTGAACCCGCAGGCCATCCCGATCTCCGCCAGACTCTGGTCGGTTTCGCGCAGCGCGCGGCAGGCGGCCATGAGTCGGGTCTTGATCAGGAACCGCTGCGGCCCGACACCGAACACGGCCTTGAACTTTCGCTCCATCTGCCGGGGCGACAAGCCTGCCAGTTGCGCCAGCGCCGTGATGGTCAGGTTCTCCCGGTAGTTTTCCCGCAGGTGGCTCACCGCCTTGGCGATGCCGGGGAAGGGCGCGAGCAGCTTCGTGCGGCCCTCGTAGTTTTGCGAGAAACCCATGATGCCGATGATCTTTCCGGCGCGGGAGCGGATGGGCATCTTGTTGACGAGGAACCAGTCGGGCATCCCGTCGCGGTCGAACCAAAGCTCCACCCGGTTCAGCAGCGGTTCGCCCGTGGCGTAGATGTGGGCATCGTCGTTCACGTAGGCCTGCGCCATGTCGGCGGGGTTCAGGTCGAAGTCCGTCATCCCGACGACCGCGTGTTCCTCTTCGATGTGGTGGAGATCGCGCGTGGCCTGGCAGAGGAACATCAGCTCCCCCCGCCGGTTCTTTGCGAAGAAATAGACGCCCGGGATCGCGTCGAACAGCCGGTGGAACAGCCAGGCCGGGTCAATCTGCTGCAACCATGCGTCGCGTTTTTCTAGGCGTGCGAGGCTCTCCGGCAAGGTCGGCCTTGCCGTTGGTTTCCGCCATGAGACCGGAGTATGAAGTGTCGCATTTCGCATAAATTTTGTCGCAATCATTCAAGACATTTCATGCGGCAAGAGTAGCCTCCACGACACAGCTCAAGCAACCCAGCAACCGCAACTTCACCAACCCTATGAACACAGCCACCCGCCACCGCAGCAAGCCTCGTCGGGGCTTCACCCTCATCGAACTCCTCGTCGTTATCGCGATCATCGCCATCCTCGCCGGGATGCTGCTGCCCGCGCTCTCGAAGGCGAAGCTTCGTGGGCATGGCGCTGCGTGCATGAACAACTTCAAGCAGATCGGCCTTGCCATGCACATGTATATTGACGACGGCGACGGAAAAGTGGCCTACGCAATCATCGAGCAGCCCAACGCAAACCCGCTAGCAATGCAGGTGATGACTTGGGACGACCTGATCGCGAACTACATGGGGATGAAGCTGACCGAGGCGGAGCAGTGGTTCGTGCTCAACCAGAAGGCTAGCAAGGCATACAAGTGCCCCTCCGACCCGAACCCCGTGTTCCGCGACTCGACGCGGGCATTTCTCAGCACGGTGAATCCGCCGCTGGAATTTTTCCGCCGCTCCTACACGATGCCGGGCTACCAACCCAACGCAGCCTCCGATATCCCTGGCGGAGTGATACCGTGGCCGCCCTCGCCTGAAGCTCAGACGGGGATGGGGCTAGCCTTTAGCACTTCGCAAAGTAGTCCCGGCGGCGCGGGAGGCGGCTACAACAGTGCCGACGGGGTAATCAGCGCCACTTCGCGCCCCTCCCGGCAGTTGGCCCTCCGGCAGAACATGCTTAATGACACCTCGGGCACCATCATGAACACTGAGTATTTCCATGTGGACAACGTCGCGGGCTTCGGTGACCGCGCCCATTTGCGCAACGCCGCCGGACACTACGCCAACGAAGGCGCCTCCCCGGTGGCTGGGTGGAACTACGCCAAGGTGAGGCATCACGGCCTGGACACCTACAACTACATGTTCGCCGACGGTCACGCCTCCTTCCTGAAATCCAAGGACACCCTCGGAAGCGGCACCAACCCGAACGTGCGCACAGGCATGTGGAGCATTCGTGCGGGTGACTAGTCTCCTGTCATGAAAAAAATCTGGTTTTCCACCCTACTCTGTCTAGTAGTTCTGGCGTCGTCCGGTTGCCGGAAACGAGCTAGGACTGCATCGCCTGCACCCGCAGAACCCGCCCCAGTCCCTGACGCGGCAGCAGCGGGAGAACAACCGGCACCTGCCTCTGCCGGTGAGTCTCCGGCCGCCGCTCCGGCGTCGAAGACCGCCGGCAGCGTGGAAGTCAACGGAGTCACTTACTCTTTTGCCAACGACCCCGCCAGCTTCACTGGCCGAGGCGGGCCTCACCCGAGTGCCCCTGCCTCCGGGTCGTCAGGCGACATACGATCCCAAGACAGGCATCGTCACCATCAAGTGACCTGAGAGCGCCCCGAGCGCCCCCCTCCCGAGTCAATTCTCTTAACTCCCTCATCTCGCTTGACCCATTACCTGCGGTTCCACCTCCTTGTCTTGGCCGCACTTCTTCTGCCGATCGGCGGGGGTGCTGCGACCACCGAGCGTCCGTTCCACACTTCGGAACTGATCTTTCCGCTCGAGCACTGGCACAACCACGGCTCCTGCATCGTCGAGGCACCCAACGGTGACCTCATCGTCTGCTGGTTCCACGGTTCCGGAGAGCGCAAGGAAGACGACGTGAAGATCGAGGGCGCGCGCCTGCGCAAGGGAGCAAAAGCCTGGGGCGCGCGCTTCACGATGGCGGACACGCCCGGCTACCCCGATACCAACTGCTGCCTGTTCATCGACCCGCAGGGCCGCCTCTGGCTCATGTGGCCCACGATCCTTGCAAACACATGGGAATCCGCCCTGATGAAGTATCGCATCGCCTCCGACTACCTGCGGGATGGCCCGCCGCGCTGGGAAGCGAACGAAGTGATGCACGTCACTCCCGGTCCGGAGTTCGGCCACGCGATTACGAACGTCACCGAGCGCGCGGCCGCCACATTCGGAGCCACCTCGCCCGGCGCGGAGCACGGCCAGCGCCTCTCGGCGTGGGTCGCATCGCTCCGCCTGCAGGCCGCCGACAAGCTCACCCGCCGCCTCGGCTGGTTCACACGCGCGCACCCCTTTGTGCTCGACGGTAAAAGGCTCATCGTCCCGCTCTACTCGGACGGCTTCTCCGTCTCGCTCATGAACATCTCCGATGACTGGGGCCAGACCTGGCACACCAGCGCGCCGATCATCGGCCTGGGCAACATCCAGCCCAGCATCGTCCAGCGGAAGGACGGCTCGCTCTACACCCTCATGCGCGACAACGGCCCGCCCCC
>JBEBFV010000057.1:0-19595 GCA_040081795.1 Limisphaerales bacterium | reverse complement strand
GAGGCGGACACCGCCAAGCAGGTTCTCTTCATGGGCTCGCACAGCGACTGGGTGCGCGACACCGCGTGGTCGCTCAAGGGCGACCACGTCATCTCCGTCTCGCGCGACATGACGGCCAAGCTCACCGAGCTGGCCACGCAGCGCTTTGTGGACAACGTCACGAGCATCACGCCCAACGCGCTCAAGGGCGGCATGGCCACCGTCGTGCGTCATCCGCTGCGTGAAGAACTGCTCGTCGGCGGCTCTGACGGCGTGCCAAAGCTCTACCAGATCTTCCGGACGGCCAACCGCCAGATCGGCGACGATAACAACGGCGTCTTCACCCTCGACCCGATGCTGGGCCGCGTCACCAGCACCGCATTCAGCCCCGATGGCACGGTGCTCGCCGCCGCCAGCGCGCTGGACGGCAAGGGCGAAGTCCTGGCCGCGACGTTCACTTTCGGCACCAACGCCATCACGAAGGAGATGGCGGACGTGATGAAGAAGATCCCCACCAGCCGCACGCCGCAGGACAAGGAAGTCATCGCCAAATACAAGGCCAGCGGCTCCAAGACGCTGTTCAAGGTCGCTGTGCCGCAGGCCGGCGTCTTCGCCGTCGCCATCGCGCCGGACAACAAGACCGTCGCCGCCGCCGGCTCGGACGGACTCATCCGCCTCTTCAACGCGGAGAACGGCTCGATCCTCAAAGAGTTCCCCAGCGTGAACGTGACCGCCGCTAGCAAGGCGCTCGCGGCGAAGAAATTTGAAGCTCCCGTCGCACCTGTCGCGAAAACAGACGGCGAGCCAGAGTCGCTGCCGAAGGACGCGAAGGTCGTCGCGCTCGAAGTCGAGCCGAAGTTCATCACTCTCAATCGCTGGACCGACAGCGCGCAAATCCTCGTCACCGCCCGACTCGCCACCGGTGAGGCGCTCGACGTGACGCGGCTCGCGAAGCTCGAACTCAGCGGCTTCAGCAAGAGCGCCGCGAGCGTGTCCGCGTCCGGCATCGTGCTGCCGAAGGCCAACGGCTCCGTGACAGTGAAGGCCACACTGGCCGGCAAGTCCGTCTCAGTCCCGGTCAAGGTCACGAACATCGGCAAGGACCTCGACACCGACTTCATCCGCGACGTGAACCCGGTGCTGGCCAAGGCCGGTTGCAGCGCGGGCACATGCCACGGCGCGAAGGACGGCAAGAACGGCTTCAAGCTCTCGTTGCGCGGCTACGACGCCGAGTATGACGTGCGAGCGTTCACCGACGAGCTCGCGAGCCGCCGCGCGAACGTCGCCTCGCCGGACGATTCCCTCATGCTGCTCAAGCCCACTGCCGCCGTGCCGCACCAGGGCCAGAAAGTCTTCGAGCCGGGCAGCCTCAACTACCGCATCATCCGCGAGTGGATCGGCGCGGGCGCGAAGCTCAACGCCGCCGCGCCTCGCGTGACCAAGATTGAGTTGTCCCCGCAAAACCCCGTCGTGCAGAAGGTCGGCGCGCGCCAGCAGATGCGCGTCATCGCCACCTACTCCGATGGCTCGACGCGCGACGTGACGACACTCGCGTTCGTGGACACCGGCAACCAGGACGTGGCCAAGACCGACAGCGCGAACGTCGTGACGACGCTCCGCCGTGGCGAGGCCCCGATGCTCGCGCGCTTCGAGGGCGCTTACGCCGCGACGACTGTGACCGTGATGGGCGACCGAACGGGCTTCGCGTGGGCCGAGCCGGAGAAGTGGAACAAGATTGATGAGTTCGCCGCCGCGAAATGGCAGCGCATGAAGATTCTGCCCAGCGGCCTGAGCACCGACGACGAGTTCATCCGCCGCGTGCATCTCGACCTGACCGGCGTGCCTCCCAGCGCGGAAGAAGTGAAGGCATTCCTCGCTGACAAGCGCCCGACGCGCGAGAAGCGTGACGCGCTCGTGGACAAGCTCGTGGGCAGCGAGGATTTCGTGGACCACTGGGCGAACAAGTGGGCCGACCTGCTCCAGGTGAACAGCAAGTTCATCGGCGCGGACGGCGCGAAGGCGTTCCGCGACTGGATCCGCAAGGAGGTCGCCGACAACACGCCGCACGACCAGTTCGCGCGCAAAATCATCACGGCCAACGGCTCGAACAAGGACAACCCGCCCGCGAGCTATTACAAGATTCTGCGCAAGCCCGAGGACACGATGGAGAACACAACGCACCTCTTCCTCGCCGTGCGCTTCAACTGCAACAAGTGCCACGACCATCCCTTCGAGCGCTGGACGCAGGACCAGTATTACCAGACCGCCGCGTGGTTCGCGCGCGTGGGCCTCAAGAAGGACCCGGCCAGCGGCGACAAGCTGCTGGGCGGCACGGCGGTCGAGGGCGGCAAGCCGATGTATGAGATCATCGAGGAGCTTGGCACCGGCGAGGTGAAGCACGAGCGCACGGGCAAGGAGACGCCGCCGCAGTTCCCCTATCCCGCGACGTGCGACGAGACCGCCAAGGCCGGCGCGGAGAAGAAGAAGCCCACCCGCCGCGAGGAGCTTGCCGGGTGGATCACCGCAAAGGACAACCGCTACTTCGCCACCAGCTTCGCCAACCGCATCTGGGGCTACCTCACCGGCGTCGGCATCATCGAGCCGCTCGACGACATCCGCGCGGGCAACCCGCCGAGCAACCCCGAACTGCTCGCCTACCTCGCGAAGGAGTTTGTGGACAGCGGCTTCAACACGCGCCACCTGATGAAGCTCATCGCCAAGTCCCGCACCTACCAGCTCTCGGTCGTCTCGCACCAGTGGAACTCGGACGACAAGATCAACTTCTCCCACGCCACTGCGCGCCGCCTGCCCGCCGAGGTGCTCTACGACTCGCTCATCAAGGTCACGGGCGCGAAATCGAACATCCCCGGCGTGCCCGCTGGCACCCGTGCATCGCAGCTCGCCGACAGCGGTTTCAAGCTGCCCGACGGTTTCTTCGCCACGATGGGCAAGCCCGCCCGCGAGTCCGCCTGCGAGTGCGAGCGCAGCAGCGACATCCAGCTCGGCCCCATCATGGCGCTCATCTCCGGCGCGACCGTCGGCGACGCCGTCAGCGCGCCGGACAACGCGATCACCAGGCTGGCCAAGGAAATCACCGACGACCGCCAGCTCATCAACGAGCTGTTCCTGCGCATCATGAACCGTCCCGCGAAGAGCGGGGAGATCGAGACGACCTTGAAGAGCTGGGCCACGATGAAGGCCGACCACGCGAGCGTCGGCGTCTCGCTCGCCGACTACGAGAAGCTCTTCCCCGCGATCCAGAAGAAGCGCGAGGTGACGCGTGCAAAGGACTTCTCCGACGCGAAGGTTGAGCTGGCCGGCTATGAAAAGGAGATCGCGCCGCGCGAAGCGAAGCTCGACTCGGAGCAGAAGGAGCGGACGGAAAAGGCCGAGGCCGAGCTGAAGCGCTTCAACGAGCAGGACTTTCCGAAACGCCTCGTTGAGTTCGAGAAGAAGCAGGACGTGAAGACGCCTTGGAGCGCCTTCACCACGAAGAACCTCAAGTCCACCGGCGACCTCAAGCTCGCCCAGCAGGAGGACAAGTCCGTCGTCGTGACCGCCGGCAAGGCCGTGCGCGGCGAATACACCTTCACCATCGAGACGGACCTGAAGGAGCTGAACGCGCTGCGTCTCGAGGCTCTGACGGACAAGCGCTTCCCGAAGAACGGCCCCGGCCGCGCGCCCGACGGCAACTTCGTGCTGAACGAAATCGCCTTGAGCATCGCGCCCAAGGACAAGCCGGCGGAGACGAAGAAGGTCGAGCTGCAAAAGGCGCTCGCCGATTTCAGCCAGGAAAACTTCGAGGTCGCCAAGTCCATTGACGGGGCGAACAACCGGCAGCAGGGCTGGGCCGTCGCGCCCAACGGCGGCGCGACCCACTGGGCCACCTACGAGCTGAAAACCCCGCTCACCAACACCGCAAACCTGGTCCTCTCGGTGAAGCTTACGCAGCAGTTCAGCGGCGGCGAGGACAAGGGCTACACTCTCGGCCGCTTCCGCCTCGCGGGCACCGGCACGAAGTCCCCCGGCCTGAGCCAGTCCGAGGAGCTGCGCACGCTCCTCGCCATCGCTGCCGCCGGGCGCACGAAGGAGCAGCAGGCCGCCGTCGAGAAGTTCGCCCGCTCCAGCGACACCGAGCTGGCCAAGCGCACCAAGGAGCTGGCCGACGCGAAGAAGCCGCGCCCGGTGGACCCGCACCTCAAGGAGCTGAAGGAAAGCGTCGCCCGCCTCGGCGAGCCGCTTCCGGCCGACCCGAAGCTCACCACCCTCAAGCGCGCCTCCGATCTGAGCACCAAGCAGCTTGAGCAGACCCGCCTCATCGGCGCGCAAGACCTCGCCTGGGCCCTCATCAACAACCCGGCGTTCCTGTTCAACCGCTGAGGCTGCCTCGCCGGGGCAGGGCAATATGTGGACGCGCCCATTCGATATGTCGCCGATCTGAGCCACGTGCGGGAAGTCTCGTTGCGCGGCACGGCGGACTTGGGTTTTTGGACTGCGCGGCTGGGTGAGGAAAACCTGGCCCCCGTCGAGCGGAGCGGGCGCGCGGAGGTTTTGATCATCGCCGCCGAGATGACCTACATGGGCATCCGGTTCACGGAGGTGAGCATCTCTTTGCCCGTGACCGTGCCGGGGCAAGGGACGCGGGCTGCGGCCTTCCTAGTCCACGCGTTCAACTCATGCCAGTTCTTCGCCTTCTGCGAGCGCCGGCTTTTCAAGACCCCCTACTCCCACGCTGATTGCCATGTGTCGGCCACTGGCGGTGCTTCAGTTCGAATCTCCCTGCGAGGCGAGACTGTTTTTCGGGCAGCGATGGCACCGGGATCGGCAGAATCCTCCCGCGAGCCAGTCCGCAGCGGGGACGATGGCTGGGAAGGTCCGGTCCTGCTGCCGCGCGACAGGCTTGGCAGCGCTGGTGACGGACGCTTGTTCTTCGGCAGGATCAAGGGCCACACGCTCGCCTATCCTTTCGAGCGGGTCAGGGACGAGGTGGCCATCTCGCCGTCCAAGGACACCGAGGTGCTGCAATCGCTTCTAGATTCTGGATTCGCCGGGGAGGAGTGGCTGGTGCGCGCGGATGCCAGCCACGGAAAGTCAAAAACTTACCGGAGAATGGACGTGTTCTGACCGCCCGCTAGGCCCCTTGCCGTGCCGGCTTCCGTTCCACGACCGCAGCGTGCAAGTCCGGGGCGAGGACGGCGGAAGTTCGTGCCGGAGATTGCGCGCCCTTCGTCAGGAAGATGGTATTGCCCGCGCTGTCCCGCAGTTTCAGGGTCACGCGGATCAGGTCGCTCAGATTCCCCCGGTTGCAATATCCCTGCCGCGCCATCGCCACGGAGAGGACCTCCCGGACCGCGCGGAAGCGCGCGTCGGTGCGCAGCCCGCTCTGGTCAATCAACGTCATCACCGTCGCCGCCCCGGTCCGCAGCAGGTCCGCGTCGCCCGCCAGAGTGTCGAACGACGCGAACGCCGTCTGCTCGCTCGCGGCGTGGGCCGGGATGAGGCTGCGCAGCGCCTCGAACTGGTGGAGCAGTATTCTTGCTCGGATGAGGGCGTCCGCGTGCTCCGGTCCTTGCACGTCGAACTGCCGGAGAAATTGCTCCTGGTTTGTCGCCTTCTCGAAGGCGGACCAATACGCGTCCGTGCCTTCGGCGAACACCCCGAGCCGTTCCGCGAGGCAGGTCAGCGGGATCAGCAAGGCCAGGCCGGCGTCCTGCGCGCGATACAAGTTCCAGCGCGTCGCCTCGGCGATCGCGGGGCCAAGCCCGGCCGCGTGGCCCAGCAGATGGTCCAGACCGGCGTGCAAGGGATTGAGGATGACTTCCAACTCATGGGCCGCTTCCTGCAGCAGCAGAAACAGCGGCTCTTGATTGGCGATGATCTTCGCCCGCAGCGATCGGATCACCGCCATTTGCCGGGCGATTGAACCTCCGGCGTCGTCGCCCTCGGCGGGCCGGGTCAAAACGTCCGGCAGTTCGTGGACGCTTCCGGCCATGCGGGCCGCCTGGTAAAACTCCACCAGCACCTGATGCGTTACTTCATCGAGGGTCTCGGAGTCGCGCTCGCGATCCGAGACGTAGTCCACCACGGGTTGCAGATCGAGGAAGGTCAGCCGGATCGGAATCTGCCCGAGCGGCGCAGGCTTCACGTCTTTGCTCCCCCAAAAGCCGAGCAAGGCGAGCACGGCCTTGTTGTCCTGACCGTCAACGCCGCGCCTCGCCAGTTGCTGCCGCAGCGTCGGCGCGTGGAGCGGGTTGTAGTTCGGGTCGAACGCCTGCGGATCCAGAACCAGGCTGTCCGTGCCGGCTCGCAGGCGTTTGTCCAGCTTCGCCCCCAGCCCGGTCAATGAGGCCTCGTGAATTGCGCCAGCCAGAACTCCGAACGTGCGCTGGTCGCTGGCGCAGGCGTCCAGCCATTCGCGCAGATGTTGCGTGGGCAAGTCCACACGGCTGGACGAGGCGGGCTGTTTCTTGACCGCCACCGCGCGCTGGATTTCCTCCATCGCCGGGGCCACGCCCTGCCCGCTGCCGAGCTTCAAGCGCAACTGGTGCCCCGCCGGCAGCGGCAGGGCGGACTTGATGCGGCTCATCAAGCCGGCGATTTCGGCGGGCGGCAACCCGTGGTCGCATTCCCCGGCCGCTTGCCGGGCCTGAAACCGCTCCAAGGCCGGCAACGCAAATGTCAGCGTCGCGTGGTAGAGCCGCGCGTCCCGCCGCCGGCCAAGGGGATTAACGGGGTCCACCTGCCGCAACCGCCAGAGCAGCCCGCCGAGGAAGAAGCACAGCACCAGCGCCCGCCGCTCGTGCGGCGCCAGGGTTTTCGCCGCGAGGCATTCGGTGATGTGCGCGACGCGGGCTTCATCCACCTCCGCCGGGAAGTCATGGTGCAAGGCTTGGACCGCCCGATGCCACTCCACCTGGCTCTCGCGGTCTGGCAAGGCCCGGGAATTCTTGGCAGCGACAGCCACCAGCGGCGCGTCACTCAGCAGCAGGCTCACCAGCTTGTCTGTGCTGGCCCACGGATGACGAAACGTCCGCCAGCGGCGCAGAAGCTGCGCGTAGGCGGACGGATAGCTGCCCGCCAGTTCCTTCAGGAAGATCAGCGCGATGGGCGAGGGCGCGGCCTGGTCGTAATCCATCACGTCCTTCGCCGCTCCCAGCAGCAGCGAGGTTTCCTGCGGATGCCGGCTGGCCCGTTTCAGCGTGCGGACGATGCGTTTGATTCCCCTCGGGTTCCGGGTGCGGGCGCACAGGAGTTGAACCGCCTCCTTCTCCCGTCGCGCCTCCTCGCGCACCATGGTCGAGTCGAGGCCGACGATGAACTGATGCATCTGCCGGCGGTAGTAGTAGCGCTCCCGGTCCTCCCAGTTCGTCTTGAACTGGCTGCAACGGCTCTTCAACACGGTGTCGAACACATGGGCCATGAAGAGCAGCGCCACGATGTCCATGATGAAGTCCACCGCGCCCGTGCTGGCCGATTCGCCCTTCAAGAGCGCGACAAGCCCGTAACTCAGCAGCAGCGCGACGGCCTTCTCCATGCCTTCACTGAGCAGCCGCGTGATGATCATCGTGTGGATGCGGAAGCGGAGCCGCTCCCACCGGCTCAACGTCAGGAAGGGCAGGTAGATGTGTCCCTGCTCAAACTGAGGCTCGGCTTCCTTCAGCGCTTCCCGGAACAAAGTCGTCGCCCGCGCCAGCAGGACGGGATCGCCCTCCACGCGGACGGAGCCGAACCCGCCGGCGGCTGTCGGCCGCATGAGATACCGGTTGACCACGCCCTCCTTGAAAAACGGACTGAGGAAGAAGCCGTTCTGCTCCAGGTTCTCCCGGAGCGATTTGTCCTCGTCCATGAAGATCAGTTCCGCCACCCCATGCCGGCGCATATGTTCCCGCCACTGGTCGCTGGCATAATAGGCGGCGGCGGCCTTGGTGAGGTCGTAGAGCAGGCTGACCTCGATGCGGTATTTGAGATTTCTCTTCCCGCTCGCCACGTAGTCAGCCCAGTGCCGCGCGGCGAAATCCAGGTGTCGCCGCAGCCGCCGCACCACCGGCGCGGTCTTGGACTTGGTCTCCTCGTAGCTCCGCTTGTCCAGCTTGGCCCGGAGAAAGAGGAGGCGGTAAACGTAGGGGAGCAGCAGGGCGATGACCACCAGCGCCAGCGGCGAGAGCATCAACGCCGTGTCCATCGCCGCACGGATGGCGGACGCGACGATGTCGTGATCAATCAATGCCATGAGCCAAAGACAGGAAGCCCAAAGATTAGGGGCGGACAAAGATTCCCAAGCCCATCTTTGTCCGCCCCTAATCTTTGGGTCTTCTTCGGGGCGTTCATGTAGAGCGAGTTTCCTCGGAGAACGCTTTGGGCCGTCATCACGCCGCCTGCTCCAATGCCACGTCCTGCGGCAGCTTCAAGCCGGTCTCGTCCAGCTTGGCCAGCAGCTCGGCCACGACGGCGGTGGTGTCCGTCTTGTCGAAGCGCGCCTGATAGTTGAGGAGGATGCGGTGGTTCAACACGGACGGCGCGACGGCTTTCACATCCTCGAAGCCAGCAGTGGGACGGCCCGCGACAAGCGCGTGTGCGCGTGCGGCTTCCGCGATGGCGATGGCGGCGCGCGGGGAGGCTCCGTAGTTGACGTATTTGTTCACCGCCTCGGTGGCCTCCGCCGCGCCGCGATGCGTGGCGGCGACGAGCCGGGCCACGTAGCGCGCGACGGGCGCGGGCATGAAGATGCGCTCCATCACGGCGAAGAGTTCCTCAAGCTGGCCCTTCTCCATCTGCCACGTCGGCTCGGGCAACTCGCCGCGCCGACGCTCGCTGATGATGCGCGTCAGCACGTCGGCATCCACGTGGTTGAAGAGCAGGCGGAAGAGGAAGCGGTCGAGCTGCGCCTCGGGCAATGGGTAGGTGCCTTCAAGCTCAATGGGGTTCTGGCTGGCGAGGACGAAGAAGGGCTGCGGCAGCTTGCGCGTGACGCCCAGCAGCGTGACGCAGCTTTCCTGCATCGTTTCGAGCAGCGCGGACTGCGTCTTGGGCGAGGCGCGGTTGATCTCGTCGGCGAGCAGGATGTTCGTGAAGACCGGGCCGGGCTGGAAGGTCATCTCGCGCTTGCCGCTCTGTGTGTCCTGCAAGATGTGCGTGCCAAGCACGTCGCCGGGCATGAGGTCGGGCGTGAATTGCACGCGCTTGAAGTCGAGCTGGAGGATGCGGCCCAGCGTGCGGATGAGCGCGGTCTTGCCCAGCCCGGGCAATCCTTCGAGCAGAATGTGGCCGCGGCTCAGGATGCCGATGAGCACGAGTCGATGAACATCAGAGCGGCCCAGCAGGATGCGGTCGAGCTGGTCGAGGGTGCGGGCGCAAAGGTCGGCGGCGGGTTTGAGTTCCTCGGGCTTCAGGACGGTCGGGGTGGTCATCGCGCGCGATGAAAACGCGGGCGGTTTCCCCTGACGAGCAAAAATGCGCTGGAATACGCGCTCGGCTGTGCCGTAGCTTTCGGCCCGTGAGAATCCCGCTGCGCCACGCATGAACGACTTGGAGTTCAAGGTTCTGTTCATTGACGACGACCTGAACATGCAGGAGACGGTCGTGAGCTGCCTGCTGGAGAACAAGGTGCTCGTGACGTCGGCCTTCGATGGCGCGACGGGCCTCGCGCTGGCCAAGGAGCAGAAGTTCGACCTCGTGCTGCTCGATCTCGGCCTGCCGGACATGGAGGGCTTCGCGGTGCTCAAGCAGCTCAAGGAGCATCCGGACATCCAGTCCGCGCCGGTGATCCTGCTCACGGGCCGCAGCAGCACGGCGGAGAAGGTGCAGGCGTTCCGGCAGGGCGCGGTGGACTACGTCACGAAGCCCTTCGACATCGCCGAGCTTCGCGCGCGTGTGAACTCGACGCTCGCCACCAACCGCCTCCAGAACGAGCTGACGCGCGCGAACAAGGAGTTGGATGCCGCCCGCGCCGCCGCCGAGGGTGCGACGCGCGCGAAATCAGACTTCCTCGCGAACATGAGCCACGAGATCCGCACGCCGATGAATGGCGTGATCGCGATGACGGGCCTGTTGCTGGAGACCAAGCTTACGCCGGAGCAGCGGGAGTTCACCGAGACCATCCGCAACTCCGGCAACGCGCTGCTGGCGATCATCAACGACATCCTCGACTTCTCGAAAATCGAGTCGGGCAAGCTCACGCTGGAGACACAGCCCTTCAACCTGCGCGAGTGCGTCGAGGACTCGCTCGACCTTCTCGCCGCCAACGCCGCGCAGAAGGGCCTCGATCTCGTCAGCCACATGGACGACGACGTGCCGGAGATGGTCGTGGGCGATGTCACCCGCGCGCGGCAGATACTCGTGAACCTCATCGGCAACGCGGTGAAGTTCACGCACAAGGGCGAGGTGGCCGTGCATGTCCGGCACGCGAAGGGCGAGGACGGCGCGGCCCCGGCGCAGGACTTTGGCCTGCCGGTGATGCTGCAATTCGCCGTGCGCGACACGGGCATCGGCATCGCGGATGACAAGCTGGACCAGCTCTTCAAGTCCTTCAGCCAGGTGGATGCCTCGACGACGCGGCACTACGGCGGCACGGGATTGGGCCTGGCCATCAGCAAGAACCTCGCGCAGCTCATGGGCGGCTCGATGTGGGTGACGAGCGTCGCGGGCAAAGGCTCGACGTTTCACTTCACGCTCTCGGTGCAGCCATCGCCGGCCCGCTCGACGGAGACGCCGCCGGTGTTGCGCGGTCTCACGACGCTGCTCGTGGACAAGAACACGACGCAGCGGCACTCGCTCGCGTCGCAGTTCGCGCGCTGGGGATTGAACGTGAAGGAGGCCGGCAGCTCGGCGGAGGCGCTCGAATGGATTCAAGGCGGCGGGCGCTTCCATCTCGCGGTGATTGACCGAAGCCTGCCGGAGATGAACGGCGTCGCGCTCGGCAAGGAGATCCGCAAGTTCGGAGGCTTGGAGAAAGTGCCGCTCGTGCTGCTGACTTCGCTGGCTGACCGCAAGGATGACCTGGAGGCGACGGGCGGAAACTTCGCCGCGTGCCTTTCCAAGCCGGTCAAGCACGGCCAGCTTCGCGACGCGCTCATTCGCGCCGTCATCGGCACGCCCGCCGAGTCGAAGGCCGTCGCGAAGCCACCCGAGGGCACGCTCGCAGATCGTTACCCGCTGCGCTTCCTGCTGGCCGAGGACAACGCGGTGAACCAGAAGGTCGCGCTGCGATTGCTCCAGCAGTTTGGCTACCTCGCCGACGTGGCGCACAACGGAGTGGAGGCCGTCGCCGCCGTTTCCACGCGGCCTTACGACGTGATCCTCATGGACGTGCAGATGCCTGAGATGGACGGCCTGCAAGCCACGCGCCGCATCCGCGACTTCGAGCAGGTGCCCGGCGCGGCGCGCATGCAGAAGCACATCATCATCGCGATGACCGCCAACGCAATGGTCGGCGACCGCGAGCGCTGCATGGCCGCCGGGATGGATGATTACCTGCCCAAGCCCGTCCGCCCCGACGCGCTGCGGGCGATGATTGAGAAGTGGGGCAAGACCCTGGTCCGCTCTGGCGAACCTGCGCCCGCCGCTACGTCTGACGAGACCGCCATCTTCACCCGCAAGCCGGCCATGCCCGCGCATTTACCCAACATGACAAGCCCATCCAGCACTCCGCCGCCCGAGGAGACTCCACCCGTGGACATAGACAAACTCACCGACCTGGCCGGCGGCGAGGAGGGCCTCGGGGAACTCGTGGAGCTTTACCTCACGCAGACCGCCGGGCAGATCGAGATCATCCGCACCGCCATCGCCGAGGGCAAGGCGTCCGAGGTTCGGCGTGTCGCCCACAGCGCCGCCGGCGCGAACGCGACATGCGGCATGGAGGGCGTGGTGCCCGCTTTGCGCGCGCTCGAGCACATGGGCGACATCGGCAATCTCGACGGGGCCACCGCCGAGATCGAGACGATCACGCGCGAGTTTGCGCGCATCAAGGCCTACCTCGAAAAGCAGATCAAGCGCTGACGCCGCTGTTTCCCCGCGCATGAAGAAACTGCTCATCATCGAGGACGACCGCATCATCGGCAGCATCTACTCGAAGAAGTTCGCGGTGGAGGGTTTCAACGTCGAGGTCGCGGAGGACGGGCAGACGGGGCTGGAACGAATCCTCGCCTTCCAGCCCGACATCGTCCTCCTCGACCTGATGCTGCCCAAGCTCAACGGCCTGGACATCCTCGCCCGCGTGCGCGCGATGCCGGAGTTTCAGCGCATGCCCATCATCGTGTTCTCGAATGCCTACATGACGAGCGTCATTGACGCCGCGTGGAAGGCGGGCGCGACGACGGTGCTGACCAAGTCCAGCACCAGCCCGAAGAAGCTCACCGAGACGATTCACGAGCTGCTTGCCCAGGCTGAGGTCGCACCACCTGCTGCCGCCGCGCCGGCCGCTGTCCCGCCTGTCGCTGAGGCTCCTGCTGCCGCTCCGGCCAAGCCGGCTTCCGGAGACGACGATGCTTTCCAAGCCGAGCAGCGCCGGCAATTCCTCGCCAGCCTGCCGCAATTCAACCAGGCCATCCGCGACCTGCACCAGAACTTCCTGAAGACCGAGGACCGCACCGCCAAGATCGCCGCCGCCGGCGAGCTTTACCGGCACATCCATGCGCTGACCGGCAGCGCGGGCATGGTCGGGGCGGACATCATCGCGCGCATCTCCGCCGCCTATGAGGCGCTGCTCAAGGAGATGCACGACAAGCCCGGCAACATCAACGTCTCCACCACGCGCACCTCCACGCAGACGCTCTTCTTCATCTCCGCGCTGCTGGAGAAGGCCGCGCAGCTTCCGCATCTCACGAGCTTCGATCCCATCGTGCTCGCCGTGGACGACGAGGAGATTTCGCGCAAGGCCGTGATGCACTCCATCGAGAAGGGCGGCGTGCGCGGCGTCGCGTGCGAGAACGGAGCCAGCGCGCTGCTCAAGGCTCGCGAGACGCGCTTCGACCTCATCGTGCTGGACGTGGACATGCCAGGCATGAACGGCTACGAGCTTTGCTCCAAGCTGCGGGTGCTGCCGGAATACAAGGACACGCCGGTCATTTTCGTCACCGGCCTGAGCGACTTCCAGAGCCGCGCCCGCTCGACGCTCAGCGGCGCGAATGACCTCATCGCCAAGCCCTTCGTCTTCGTGGAACTCAGCGTAAAGGCGTTGAGCTACCTGCTGAAGTCCACGCTCGCCGCGCAGCGGGTGCTGTGAGCGGAGCGCCGAGTCGTTGGCTTTCGCCTCTTTGACTTCCCCACGCCCGCTCGCTAGCGTCCGCGCATGGACAGCCTTCACGCCCCGTGGCGCATCCAATACATCCTTGGGCCGAAGCGGAACGACGCCGACGGGCGCTCGCTCTTCGCCGCCATCGGGCAGTCGTCCGATGACGTGGCGCATCATGTCATCTGCCGCGCGAAGACTTCCTACGCCGTCCTCAACACCTATCCCTACAGCGCCGGCCACACGCTCATCTGCCCGTATCGCCAGGTGGCCGACCTGCCAGAACTCACCGACGAGGAGACGATGGAGATGCAAGTCCTCCTTCGCCGCGTGCAGGCCGCCATCCGCAACGTCATGCGACCCGACGGCTTCAACGTCGGCCTGAACCTCGGCAAGGTCGCCGGAGCTGGCATCGTCGAGCACCTGCACTGGCACATCGTCCCGCGCTGGACCGGCGACACGAACTTCATGCCCGTGACCGGCAGCACCGCCGTCCTGCCCGAGGCCCTAGACGAAACCGCCGCCAAGCTCCGCGCCGTGCTGGCCGAAACCCACTGAGCCATGTCCTCCGAAACTCTCCACTACGAGAACGCGCGGTTCGCCCAGCAGCTTTTCCACAACGACCCGCGAAACCTCAAGGCGATCGAGGCCGAGCTTGGCGTCAAGGCCACGGCGCGCGACGCGTGGATCAAGCTCGAAGGCGAGGCCGAGCCGGTCGAGCGCGCACGCCACTTGTTCCGCCAGCTCGAAGCGTCGCTGAAGATGGGTGCCGCCATCCACCAGCGGGACTTCACATCCGCCCTTGAGATAGTGAAGACCGAGGGCGTCGCCGCGTTGCAAGGCCTGCACTCAGAGCGCATCCAGACCTCGCAGCGCAAGAGCACGGTCCTGCCCAAGACCACCGGCCAGAAGAAATACGTTGAGGCCATTCGCACGCACGACGTGACGCTCGGCGTCGGTCCCGCCGGCACGGGCAAGACCTATCTCGCGATGGCGATGGCCGTCTCCGCGCTGCGCGAGGGCACGGTCTCACGCATCATCCTCACGCGCCCGGCGGTCGAGGCTGGCGAGGCGCTCGGATTCCTGCCCGGCGATTTGCACGAGAAGCTCACGCCCTACCTTCGCCCGCTCTACGACGCGCTCCACGACATGCTGCCCGGCGAGGAAATCGAGAAGCACATGGAGCGCGGCGTCATCGAGGTCGCGCCGCTGGCCTATATGCGCGGGCGCACGTTGAACCACGCCTTCATCGTCCTGGACGAGGCTCAGAACACAACGCCCGAGCAGATGCTCATGTTCATGACGCGCCTCGGCTTCAACTCCAAGGCCGTCGTCACAGGCGACCCCACGCAGACCGACCTTCCCGGCCACAAGACCTCCGGCCTGCGCGAGGCCGTCAAGGTGCTCGGCAAGGTCGAGGGCATCGCAATCGTCGAGTTCACCCGGCGCGACATCGTGCGGCACCCGCTGGTGCAGCGCATCATCGTGGCCTACGAGGAGCATCGCGGGAAGGCGATGAACGGGTGAAGGGCGGGGGCAAGAAAGTGTCCGGTGTTCAGTGTTCAGCGCGGACTTCGAAGGCATCTGGCGCAGAGACCACGCATCACGCATCACGCATCACGCTGGCGCTTCGCAACCGCCAGCGCGACCGACGCCTCAACCTCCCCTTCCTCCGCCGCATCCTCCGCTACGTCCTAAAGGAGCAACTTCGCGTTCCCGCTGCCGAACTCTGCTTCCACTTCGTCAGGGCTGAGGAAATGGCCCGCGTGAACTGGCAGTTCCTCCAGCACGAGGGCAGCACGGACGTGATCACCTTTGACTACGGCGAGCGGTCAGCGGTCAGCGGTCAGCAGTCAGCGGGGTTGAGCGGAGAGGCATTCATCTGCGTTGCGGACGCTGTGAAGCAGGCGCGCGAGTTTGGGACAAGCTGGCAGAGCGAAGTCGTGCGCTACGCCGTCCACGCCATGCTCCATCTGCGCGGCTACGACGACTTGCAGCCCGCCAAACGCCGCGTGATGAAGCGCGAGGAGAACCGGATCATGCGGGAGCTGGCGCAGCGGTTCGACTTCCTAGAATTGGAAAGGAAGTCTGCCCGCGGATTACGCGGAACACGCGGATGAAAACCAGCTTTCGCCTTCCCGATCCGCGTCATCCGCGTCATCCGTGGGCAACAAGTCCCTCCTCCAAACCCTGAACTCCGTCTCCACCAGCGGCCTCATCCTGCGCACCCGTCCGTTGACGGAGACGAGCCTCATCGTCCATTGGCTCACGCCGGACTTGGGCCGCGTGGCAACGGTGGCCAAGGGCGCTCGGCGGCCGAAGTCTCCGTTTCGGGGCAAGCTCGACCTCTTCTACGAGGCGGACTTCAGCTTCGCCCGCAGCCGCCGCTCCGAGTTGCACACGCTCCGCGAGGTGAGCCTGCGGCAGACGCATTCGCGGCTGCGTGAGGACATGCACGCGCTTCAGCAAGCCGCCTACTGCACAGCGCTCCTGGAGCAGACTACGGAGACGGAAACGCCGATCCCCAACATCCACGCGCTGTTCCGGTCGCTCCTCGCCGAGGTCACGCGCGGCGCGCCTGAGCCGCGCACCGTGCTGGCCTTCGAGGCCAAGCTGCTCGTTGAGTTGGGCCAGCAGCCAGAAATGGACGAGTCGAAGCTGAGCCCCGGCAGCCGGCAGATTTACGCGCGCTTGGAGGCGGACGACTGGCCCGCGCTCGCGAGGCTCAAGCTGAGTTCCGGTCAGGGGACGGAGTTGCGCCAGTTCCTCCACGGCTTCCTCGTTTACCACCTCGGCAAGATTCCGAAGGGCAGGGGAGATGCCCTGTAGCGGGGACACTCTTGTCCCCGAGTTTTTCCCCACCGCGAATTGGGGACAAGAGTGTCCCCAATTCGCGGTGCCGCTACATATTGAACTCCGGCCCGAGGTAAATCTCCCGTGCCTTCGGGTCGTTCATGAGATCCTCAGCGTTGCCTTCGTAGATCACCTGGCCGCGATGGATGAGATAGGCGCGGTCCACGAGCTTGAGCATCTCGCGAGCGCTGTGGTCGGTGATCAGGATGCCCAGGCCACGATCCTTGAGCCGGCGAACGATCTTGCTGACCTCGTATTGCGCGATGGGATCAATGCCCGCGAGCGGCTCGTCCAGCAGCAGCAGCTTGGGCGTGGTGACGAGCGCGCGGGTAATTTCCAGCCTCCGCTTTTCGCCGCCGCTCAATTGATAGGCCATGCTCTTGGCCAGCGCGGTCAAGTCCAACTCCTCTAGCAAATACTTCAGCCGCACCTGCCGTTCGTCCTTGTCCATCACGCAGGTTTCGAGGATGGCGAGAATGTTGTCCTCGACGCTGAGTTTGCGGAAGACGCTCGGCTCCTGCGTGAGATAGCCAATGCCCAGCCGCGCGCGCTCGTGCATCGGGCTGTGCGTGATGTCGTGCCCATTGAAGCGCACCGATCCCTCGTCGGGCCGCACGACGCCGACGACCATGTTGAACGTCGTGGTCTTGCCCGCACCGTTCGGCCCGAGCAGGCCGACGATCTCCCCGGCGTTGACGTGGATGGACACGCCATCAACGACACGGCGGTGGCGGTAAGCCTTGGCGAGTTGCTTCGCGGTGAGCAACGGCTCTCCTCCTGTCGCCACGGCGACCAAGGGGCCGTCGCTCGGAGGTTGCAACATGGGCTGCGGTTGAGTCGTCGGCTCCATCGGCGTCAGGGTTTCTTGGCGGGCGAGTTGGTGTTTGGGGGAGTGACTTTGCCTCCCGTGGAGCTTTCACCGTAGGACATCAACAGGCCTTGAGCCCGGAAGAACATGATGCGGGGCGCGCTGTTGGTGACGATGTTGTCGCCGCCGAGTTTCTTGACCAATTGCGCGTTGCCCGTCAGCTCAAAGGCGTCGTTGGTCGCGAAGTATCGGCCCCGGTCGGCCACCGCATAACTCCCGTCCGCTTTGTTTGAGAAGAGGATTCCGCCGGTCGCGTCCACCTCGATCAAGAAGCTCCCCGTCGGTCCGATGAGTGGTGGGGAATTTGTCGCCGCAGCGGCGTCGGGTGGCTTTGCGCCTTTGGCCCGCTTGAGGTCGAGCAGGAGGTGCAGGGATTCGCAGCGCAGGAAGAATTGCGGGTCGTTCACACGGACGTTCTTGCTGTAGGTGACCAGGCCGTTGGTGATGTTGAGAGTGGACCCGCCACTGGAGAGCACATCAATCGGCCGCGGGCCGCCCTTGGCCGTTGGTGCGGTGGGGGCGGTCGTGGAGGTGCTGAACGGAACAGTCTGCGCGGCGGCTGTGGCAAGGCCGACGAACAGAAAGAGGAGGAGACAAGAGCGTGCAGTCATGGCTTGGCTGGATTGGTTGAGATGGAGCGTTCGATGGTCATGTGCGTGGCAACCTCGTTCGAGATGGAGAGGAAGGAGTCGGCCTGTCGCCACTCAAAGCCCGTGCTTCCCCTCGTCAGCAAACTGCCATCCGGGTGAGTCAGCGTCATGACGAAGATGCCATCCGAGGAAGCGATTTTCTTGGCCGGGTCAACCAGGCACTTCGGCGCCTCAATCACGAGATTTGTCGCCGTGCTGCCATGGCTGCGCGTGTAGTGCTCCACCCGCAGGTCACTGACGAGATACCTGCCGCCCTCGACTGGCGTGGCGGTCCGGCCGAGCATGACGGAGGTGGGCTGCTTGGCGTCGCCTTCGTAAAACGGGATGCGGATGCCGCGCGCGGTGCCGGCGCTGAGGCCGGTCGCGTTGGAGACCTGGGTTTGCAGCGCGGCGACCGCGAGCGCCCCGGCGACGGACAGCCGCCGCTCATGCCGCTTCGCCAGAACGATCGCGGCGATTCCAGCGACGAGGAGCAAGCCCACGCCGAGAGCGATTAGTTTTGTCGGGCCAACGGTCATTTCGCGTGTTGTTCGATGACCGTCGCCCATTTGCCCTGGGCTTTCAAAACCATTTCCACGACCTCGCGCACGCAGCCGTTGCCGCCGTTGGCCTTCGTGATGAAGTGCGCGAGCGCCTTCGCCTCCGGTCGTCCGTCTGCTGGCGAGATCGCCAGACCGACGCGACGAAGCACGCCGAGGTCCACCACGTCGTCACCGACGAAGCAAGCGTCGGCCCAACCGAAGCCCGTCTCCGCAAGGATGCGCTCGACGGCGGGCACCTTGCCGTCGCGCGTCTGCACGATGAAGTCTGTCTTCAGCTCCTCCGCGCGTCGCGCGGTGATGGCCGAGGGCCGCGCGGACACCCAGCCGACCTTCAACCCCGCGTGCGCCGCGAGCCGCTGCCCGAGGCCGTCGTGGACATGGAAGCGTTTGAACTCGCCGTCGCCCGTGATGAAGATCGCGCCGTCCGTCAGCACGCCGTCCACGTCGCAGAGGAGAAGCCGGATGCGCTTCAGGTGGGAGCGAAGCTGGGAAGGAGAGAGCTTGGGCATGGGCTAGATGCGGAAGTTCATCACCGAACAGCGTCGCGCACCTTCAGGAACCCCTTCAGCAGCCCCGCCATCTCTGCCAACGGAATCATGTTTGGCCCGTCGCTCATCGCCTTGTCTGGCTCGGGGTGAGTCTCGATGAAGAGGCCGTCCGCGCCGGCGGTGAGGGCGCAGCGCGCCAGCAAGGGCGCGAACTCCCGCTGGCCGATGGTGCGGTCGCCGCCCGCGCCGGGTTGTTGGACGGAGTGCGTGGCGTCGAAGACGACGGGAAAGCCCGTCTGCTTGAGCACCGGGATGGCCCTCATGTCCGAGACGAGGTTGTTGTAGCCGAAGGTCGTGCCGCGCTCGGTCACGAGCAGCTTGTGGCCGCCGGCGAGCTTGGCCTTCTCCACCACGCGGCCCATCTCGGCGGGTGAGAGGAACTGGCCTTTCTTCAGGTTCACGATCTTGCCCATCGCCACCGCCGCCTCGATCAAGTCCGTCTGCCGGCAGAGGAAGGCGGGGATTTGGAGAATGTCCACGAACTTGCCAGCGGCGCGCGCCTGCTCCTCGGTGTGAACGTCCGTGATGACCGGCACGCCGAGCTGCGTGCGGATGCGCTCCAGCACCGCGAGGCCGTCGGCCAGGCCGGGGCCGCGGAAGGCCTTGCCGGAGGTGCGGTTGGCCTTGTCGTAGCTGGCCTTGAAGACGTAGGTGATGCCGAGCCGTGCGCAGACCTTCTGCAAATGCCGCGCGACCTCGAAGCACAGCGCCTCGCTCTCGATCACGCACGGCCCGGCGAGCAGGAAGAGCCGTTTGCGCGCCGCGAGGGTCTTCCAAAGTGAATCTGTCGTGTTCCGCACGCGGCGTTTGTAGCAAGGGCGCGCGGGGCGGGGAAGGAGTGAATCAGGCCGGGAGAACCAGCTCGTCTAGACAGTAGACTCTATGCGTAATAGACAATGGCCGCTGGTTGGTGGTAGGTTTTTGGCATGA
>JBEBFV010000432.1:0-5532 GCA_040081795.1 Limisphaerales bacterium | reverse complement strand
AAGAGACAGCCCTCACCCCGACCCTCTCCCCCGGTGGGGGCGAGGGAGAAGAGGCGGTGGTGGGCTCGGGACGGCTGGAAGCGGAGGTTCATCCGGAGGCGGAGGCGGTTGCGGAGTTGCGCGAGCGATTGACTCGTGTCTATCCGTATCAAGCCGCGACATGGGAGCAGGCAAAGACTTCGGTCTCGGTGCTGCGCAGGCGGGCGGAAGCCGAGGCGGAGGCGCAGCAACTCTTCCCGTCTCGCGAGCTGCCGCGCACACCGCGTCGGCGCA
This sequence comes from Limisphaerales bacterium, assembly GCA_040081795.1. Classification (GTDB taxonomy): domain Bacteria; phylum Verrucomicrobiota; class Verrucomicrobiia; order Limisphaerales; family SXTU01; genus SXTU01. The sequence continues at coordinate 5,259 of JBEBFV010000432.1, read as the reverse complement.
GCGGACAGCTCACGGCGACGCAGGTTGGGTTGGCGCATCATGCGTTCCTGCAACACGTCGAGCTGCTGGCCACAGGCACGCTGGCGGAGCTGATGGCTGAGGCGGAGCGGTTGCAGACGCGCGGCGTGCTGACGGAGCGCGAGGCGGACGCGCTCGTGTTCGCGGACCTGTTTCGGTATTGGGATTCGGAAGTCGGGCGGCTGGTGCGAGGGCACGCGCGGGAGGTGCAGCGGGAGGTTCCGTTCACGGCGCGATTCACGGTGCGCGAACTTGAGGAAATGACTTTGGAAGGAGCGGCGGCTGAAAGCCATAGGCTCCTCACGTCGTCACCTACGGTGATCGAGGAGGACTTCGTCATCGTGCAGGGCGTGGTGGACCTGGCGGTGTTCGGTGCGGAAGAGATTTGGCTGGTGGATTACAAGACGGACCACTTCGCCGAGGCGGACCTGCCGACGAAGCTGCGCGAGCACGGGCTTCAACTGCGGCTCTACGCTCGGGCACTGGAAGGGATTTACAAGAAGCCGGTGACGCGCCGGTGGCTGCACTTCCTCGCGCTGGGGCGGACGGAGGATGTGTAGCCGCCGAGGTGAGGAGGCGGAACGAATGTCAGGGACAATCGCGGAATCCGCCTCCTTACCTCGGCGGCTACGGCGTCAGCGGAGGACGTCGGCCACGGGCAGGTGCGTGAGGTCGGGCACGGCCCAGTCGGGGCGGTGGGCTTGCAGTTCGGCAAGGGTCGCGCCGCCGGTGGCGACGGCGAGACAGCGCGCACCGATGGCCCGGCCGCAGGCGATGTCCAAGGGCGTGTCGCCGATGACGAGGATTTCATCGCCGCGCAGTTCGCGGCCGAGCCGGTGGCTGGCCCGGGCCTTGGCGACGCGGGCGATTTCGTTTCGATCCTCGTGGTCATCGCCGAAGCCGCCGGTGACGAAGGGTTCCCAAAGGTTGTAATGCCGCAGCTTGATCTGCGCGCCGAGGCGGATGTTGCCGGTGAGCAGGCCGAGCAGCGGCGGCTCGGGCAGCGCGATGAGTTCGGCGAGCCACTCTCTCGCGCCACGGCAGGGGCCACCGGGGAGTTCGTGCAGGTGATGTTCGAGCCAGAAGACGTAGGACTCGAAGAAGCGGCGGAAGTTTTCAGGTGTCGCGTCCACGCCGTGCTGGGCAAGGAACTCGCGCACCAACCCGGAGTCCGTGCGGCCCGCGAAGCGCATCCACTCGGTGCCGTGGTGCAGGCCGAACTCGGTGGCGAAGGCGCGGCCAAACGCCCGCACGCCCGCGCCGCCGGTGTGCAGCAGCGTGCCGTCAATGTCGAAGAGGACGAGTCGGACCACGGGCGCAGTTTAGGTGCTGACCACGCGCTGGGCAATGAGGAGGGCAGGAAGGCAGGAGAGAATTTGCGCTGACGACGCGCGCGGGTTACACCAGCGCCATGCTGACGACTGAACTGATTCCCGCCGCGCAGAAGGATTCGCGCCGGCTGATGGTGGTGCTGCACGGGCTGGGCGACAGCATGGATGGCTACCGCTGGCTGCCGGAGGCGATGGGGCTGCCGAACTTGAACTACCTGCTGGTCAACGCGCCGGACGAATACTTCGGCGGGTATTCCTGGTATGACTACGCGGGCGACCGCGCGCCCGGAGTGAGGCGCAGCACGCGGCTGCTGTCTGAGTTGCTCGATGCGCAGCGCGGGCGCGGCTGGCCGACGGAGCAGACGGTCGTTTTCGGATTCTCACAGGGCTGTCTGATGACGACCGAGGTTGGGCTGCGCTACCCGCACCGCTTCGCGGGGTTGGTCGGCATCAGCGGTCACGTGCATGACGCGGAGCAGTTGATTCAGGAAAAATCCCCGGTGGCGGAGCGGCAACGGCTGCTGCTCACGCACGGCAAGTTCGATCCGCTGATTCCGTTTGGGCCGGTGAGGGAACAGGTGCGGCGGCTGCAAGCGGCGGGGTTGAACATCGAGTGGCACGAGTTTGCGAAGGAGCACACCATCGCAGGCGAGCCGGAGCTGGCGGTGATCCGGAAGTTTGTCGTGGAGTCGTTTGCCGGAGCGGCTTGTATGAGGCGGTAGCGCGGCTCACTTCCGAAGCGCCGCCTCGATCGCCGCCTTCATCCGGGCCTCGCTGCCGGGGGCGACCCAGCACCAGTCGCCGAGGTTGCCGTCTTTCTCCGCCCACGCGCGCTCGACGGGGATGTAGCCGGGCGCGCTCTCGCCATAGCCCGCGACCATCACCCAGCTGTCGGGCCGCACCGCCTGCGCGTGGAGTTGGAACTCGACGTAGGCCTCGGCGGGGAGCAGGAGGAATTGCGCGGGGCCGAAGTCCACGGCGGGCACGTCAATGGGCTGGCCGGCGGCGGCGCGTTTGCGCCACGAGAGGTTCATGGCGGCGAGGCATTGGGCGAAGGGTTTTTGGTCGGGGGCCAGGAGCTTGGTGGAACCTTCCACGGTGAAGTTCGCCGGGTCGTTGCGCGGCTCCAAGGTCAACGGGATGGAGCGGAAGGCGATCTTCTCCAGCGGCACTTTCTTCGTGTCGCGCCAGGCCTCAGCCATCGCCTGGTAAATCCGGCCCGCGAGGACGACGCGGTTTTCCCTCATGCCGGGATTGTATTTGCCGGCAGTGACGTTGCCGCTGCAACCGGAGAAGTAAACCTGCGCGACATTGGGCAAATCCTCCTGCCGCCGCCGCCGCGCGATGCCGGGGAAGTCCGCCGAGACTTCGCCGCCGCCGTAGTAGCTCATGGGGTGAACGGCGTAGTTGCTCAGGGCGGCGAGCGGAGTGTTGCCATTCCAGAAGCTCAACGTCTTGAGCATCGGGTCAATGTCGCCGTCGTCCGCCTGCGCGGCGAGGACGTTGGTGTTCCGGCTCATGCGGTTGTAGGAGACCTTGCCGTCGGGCAGGAGATAGCGGCGGTTGGAGGCGACTTTCTCGACGCGAGCCTGGCCGAGGCCGATCTGCGTCACGGGCGAGGCGGACTTGAGGGCGTCGCGCAAAGCGCTTGCCGCGCGCTGGACGGCGACCTCGTGGAAGTCCAGATCGCAGACGGTGCCGGCGCACTTGTGTTCCTTGAGGATGCGCTCGGCTTCGAGGTCGGCGACCGGGGCGTCATGGACGTGCGTGCTGGAGACGAGGACGTGCGCGCGGTCGGTGCCGGCGGCCTCGGCGAGCACGTCACGCCAGCGGTCGAAGGCGGCATTGCGGATTTCGCACCAGTCCACGGAGACAAGCACGACGGGTTTCTCGCCGCCGGTGAGGACGATGCCCTTGGCGAAGAGCGGATCGGCGACGGACTTGGACAGCCACGCGCCGCCCATCATGCCGTGGCCAGCCGGGACGGTGACATCGGCGGAGAAGGCACCGAGGCGGAAGCCGGGAGCGGCCTGTGCGTCCGCAGGGACGGCGCGCAGTGCGGCGAGCGTTCCGGCAGATGCGAGGGTGTGAGCGAGGAATTTTCTCCGGGTGGTGACTGGCATGGGTGGATTCACGCCGCATCGGACGCGCGAGGCGAGCGGGAAATTCCCGTAAGGCGGACACTCCTGTCTGCCGGTGGGAAAGCGGAGCAGGATCAAGATCAGGATTACGAGCAGGAGGACACCGTGGAGTTCGAGGCTGGGCGGGGACAGGAGTGTCCCCCTTACTGGTGCTGGCTAAAAAGGGACAGCTCGCCCAATTCCAAGCAGAGAACTATTCATGGCTTTGAGCAGCGGTTTTTCTGAGTGCGCCAGAAGCCTTGAAAACAAAGGAGAATCTGGGTGTCAAAAACTTTCCCTCCCGGCTGGCACCGCCGTTGCTAAGTGAGGTGTGCGCTGGTCACCCGCAGTCAACAAACGCGTTCCGTCCGGCGGAAGCGCGCGAGATTTCGCCAGCACTTCTCGCCGCGCCGCCAGAACGAAAGACACACAATGAAGAAGATCGAAGCCATCATCAAACCGTTCAAGTTGGAGGAAGTGAAGGATGCCCTGAGCGACATCGGAGTCGAGGGCATGACCGTGACCGAGGTGAAGGGGTTCGGCCGCCAGAAGGGCCACACGGAAATTTACCGTGGCTCGGAATACACCGTGGACTTCCTTCCCAAGATCAAGCTGGAGCTGGTGCTGCCTGACGGCCGCGTGGACGCCGCTGTCGCCGCGATCGTCAAGGCCGCCAAGACCGGCAAGATCGGTGACGGCAAGGTCTTCGTCTCCGCCGTGGACGACGCCATCCGCATCCGCACCGACGAGAAAGGTGACGCCGCAGTCTGACCCGCCAACCACAACCCACTGAAACAAACACTGATCATGAAGAAACTGATTCTCTCCCTCACCCTGTTCTCACTGCTGGCGACGACGGCGCAGCCGTTGCTCGCGCAAGCCCCGCCGGCACCCGCGCCCGCCGCCGCTGCCGCGAAGGCGCCGGAACCGCCGAAGAAGGCCGACCCCAACGTCGAGCAGCGCATCGCCGACCTCGAAGCCTACATCGGCAACGGCGCGCGCGGTTCCGCCGACGCCAAGGCGAACGTCACATCGAAGCTCGATGACGTCGCCGGCCCCGGCCACAACGGGTTCATGATGGTCTGCGCCGCGCTCGTGCTGTTCATGACGCTGCCCGGTTTGGCACTCTTCTACGGCGGCCTCGTGCGCAAGAAGAACGTCCTGTCCGTGGTCGCGCAGTGCTTCGGCATCGCCGGCCTGGTGACGATCCTGTGGTTCGTGTGCGGCTACAGCCTGGTGTTCTCGGCGGGATCACCCTACCTGGGCAGCTTCAGCAAGTTCGCCTTCCTCAATGGTGTGACGGCGGCCCCGAACACGGATTACTCCGCGTGGGTCTCGCAGAATGTGTTCTCCATGTATCAGCTCATGTTCGCGATCATCACCCCGGCGCTCATCGTCGGCGCGGTGGCAGAGCGCATGAAGTTCTCGGCCATCCTGCTCTTCGTCACCATCTGGATGTTCGCGGTGTATTTCCCCCTCGCCCACATGGTGTGGGGCGTGGACGGCCTGATGAACGGCGTGTGGAACGGCGACGCCAAGATCAAGGCGATTGATTTCGCCGGTGGCACCGTGGTCCACATGAGCTCGGGCTGGAGCGCGCTGGTGCTCTGCCTGATCCTCGGGCCGCGCCTGGGCCACGGCAAGACGCCGATGCAGCCGCACAGCATGGCGCTCTGCGCCATCGGCACGGGAATGCTCTGGGTCGGCTGGTATGGCTTCAACGCCGGCTCGGCGGTCGCGGCGGACGGCATCGCCGGCAACGCCTTCATGACCACCACGCTCGCGGCGGC
>JBEBFV010000056.1:0-19651 GCA_040081795.1 Limisphaerales bacterium | reverse complement strand
CATCGTCGGCCAAGGACGCGGCTTGGAACTGGTCTCGTGCGTGAACGACATCCCGAAGGGCTCGCGCCTCGCCGTCAGCACGAACCTGCTCGGCTCGCTCGTCAGCGTGCTCATGCGCGCGACGGGACAGGCCGCGTCGCTCACGGGTGAGCTTCAGGAGAACGAGCGCCGCATCGTGCTCGCCCGTGCGTTGCTCGGCGAATGGCTCGGTGGCTCCGGCGGCGGCTGGCAGGACAGCGGCGGCGTCTGGCCCGGCATGAAGCTCATCGAGGGCGTCATCGCCGGCGAGGGCGACCCTGAGCTCGGCATCTCGCGCGGCCGGCTCATGCCGCAGCACCGCATCCTCAGCCTCGACGACGCCTCCGCCGAGACGCGCCGCAAGCTGCAAGATTCGCTCGTGCTCGTCCACGGCGGCATGGCGCAAAACGTTGGGCCCATTCTGGAGATGGTCACGGAGAAGTATCTGCTCCGCTGCGAAGCCGAGTGGCGTGGCCGGCAGGACGCCCTCCGCATCCTCGACGAAGTGCTCGCCGCGCTGAAGTCCGGCGACATCCGCGCGCTCGGAGCCGCCACCACGCGCAACTTCCGCGAGCCGATTCAAGCCATCATCCCGTGGGCCTCGACCGCGTTCACCGAGCAGCTCATCGAGCGCGTGGGCCACGAGTTCGGTGACGACTTCTGGGGCTTCTGGATGCTCGGCGGTATGAGCGGCGGCGGGATGGGATTTATCCTCGCGCCGGAGCGGAAGGGCGAGGGGCAACGGCGCTTGCAGGAAATCATGTCCGCCACGAAGCGCGAGTTGCAGCACGCGCTGCCCTTCGCGATGGAGCCGGTTGTCTTCGACTACGCCATCAACGAGCGCGGCACTTGGGCCGACCTTCTCGCTGCGGATACCGCGCTGATGCCCGCCGGTTACTACGCGCTCACGGTGCCGAATCTCCTCCGCACCGACCGCCACGAGTTGCCCGCCGCGCGCCGGGCCGAGCTGGACAAGTTCGCCGCCGCTTGCCGCGCGAAGCCGGAGTTGCGCGGCATGGTGCAGACGCTCTTCGACACGATGTTCCCGCGCTTGAAGGAGGAGAAGGCCGGCACACAATCGCTAGATGAGCTGCTCGCGGCGAACGGTTTCGACCGCGAAGCCCACGAAACCATCCGCACCGATCTGAAGGCCGGTCGCATCGGTCTCGCGCAGAACCGCCTCCCGGCGAACACGGCCATCGAGGACGTTCGCCCGGAGGATGTGACCCATGTGTCGCATGGGACTCATAAGTCCTATGCGAAGGCCAGCGAACGCGGCCTCGCCGCTCTCCGCAATGGCGAAGTCGCAGTGGTCACGCTCTCCGCCGGTGCCGCGAGCCGATGGACCCAAGGCGCGGGCGTGGTGAAGTCCCTCCACCCGTTCTGCAAACTCGGCGGACGCCACCGCACCTTCCTCGAAGTTCACCTTGCGAAGTCACGGAAGATTGCCCAACTCGCGGGCACGCCGGTGCCGCACGTCTTCACCACGAGTTACCTCACCCATGGGCCGCTCTCCGAGTTCCTCGCCGCGAAACAGAACTACGGCTACCCCGGCCCGCTGCTCCTGAGCCGGGGCGCTAGCGTCGGCCTGCGGCTCGTGCCGACGGCGCGCGACCTGCGATTCGCGTGGGAGGAGATGCCGCAGCAGGTGCTCGACGAGCAGCAGCAGAAAGTCCGCGACTCGCTCCGGGCCGCGCTCCTGCGTTGGGCCGAGTCCGCGGGCGAAGCCACCGACTACCGCGACAACCTCGCGCTCCAATGCCTCCACCCCGTCGGCCATTTCTACGAAGTGCCGAACCTGTTGCGCAACGGCACGCTCGCCGCGCTGCTCCGCGAGCGTCCGCAGCTCCAGACGCTGCTGCTGCATAACATTGACACCACCGGCGCGAACCTCGACCCGGCCTTGCTGGGCCAGCACCTCGCGAGCGGCGCGACATTGTCCTTCGAGGTCATCACCCGCCGCCTCGACGACCGGGGCGGCGGCCTCGCGCGCGTGGACGGGCGCAGCCGGCTGGTCGAGGGCCTCGCGATGCCGCACGAGGAGCTGGAGTTTGGCCTGAGCTACTACAACACGCTGACGACATGGATTGATGTGGATGGCTTCCTCCGCGCGTTGCACCTTACGCGCGAAGACATCCTTGCCGCTGACGACGCCAAAATCACCCCTGCCATCCGCGCGCTCGCGGCGAAGGTGCCGACCTATATCACCACGAAGGACGTGAAGAAGCGCTGGGGGCACGGACAGGAAGACGTGTTCCCCGTCGCGCAGTTCGAGAAGCTGTGGGGTGATCTCACCACCTTGCCGGAGATTGACTCGCGCTTCCTTGTCGTGAGTCGCGCGCGCGGTCAACAACTCAAGGACCAAGCCCAGCTCGATGGCTGGCTTCGCGACGGCTCGGCCGCATATGTCGAGTGCCTGTGCGCGTGGGAGTAATCACGGCGGAAAGCCGATGGCCAGCTTCACGGCGGAATATTCTGGGTGAATCTTGCCTTCGCGCGTGCGAATGACCAGGTCCGGTTCCGTCCACGAGCGCCCACGCATCCACTCCGGCAGATCCTCTGCGCGCATCATCCCGAACAGCCCCACCAGCGGCGGCTCCCCCTCGCGGAAGACCACCGGTCGCCGACGCACGATCACCAGACCAGCGTCTCGTGCTCCCGCCTCCACTCGCTCGAGCTGTGCCGTTTCATGCGGAAACACGCAGGCGAAGTAGCCGCCCGGTGCCAGATGCCTCGCCGCCGTCGTGCAATAGTCCGCCACAGTCCCGCGCAGCTCGAAGCGGCAGGCGAGCTTCTGCGGATGATCGCTCTCCACGCCGGTGCCGGGCGGAAAATACGGCGGACTGCCCGTAATGAGATCGAATCGCTCTTCCGCCCGCACCACTCCCGGCTCGCGGAAATCCCCCTCGCGGATTTCGTAGCGATCCTCGATGCCGTTGAAAAGCGCCGACTTCCTCGCCAAGGCCGCGCTCACCGCCTGCGCCTCCACCGTCACCAGCCGCGCGCCTGGCAGGCGCCACGCCACGATCAAACCCACCGTGCCGATGCCGCTGCCGAGGTCCAGCGCCGTGCGCGCCGTGGGACACCAACCCGTGCCATACCACGCGGTGAGAATGTCGTCCGTCGAGAAGCGGTGGCCGTCGCGCAACTGGAACAGGCGAAAGTGCCCGCTGATGGCGTCCAGCGTTTCGTCCGCGGCGACGCTCAGGCCGGCACTCAAGCCTCGCGGCACCGGACCGGGCTTGGCCCAGCCTTTGAAATGCGTTTCCGGTGTGTGCAAGAGAAGCGGTTGTCCGATTCAAAGAGTTGCGATATCGCGCAACATGCACCGGTGTGACTCTTGCGCATCCTGCCAGATGAGAGGGTCGCCATTTCTCTGGAGTTGCCTCACAAGCAAACGCAAATCGTCAAGGCTTTGGATGGGTTCGCTCGTATGTTGGAACCAAAAGCAAGTCCTAGAACGGCGCGCCAAGGCTGCCGCCCGCTCCCACACCTCCGGCGGAGCCGGAGTGGGCGGCGGCGACTCGCGCAGTTCATTGTGCTCGGCGGCCATGCCAGCAAGCTAGGGAAGGTCGGGAGCCGGAGCAAGCCGCCTTGTTAATGCGTCCGGCGCCTCCTCCGGGGGGACGGTCAGGCGGCGCTCAAGACCGGCGGCACCGGGCCGGGCTTGGCAAACCCTTTGAAATGGCGGTTCAGGCCCAACTTACTTCCCTGACAGCGCCGCTTGCAGGCAGGCCAGCTCATCCTTCACCTGCGCCGGGTCTTGCAAGGTCTGCGCGATTTCCGCCTTCACCAGCTCGCGGAATCGGCGGCGCAAGCGGTGGACGGCGACCTTCACCGCCCCTTCGTTCATCCCCAGCGCGCGCGCGGCAGTGGCTTGCGAGAAGGCTTCCGTGTCGCCAGTGAGCCAGGGTTTCAGTGTGGCGAAGTGCGTGGCGTGGCCGGCCTCCGACTGCTCGCGGGCCAGCGCGGCCAGCGCGCGGTCCAGGACGGTGAGCGCCCACTTGCGGTCGAACTCGCGCTCCGGGTCCGGCGCGGCGGCGTCGGGCAATTCGAGGCCGGGGGAGGTGTCCGTCTCGACGCCGAGCGGCAGCGGCGCGGAGCCGGAGCCGCGCTTGGCGGCGCGCGCACGGTCGCCCATGTCCGCGAGGAAATGCTTCACCGCGCCGAGCAGGAAGGAGCGGAAGCGCCCACGTCCCTGCACCACGGTGTCGAGTCCCTGTCGCGCCAGCAGCCGGGCGAAAAATTCCTGCGTCAGCTCGCGCGCCGCGTCGTCGTCACGACCCGAGCGGCGGATGAACGCGAACACGGCTCCGTAGTAAGCGCCGCACAAATCCCCCAGCGCCGCCTGCGACTCCGGGGAATCACCTCGGGACGCGAGCACCCGCGTCCACTGCGTGGTGTGGAAGGTGGCGGTAGTGGTGGGGCTAGCTGCGTCAGTCATTTCGGCTGCGTCGCACTCTCTCTCCGAATCAACGAGCTTTCCATGTCGCGGATGAAGCGCGCTTGCTCCACGACCCGGAAATCGTTCGAGCCGTGGGTTTCAATCAGGCGGGCCTGTTGTTCTTGGAGGAACTTCAAGCGCGCGCGCATCTGCTCGTTGGCCTTTGCCTCTCCGGCAGCCTGCTCGGCGGGAGTCTTGGGGCGACTTGCGGCGGGCACGAGTTCCGCCTCGATGCGAACACCGTTGCCGGCTGAGTTGGTGAGTAGCAATAGAACTTGCGGGCCGGTCTCAGGGCGGAAAGACAACCGCCACTGGCTGGAGGAAGCAATCCAGAGCGGGCCGCGCTCGACGGCGTTCATCACGTCGGCATCGCTGAATTGGCTGGCGTCGAAAGTCTCCTTCAGGAGTGTCCAGCCGTCCAAGTGTTGGTCGAACAAGAGCCGCTTGGTGGGCTGGCCAGCTTTCAGTTCCACTCCGCGCCACGCAATCGCCCAGCCGGTTGGAATGCCTTGCGGATTGGCCTCGCACACCAACCCGTCACGGGAAAGTTGCATATTGGAGAGGCGAAGTTCTGATGTCCGAAAGAATGGCTTCAGCGCGGCCAGACCCAGCACAGGCAAAAAAGCTACGCCCAATCCCGTGAGCACAATCAGCAGTGCGGCCCGGCCCCAATCCCAGCCACGCGTGAGCCGTTGCCAGAGCCAGTGCGACAAACCAAGCGCTAGCACGCCCGCGCCGACGAACAGGCCCGCCGACCAGCCACGAAGGGTCGATTCATCATACTGCGGAAAGGACTTGTTGATGCCGTAGGCGAACAAGGCGAGGAGTCCGGCGATGGCGGGCAGCGCGAGCACGGCAAACGCCGCGCACGCTTCGCCGCGCAACCTGCCGCCGCTCCGGGCGATGGTGCTTTGCCCGAACACGCCGCAGACCAACCCGACCAGCGCGATGCCAGCGGCGAGGATGGCGACGGTTTTGAGTTCGCTCGGCGTTTGGTATGGCAAAGCACGGACGCGGCGGATAAGCGCGGCGGACTCGTCTTGGAAGATTTTCTCCTCCGTCCTGAATGCAGTTATTCGACGGTTCAGTTCCGCACGCACGTCCGCATCGAGGGGCTGCGATTGCCAGCGCTCCAGCCGTGCGCGGGCTAAGCTGGCCTGGCTCTGGCGACGGCTGGTCTCCGTAAAACTTTCGTTCAGCTCCTTGTGCGATTGGCGAGCCGCCGCATTGTTCCACGGTTGGGTGATGAAGAAGGCCGACGGAACCACCAACAATCCGGCAACCGCCAAGATGGCTCCCCAGCGCGCGGCCTTGGGCAAGTCGTCGTTGCCTTTGCGTAGCGCTGTCCAAATCCACCACCCGGCCGCAGTCAGAGCAACTCCGTTCACAGCCATCAGCAGGCTCAACTGCTGGGGTTTGGATTTGAGCGCGAAGATTGAGGCGAGGAATATCCCGAACGGCGCAAGTGTGGCGACGGTCAGCATGACGGCTGACCAGCCGAGGGATTGTTTGCACGAAGCCGCATCCTTCCTATAGCGCAACAGACACCACGCGGCCAGGCCGAGCACGCCAGCAGCCTTCAGGCCGAGCACAACGGGGTTGAAGGTCAGGTGCCTCGCCACCGTGAAGGTCAGCAGTCCTCCAGCCAAGGCGAGCACTGCCAGCGCACCGATTACCTTATCCTCCTGCTGGCTGGCTGGCTGATGATCAAAGGCCGCGCGAGCATCCGCCCGAAGCAAAGCCCAGACACCCGCTCCGAAACTTAACAAGAGCAGCAGCGAGTTTGGAACTCCTCCGGCCAGTTGGGCGGCAACACCCCAAAAGTCAGCAGGCCACGGCGCACCGGGTGGGATCTTGCCGATGGCTGCCAAGACAAGAACCCAGAGTTGGTTGAACACTAAGAAGACGACCATCAAAGCATTGCAGCCAATCGCCAGCCACCGCCACCAGCGATGGCAGGTGAGAAAAGCGAGCCCGGTTGCGGACAGCATCACCGCAGCGTGGCCCACAACGATATGAGTGCCGAGGCTCGCCACCGTTGGCAACCAGCCCACGAAGCCGGCGATAACGTAGAGCAAGCCAACTGGTTTGAACCAACTGGGCTTCGACGGATGAGCCTCCACACGCGGGTCGTCACTGGGCGACAAGGCGATATTCTCCACCTGCGTCCTGATTTCGCCGGCGCTTTGCTGGCGGCGCTCGCGCTGCTGTTCCAGCGCGCGGAGGACGACTTGGTCCACGCGCGGGTCGCTGGCGGACTTGGCGGAGGGCGGGGCGAATTTGCCGACGGGCAGTTCGCCGGTGAGCATTTCGTAGAAGACGACGCCGAGGCTGTAGATGTCCGCGCGATGGTCCACGTCGGCGGGGCGGTCGCGCTGCTCGGGGGCCATGTAGCTGGGCGTGCCGAGCGCGGCGGTGGCGGAGGTGAGCGTGGTAGGGGGGACACTCTTGTCCCCCAGTTCGGCGGCGAAAGGCGTGGGGCCAGCGGCGTCATCGGGGACAGGAGTGTCCCCGTCACGGTCAACGAGTTTGGCGATGCCGAAGTCCACGAGCTTCACGCGGCCTTTCGCGTCGAGCAGGATGTTCTCCGGCTTGATGTCGCGGTGGAGGATGCCCTGCTCGTGGGCGAACTGGAGGGCTTCGCAAATCTTCGGGACGACTTCGAGCGCCTGCACCGGCGTGAAACGGCCGGCGCGCATGGCCTGCCGGAGGTTCACGCCGTCCACGTATTCCATGAGCAGGTAGTAGAAGCCGCTTTGGGTAGTTGAGAGTTGAGGGTTGAGGGTTGAGGGGGACGGCGATTGCAAATCGCCGGCACGGGCGAAGCCGAAGTCGTGGACGGCGACGATATTCGGGTGGCTGAGTCGGGCGAGGACGCGGCCTTCGCGCTCGAAGCGCCCGGCGAACGCAGCGTCCGCGCCGAGGTGCTGCGGCAGGAGCTTGAGCGCGACGAGGCGATCGAGCTTGGGCTGGCGGGCCTTGAAGACGTAGCCCATGCCGCCCGCGCCGATGAGTTCGAGGATTTCGAGGTGCGGAAAGGCGGCGGCGACTTGCTCGCGCGTGGGCGGCGGCGTCTTCGGCAGCGGCGCGGTGCCGGCCTCCGTGGGTTCGGCGACGACGGCGAGGAGGCACGCAGGGCAAAGGCCCTGCGGCGCGTCAGCGGGCAGGGCGACGCGGCATTGCGGACAGGTGTTGGGCGGAGGCGGGTTGGTCATGGCTCCTCTGCATGAGGAAATTCGGGCTGGAGGTTACCAAGTTTCTTTCATCGCGCAGAGGGAAGTTATTCGCCGGCCAATTTGACTTTGACCTTCGTCTGCTCGCCCGCATCATCCGCGCATGCACTTCCACAAGGTCAGCCTGATAGGCGTTGGCTTGCTGGGCGGGTCCATAGGACTCGCCCTCAAGGCGCGCCGGCTCGCGGACCGCGTGGAGGGTTACGTGCGGCGCGAGGCGAGCATCGCCGAGTGCGAGCGGCTCGGCGTGGTGGACCGCGCGACGACCGACCTGCTCGCGGTGGTGAAGGACGCGGATCTCGTCATCCTCTGCACGCCCATCGCGCAGATGCGGGCGCTGGTGGAGCAGTTCGCCGGCACGCTCAAGCCCGGTGCGCTCGTCACCGATGTGGGCAGCGTGAAGGGCAGCGTGGTGGCGGAGCTGGAACCGCTCTGCGCGAAGGCCGGCGCGCAGTTCGTCGGCAGTCATCCAATGGCGGGCGCGGAGAAGACCGGCCCGGCGGCGGCGCGGGCGGATTTGTTCGAGAAGGCCGTGTGCGTGGTGACGCCCGGCCCCAGGACACCGGCCAAGGCCGTGAAGCTCGTGGAGGAATTCTGGGCGGCGGTGGGCTGCCGCCCGCTGCGCCTCTCGCCGGACCAGCACGACAGTTTGGTCGCGCGTTCCAGCCATCTGCCCCACGTCGTCGCCGCCGAGCTGGCGAACTACGTCCTTAGCCCCGCGCATCCGAAGGAGCAGCCCGCGCTCTGCGCCACCGGCTTCCGCGACACCACGCGCATCGCCGCCGGCTCGCCGGAGATGTGGCGGGACATCGCGCTGGCGAACCGCAAGCACCTCGCCCGCGCGCTGGGCGTGTTCATCGAGGACTTGCAGGAGTTCCAGCGCGCGCTGGAGGCCGGCGACGCGAAGGCGATGGACGAGTTTTTCGAGACGGCGAAGCACCGGCGCGACCAGTGGGTTGGGAACGGCGGATCGGGGGAGTGAGCTTCCAACCGTGCGGGGCGCTGAGAATGTCGATGGACGGCCTCGCCCGACGCTCAACGCCGGACACCATTCGTGCTCGCACCGCACGTTGGAACCCAAATCAAACTTGCATTGCCCCCGCTCGTTCCTACCTTCGCCGGGTGCTTCGCACGGAAACCGTCCGCAACTGACTGAAACTGACCTGATGACCGCCACGCCCGCCGCCTTCGCCCACCCCGACAACTTCGTCCGCCGTCACAACGGTCCCCGCCCAGAGGAGACCATCGAGATGCTCAAGACGCTCGGCCACGACTCGCTGGACGCGATGATTGACGCGCTGGTGCCCACCGACATCCGGCTCGCGGCTCCGCTGAGCATCCCCGCAGCGCTATCCGAGTTCGATGCGCTGCGACAGCTCAAACGCATCGCCAGCAAGAACCAGGTTTTCAAAAGCTACCTCGGCCTCGGCTACCACGACTGCATCACGCCTCCGGTCATCCAGCGCAACATCCTCGAAAACCCCGGCTGGTATACGCAATACACGCCTTACCAAGCCGAGATTTCCCAAGGCCGTCTCGAATCGCTGCTGAACTTTCAGACGATGGTCTGCGACCTCACCGGCCTCGACATCGCCAACGCGTCGATGCTCGACGAGGCCACCGCCGCCGCCGAGGCCATGACGCTTTGCCATCGCGCGATGCCGCCCAATGACAACCGGGCGAAGTTCTTCGTCTCCGAGGCGTGCCACCCGCAAACCATCGCGCTCGTCCGCACGCGCGCGGAGGCGCTCAAGCTCGAAGTCGTCGTGGGCAATCACGAGACGTTCGCGTTCGACAACTCCGTCTTCGGCGCGCTCGTTCAATACCCGACCACGACCGGCTCGGTGCTGGATTACGCAGACTTCGCGGCGAAGGCCCACGCGGTCGGCGCGTTGCTGGTCGTGGCCGCGGACATTCTTGCGCTCACGCTGCTGCGCGCGCCGGGCGAGTTTGGCGCGGACGTGTGTGTCGGCAGTGCGCAACGCTTCGGCGTGCCGCTGGGGTATGGCGGGCCGCACGCGGCGTTCTTCGCCACGCGCGATGCCTTCAAGCGCAACATGCCCGGCCGCCTCGTCGGCGTCTCGAAGGACGCGCGCGGCAAGGTCGGCCTGCGACTCTCGCTCGGCACGCGCGAACAGCACATCCGCCGCGAGAAGGCCACGTCGAACATCTGCACCGCGCAGGCGCTGCTCGCGAACATTGCGGCGATGTATGCGGTTTATCACGGGCCGGCGGGCCTCGCGGCCATCGCCCAACGCGTCCACCGGCACACGCGTTTGCTCGCGGCGGGCGTGGCGAAGCTCGGGCACTCGGTGCTCACCACGGCTTACTTCGACACCCTCGCCATCCAGCTCAAGGGCTACACGAGCAAGGAAATCGTCGCCATCGCGGAGAAGCACGGCGTGAATCTCCGCGTGCTGGACAAGGCCACGCTCGGCGTCGCACTCGACGAGACGACGGACCGTGCCGACGTGGAACAGCTCGTCCGCATCTTCAACGCGGGGTTTGAGCTGCCGTTCAAGTTGGAGGAACTCTATTCGCAAGCTGAAGCCTGCGACTACGGGGCGCACGCGCGCACCTCGAAGTTCCTCACCGCCCCGGTCTTCAACCGCCACCACTCCGAGACGGAGATGCTGCGCTACCTGCGCAAGCTCGAGTCCCGCGACCTCTCGCTCTGCCAGGCGATGATTCCGCTCGGCTCCTGCACGATGAAGCTCAACGCCACCAGCGAGATGCTGCCCGTGACGTGGCCGGAGTTCGGCAAAATCCATCCCTTTGCGCCGCTGAAGCAAACCCTCGGCTACCAGGAGCTGTTCAAGCAGTTGGAGCAGTGGCTCGGTGAAATCACCGGCTTCGCGGGCATCTCGCTCCAGCCTAACTCCGGTTCGCAGGGCGAATACGCGGGCTTGCTCGTCATCGCGAAGTATCTCGCCACGAACGGCCAGGCGCACCGCGACATCTGCCTCATCCCGAACTCCGCGCACGGCACGAACCCGGCGAGCGCCGTGATGGCCGGCATGAAAGTCGTGGCCGTCGCGTGCGACGCGCAGGGGAACATTGACGTGGCCGACCTCCGCGCGAAGACCACCGCGCACGCCGCGAACCTCGCGTGCCTCATGGTCACTTACCCGAGCACGCACGGCGTCTTCGAGGGGACCATCCGCGAGATTTGCGGAATCATCCACGACGCCGGCGGGCAGGTTTACATGGACGGCGCGAACATGAACGCGCAGGTCGGCCTCACCTCGCCCGGCTTCATCGGCGCGGACGTTTGCCACCTGAACCTGCACAAGACCTTCTGCATCCCGCACGGCGGCGGCGGTCCGGGCATGGGGCCCATCGGCGTCGCGGAGCACCTCGTGGACTTTCTGCCGGACCATCCCGTCGTCCCGCTCGGCGGCGAAGACCCCATCGGCCCCGTGAGCGCCGCGCCGTGGGGCAGCGCGAGCATTCTCCCGATTTCCTGGGTTTACATCGCGTGCATGGGCAGCGCCGGCCTCACCGAGGCGACGAAGGTTGCGATTCTCAACGCGAACTACATCAGCCGCCGGTTGGAGAAGTTTTTCCCCACGCTCTACAAGGGCACCGGCGGACTCGTCGCGCACGAGTGCATCCTGGACCTGCGCGGCTTCAAGGCCACGACCGCCGAGGACGTGGCGAAGCGGCTCATGGATTTCAGCTTCCACGCGCCGACCTTGAGCTGGCCGGTGGCCGGCACGCTGATGGTCGAGCCGACCGAGAGCGAGCCGAAGTGTGAGTTGGACCGCTTCTGCGAAGCGATGATTGCCATCCACGCCGAGATGACCGCCGTGGAAACCGGCAAGGCTGACAAGGCGAACAACCCGCTCAAAGGCGCGCCCCACACCGCCGACCAAATCGCCGGCGAGTGGAACCGCCCCTACACCCGCGAGCAAGCCGCCTTCCCCGTGAAGAGCCTCGTGGACTACAAATTCTGGCCGCCCGTCGCCCGCGTGGACAACGTCTTCGGCGACCGGAATCTGGTGTGCTCGTGCGTGGGGATGGAGAACTATCAATAGCCGGTCGGCGGGGCTTCTGTTAGCTTCCCGCAGATGAAAATCGTCGGCACACGCCCGCATTCGCTCAGTCCCGAGCGGTTGACTCCGGAGGAAGCGCTGCGACGGGCAACGGTCTTGCAAGCGCAGGCTGACGCGCTCAATCCCTATCCCAAACCGCGCGGCTTCGTGTTCAAGGCGAAGACGTGGGAGGCATACGCGGAATGGCGCAAGGCTCAGTCCAACCCACGCCTCTGGTAATCATGACCGGCGACATCTCCCTCGTGCGGGTCTGTCGGCTGCTCAACGAGGCGGGCGCGCGCTACCTCATCATAGGCGGACACGCGTGCATCCTTCATGGCTTGGTGCGGACGACCGAAGACGTGGACTTGCTCGTGGAAGCGACCGAGGAGAATTGCCAGCTTGTTATCAACGCGCTCTCCGGTCTGGCTGATGGAGCCGCCCGCGAGCTGACGCCGAAAGACATACTCGAGAACGTCGTTGTGAAGGTGGCCGACGAAGTCGAGGTGGACGTGAGCACACACGCATGGAAAGTCACCTATCCCGAGGCAGCGCCAAACGCACTCAGCAAGCAACTCGGAGACGTGACCATCCCCTTCATCGGCCTCGACGACTTGATTGCAAGCAAGGAAACCTATCGCGACAACGACGCTTGGGACCGAATCCGACTACTGGAACTGAAGCAGCGCCAGAAGTGACTTTCACCTGCCTGCTTGAACAGAGTTGTCGCGCGTCCAGTCTCACCCGCGCATGAAAATCACCGAAGCCCTGCTTGCCGAGCACGTCGTCTTTCACAACCTGTTTGACTACGTCGAGCGCGCCACGCCCAAGCTCAAGACGCTCGGCGAAGTGCGAGCGCTGGCCGGCCTGCTGGACGCGATGCTCGAGGCGCACGGCGAGATCGAGGACAAGCTCGTCATGGAGCCGCTGGACCATTGCCTCGACCAGTTCGGCCAGAACGAGGCCATCCACGCGGAGCACGAGCACATTGACACCATGCTCGAGCAGGTGCGGTCGTGCCGCGACCTGAAGCAGGCGAGGAAACTTCTCATCATCGCCGTGGTCGTCTCGCGACAGCACTTCGACCGCGAGGAGCGCGTCATCTTTCCGCTCGCGGAGAAATGGCTGAAGACCAAGACGCTCCAGACGCTGGGCACGGAATGGGTGGCGAAGCGGAAACAAGTGCTGGGGTGACGGGGGAGAAGCGGAGTGGTGGAGTGGTGGAGTCATGGGATTGGGTGGCGGCAGCAATCATCACTCCACTACTCCAACACTCCATCACTCCGCCCTACTTTTGTCTCGTCTCCCACACGTTGCTCTCCGTCCGCGCGGACTTGAGCAACGCTTCGAGGTGTTTCACCACGGCGGGATAATCGGCGGCGACGTTGCGGGCTTCGCCGGGGTCGCGTGCGAGGTGGAACAGCTCCAGCGGCGCGTCCGGTTTGGCGCGAATACCTTTCCAATCACCCGCGCGGATGGCCTGGACGAACCCGCCCGCGTGTGATTCCCAGTAGAGGAACTCGCGCGGTTTGGGCAATGATTTGCCGAGCAGCGCGGGCACCAGCGAGACGCCATCCGTGACCGGCGCGTTGGTCACGCCCGCAAGTTCGGCGGCGGTCCCAAACAAGTCCCACAGCGCCGCTGGTTGATCGTTGGTCGTGCCGGGCTTGACGTGTTTGGGCCAGCGCACGAGCAGCGGCACGCGCAGGCCGCCCTCGGTCAAATCACCTTTCACACCACGAAACGGACCGTTGCTGGCAAAAAACGCGGGGTCGCACAACCCGTCCTTCTGCGCCGCGTTGTCGCTGGTGAAGATGACCACGGTGTGCTCGGCGAGTTTCGGGTCGTCGAGCTGCTTGAGGAGCTGCCCGACCGACGCGTCGAGGTGCGCGATGGCGGCGGCCTTGCGGCGCTCAGGCTCGGGCCACTTCTCCCGCGCGAAGCGTCCTGTGCCACCGAGATACTTCGTCGGCGAGTTCGTGCCTGGCTCCTCGCCGGCGTTCGGCAAGGTGAACGCGAGGTGCAGGAAGAACGGGCGGAACTTGTTGAACTCCGCTGGCGGAAACTTCCGGAAATAATTCGAGGCTCCCGCCGTGGTGAACAGGTCTTGCACGTGGGCAACCTGCTGGCTGTTGGCATTGTCGTAGATGGGCAGGTAGAAACTGGTCGGATACTTTACAGGGTCGTTGAAGAGTCGCTGCAGCGGGTCGTGGCGGGCCAGGACCGCAGGAAACTGATTCGTCGCCTGACGCAGTTCCAGCAGGCCAAACCACTGGTCCACGCCCTTCTTCTCCGGCATCCCCGACGTGCCATCGCCGCCGAGGCCCCACTTGCCGATGACGCCGGTGTGGTAACCGGCGCGTTTGAGCACCTCAGTCACCGTCATGTCCTCACCGCGCAGCGCGACCGGATGCCCGTCCGGCCCGTAGTTGCCACGGACGCGCGCGTGCCCGGTGTGCTTGCCGGTGAAGAGTGTCCCGCGCGAGGCCGCACCGCTCGAACTGCCCGCGTAAGCCCGCGTGAAACGCATCCCCTCGGCGGCGAGACGGTCGAGGTTCGGTGTGGAAAATTTCTTTTGCCCGTAGCAGCTCAAGTCACCCCAGCCCAAGTCATCTGCGAGAATGAAGACAATGTTCGGCCGCGTCTGGTTCGTGGCGGGCTGCTGGGCGAACAACGGCAAGCTGAATGCGCACAGGAGCCAAAGCGCACAACCAATGCGGGCGACTGGCAGCCAGTTTTCGTGGTGAAAATTCATTTTGCTTCGGTCAACGGCCCGCTAGCTTCGCCAGCCAGCCAGCACTCACAATCCATGAAACGCCTGACTCTCTCCCGCCGCCAGTTCACCGGTCAATCCACCTTCCTCCTCGCCGACCCGAAGTGACCCCCGCTTCCGCCAGATGGACGCAGGGTCTGGCCCTGGTCGTCGCGATCCTGACGCTCGCCTGCTTCTGGCCGGCAGTGTCGGCAGACTTCGTTGCGTGGGACGACGACATCAATCTTTACGAGAACGCCAGAATCCAAAAACTGTCCGCCGAGAACCTTCACTGGATGTTCATGGATCTCGAGAAGGCGATGCGATACAAACCGCTTTCATGGCTTGCGTGGGCCGTGATCCACGAGGGAGCCGGCCTGAAGCCAGCGCCGTTCCACCTGGCGAACGTGCTGCTTCACACGACCAACGCCGTGCTGCTCTTTTTCCTGCTCAGGGCATTGCTCGATGCCGCGCTTACAAGCCCGGGCAAACCTCAAAACGAGCTGGGTGCGGCTGCGGGGGCGCTGTTCTGGAGCCTGCACCCGCTGCGCGTGGAGCCGGTCGCGTGGGCCACAGGACTCCCCTACTGCCTGTCGCTCTGCTTCGCCTTGGGGATGCTCCTCTGCTATTGGCAGTTTGCTGCCGCCCCAGCCGGAGCCAGATCACGGGGACTGTATTATGCCGCCGTCGGCTTGTTCGTGCTCGCGCTGATGACGTATCCCATCGTCATCAGCCTGGCGGTCACACCCGTGGCCATGGACTGGTGGCTCGGACGGAAACGTGCGGAGCCGTCGCCTTGGCTGCGTTGGCGGCACGCACCGTTCTTCGTCGCTGCCGCGCTTCTGGCAGCGATCGCCTTATTCGCCCGGTTCGAGCGGAGCGCGCAGTTTGATGCGGTCACAGGCCTCGATGAGTTCACGCTTGGGCACCGTATCGCGCAGGCGTTTTTCGTTTGGGCATACTACGGCTGGCGGGTGGTCTGGCCTGTCGGGCTTTCGCCGCTCTATTCTTTCCTGAGCAACTTCTCGCCGTGGGGATGGCCCTTCCTGTTGAGCGGCACGGTGGTCATCGGAACGAGTGCAGCCTGCTTCGCCGACCGCATGCGGAGGCCGACGGCGTGGATCATTCTGGGTTGCCACCTTGCATGGCTGGTTCCTGTGCTGGGGCTTACCGAGAATCCTTACGTGCCATGTGACCGCTATTGCTACGCAAGCGGGATGCTCGGTGGGCTGGTGCTGGCGATCGGAACACGCCGGCTGATGACGGACAGGCGCGTTGTTGCCGCCGCGATTGCTGCGACGCTTTTGTTGGCGTCGCTGGCCTTTGCGTCGGCCCGGCAGATGCCGGTCTGGCACAACACACCGCGGTTGTTTGCGCATATGATCGCACACATGGAATCGGAGAAGGGCCGAAGCGTTCTCTGGCTGGGATTGGGCTCGTGGCATCAGAAGCAGCGGGACTACGCAGCCGCTGAACACGCCTACGCGATGTCGATGGGGGGGACAGACAACGCTCCGAATGTCCACCACGCGCTTGCGCAAGTGATGCAACGGCAAGGCCGCCACCGTGACGCCCTTCCGCACTACGAATTCGTCCTTCAGCAGGGCAAGGCTGACGCTGATCTGTTCGGTGATTACGCGGTTGCCTTGTTGTTCACTGGCCAGACTGCGGCCGCGGAGCAGCAGATCGCTGAAGCCGTCCGTCGCGCGCCAGAGCAGCACCGGCATCGCCACAACTGGGCCTTGATCCTCAAGCGCCTCGGCCGCGATGCGGAGGCGGCCGCCCAGGAGGCGGAGGCACGGCGTCTTGCCGCAGCAGCGTCTGCGGCAGTGCCGGCGAATTAACCGCCTTATGAATCACGCACGCGCCCGGTTCCTCCGCATCGCTGCTGTCCAGATGAAGTTTGGCGGCACTGTGGAGAAGAATATGGAGACGATCGCCCGGGCGCTGCGGCTCGCCGCGAGCGAAGGAGCCGACGCCGCACTGTTCCCCGAGTGCGCCACGACGGGCTACAACCGCGACTTCACCGAGTTGTCGAGCGCCGAGGTTCATGCGGCCCTGGGGCGCGTGGGCAAGCTGGCGGCAAAGCACAGGGTCAATGTGCTCATCGGCTCTCCGGTATTCCGGCGCGGGCGCTGGCAAAACTGTCTCGTCGTCTTCGACCGGCGCGGGCGCGTCGTGCATTGCTACGCGAAGTGCCAGCTCACGGAGCGCGACCGGCGGTTCTTCACGCCGGGCAACTCCATCGCCCTGTTCAAACTCGATGACGCGCTCTGCACCGCCATCATCTGCCACGAGCGACGTTACCCGGAGCTGGTGCGGCTGGCGGTGATGGCTGGCGCGCGCATCGTCTTCCATGCAAACGCGGGGCTGGACACGCTCGCCGTCTCGCGTCGCAAGCGCGGCGGGCGCGATGGCATCGCGGCGCGGGCGTTCGAAAACGCGGTGTTCTATGTCTTCGCCAACTCTGTCGGGCCGCAGGACGGCGGCCTGTGGTCGGCGGGCGACTCGAAGATCGTCGCACCGGACAGCCGCGTGCTCGCGCTCGCGAACAACCGCGACGGAGCCGTCATTACCGCTGACCTCGACTTGGGGCAGGCGACTGGCAAGTATGCCGCCGACTGCCTCGCCCACCCGTGCTTCCTGGCGGCAGACTGGAGGCGGATGGTCGGCAAAGTGCAGGCGCAGGCGAAGCTCAACAATTCACTCGAATGAAAACCTTCCTCGCAACGCTGCTGTTCGCTGCTTTCGCCGTCGAGGCCGCCGACCTCCCGCCGTTCACCGCTGGCAAATCCACCGTCTCCTTCACCGAACTCCCCAAGCAGGCCGAGCCGGACGAGGTGAAGTGGCGCTTGCACTCGGTCGAGAATCCCGGCGCGTTCGATCTCTCAAAGGAGAAGTTCCAGCTCATCGTTCCCACGAGCTACAAGCACACGGACAAGTGGGGCGTGTTCATCTGGATTTCGCCGGGCGACACGCCGTCCATCCCGGCGGACTGGGAGCCTGCACTTGCCGCGCGCAAGCTCCTCTTCATCGGCGCGTTCAAGTCCGGCAACCCGCGCAGCATCTTCGACCGCGTGCGCCTCGCCGTGGCCGCGAACCTCGCGTTGCGCGACCGCTTCAACGTGGACGGCCGCCGCGTGTATGTGAGCGGTTTCTCCGGCGGCGGGCGCGTGGCAAGCATGGTGGGCGTGGCCTACGCGGACATGTTCAGCGGCGCGATGCCGTTCATGGGTGTGAACTTCTACGAGGACATCCCGGCAGGCGATGGCAAGACGACCTACGGCGCGAACTTCATCCCGGACGACGAGGTGCTGGCCATCGCGAAGAAGTTCTGCCGCTACGCGTTGGTGACGGGCGAGAAGGATTTCAACCGCGCGGGGACGAAGACGGTCTTTGAGCAGGGCTTCAAGAAAGAGGGCTTTGCCAACGTGACCTATCTCGAAGCGTCCGGCATCGCGCACAGCCTGCCGCCAGCGAAGTGGCTGGAGCAGGGCTTGGAGTTCCTCGACACGGGCAAGGGCGTGAAGCCGGCGGACGCGAAGTAGCCAGCGAAGCGGCCAGCATCGGGCGACGGCAAAAGGCGCACAGGGTTGGGCAACACTTGCGAAGTCACCGCCGGGGGATCGGATTAGCAATGGGCACCGTTCAGCTCACGGGATGAGCTGCGGGCGGCGGTCACCGCCCGAATGAAAGCAACCCATATGATCAAGTTGTCCGAATTGCTGATCGCCGTGTTCGCCGCGAGCCTGCCGGTCACCTACGTCCTGCTCATGCGGCATTTCATCCTCAAGAACGAGGCGGAGGACCTCGCCAACCTGGCCAAGTCCGGCCCGATGGATCCGCACGAGTGCTGCTGCGAATCCGCCGCCAAGGCGCTCACGGGCAAGAGCGAGTCGAATCAAACGGTCGCGGCGCACTGACGGCTGCTCGGAGCGAATGACGCGCACGCCGCTGCGGACTTGCCGATTGCAGTCCGCCACGTCGTCGGCTACCAAGTCGCCATGCGTTTCATCGGCAGCGTCATCGAACGGCTGCAGCGGCACCCGAAGCGAATGGTTTTCCCCGAAGGCACCGAGCCGCGCATCTTGCAGGCGGCCCGGCAGTTCTGCTCGCTGCAGCTTGGCGCGCCCATCCTGCTCGGCGATCGCACCCACATCAAACGCGTCGCCGAGGGGCTGAACCTTTCCCTCCAGGGCATCCGCATCATCAACCCGGAGGAGAGCGAGGAGTTGGAGCGCTTCGCAAAGACCTACGCCCGTCTCCGCCGCGCGAAGGGCATGCAGCATCCCGAGGCGCTCGACGCCATGCGCAAGCCAAACTATTTCGGCGCGATGATGGTCGCGATGCGGCAGGCGGACGGTCTCGTCTCCGGCGCGAGCGAGGCGTCCGGCAGCGTGCTGCGGCCCGTCTTCCAAATCATTCGCCTCGCGCCCGGCTACAGCTCGGCATCGAGCTGCATGGTGCTGGAGGTCGAGGACACGCGCTTCGGCCATCAGGGCGCGATGCTCATGGCGGATTGCGGCGTGATCCCTGAGCCGACAGTCGAGCAGCTCGCGGACATCGCGGTGGCCAGCGGCTTTCTTGCGCGGCAACTCCTCGGCGTCCGCCCGCGCGTGGCGATGCTGTCCTTCTCCACCAAGGGCAGCGCGAATCATCCCTCCGTCCAAAAGGTCGAGGCCGCGACCGTGCTCGCAAAACAGCGCGCGAATGAACGCGCGCTCGATGCGGACTTCGACGGCGAGCTACAGGTGGACGCCGCGCTCGTGCCAGAGATCGCCTTGCGCAAGGTTCCCGAGAGCCAGGTCGCCGGCCACGCCAACGTCCTCGTCTTCCCCGACCTCAACTCCGGCAACATCTCCAGCAAGCTCGTGCAGCACGTCGCCCGCGCGAATGCCTACGGCCAGATTCTCCTCGGCCTCGACATGCCGGCGGCGGAAATTTCGCGTGGTGCCAGCTCGCACGACATCCTCGGCGTCGCAGCCATCGTCGGCCTGCAAGCCATTGAGTATCGCCTGCTGTATCCCGACGCGGGCGCTCATGTAGCCACCGAGTGAAACCAGGAATGGACGCCGAGGATTACGAGTGGGCGAAGCCGAGCGCGCTCCGTGCTGCGTGCCCCGCGACTCATGCCAAACGTGTCCTGACTGACTCACGCATCACCCATCAC
>JBEBFV010000431.1:0-5557 GCA_040081795.1 Limisphaerales bacterium | reverse complement strand
AGTTAACCTAAAGTAATACTTTAAAGAGATTCTCTGTAATGCAGCCGGGAGGTAGGATGAACTGCCGTAAACCGTTGTATGTATTAATGTTTTCTGCCATGACTTTGACGGGCGCTGATGCTCTGGCCGCGCCGGAGGGTCTCGGCGGGATTGCGGTCGTCCACGGGGAGCTTGGCGATGACCTCGGTGCTGACGGGGTCTTTGCGGAAGCGGGTCTTCATGACGCCGAAGACGGCCACGCAGGCATCGTGAGCGGCAGTGGCGGAGGAGTTGCGCCCGCCCATGGCGAGATCGAGGTCGGTCTTGGCGTCAATAAAGGCGGTGCGGGTGGTCTTGGCGCCGGCAATGAAGGTGTCCACCAGCGCGACGGTCCAGTCGTCGGGCCGGTAGTTGGCGAAATCGTTCATGGCTTCGCGGATGTAGCGGAGTTGGAGGATGTGGAAGTCGTAGGATTCGTTCATGGCGGGTTTGGGGTTTAGGGTTTGGCGTCTGTGGTCTTGGACTGAGAGGTTGAGGTCGCTGGATTAGCGTCTGAGACGGTAGGATGGCCGATTGGGACTCTGGAAGAGGCGTCTGAGACGGTTGGAGAGTCGTCCGGGATGATTGGAAAGGCGATTTAGATGCCGGAGAGGTGGTGTGCACCGGCAGGAAAGGCGTTTGAACCGGTGGCAAAGCTGTTTGAACCGGTAGCGGAGTCGTCTGCGGTTGCCGTAGATGGCTTTACTACAGGCGCAGACGGCTGAAATGCCGTCCCCAATGGCTTTGCCGCCGCCGCAGACGAGAGATTCGTCGTCCCCAACGACTTTCCCTGTGCCACAGACACCTGTAAGTGTGCCGCAGATGTCTTGTCTCGCGCCGCAATGTCCCTTACTGCCATCGCAAACGGCTGGACTGCCGTCCCGGTCGCTAAAAGTAGAAGGCCACATGAGGAGTCTCTGACTGAACCCGAGGTTCCTCCGGCAGTCACCGAATCTGCAGAGGATAGCAAGCGAAGCGGAAGAAGATGGATACCCGTCACCTCGTCTCCTGCTGGAAGGAAGGCTCCGGCTACGTGCGGAGTGCGGAGTGCGGAGTGCGGAGTGCGGAGTGCGATTACAGTTGTTCCCCGGAAAATTCATTGGCGAGCGTTGTACCTCATACGAGAGGCAGGGAGGCGATGTCGAGCTTCAATTTCAGAAAGTGCGAAACGCGGATTAAACCACGAATAGACACAAATCCACACGAATGAGCCGGCGCGGAGCCGGGATTTCATTGGTGTTTATTCGCGTCCATTCGTGGTTGAACGGATGCTTCAGTGCTTCCTCAGTGTCACCACTTCCGCCACAACGCCAGCAGCGAGTAGAACGCCACTGCCACGGCATACGCGACCATCCCCATGCCCACGGCCAGCGGGACGGACGGCCATTCGCTCGACGCCACCACCGCGCCGCCCACGAGACCGAACAGAAGCGTCTCGCCCAGCACGCTGATGAAATAGGAGCGCCGGCTCGAACGGTTCATCGCGTCGCCGACCAGCAGAGAGTAATCCACCTCGCCCAGTGCGCGCATGAGCCACGCGGATTTGAAGTTCCGCGCCGCCACCAGGAGGCTGGTCGTGACCACGATCAGGCCCGCGAGCGGCCAGTGCGCCACCGCGATGCACAGCAGGAGGTTGAAGACGCTGCCCCACTTCCAACCGAGGCGTTTCGCAATGCCCACGAGAATGAGAAGGTCATTCCGTCCATCTTGCTGACTGAGCTCTCGAAGAACCTGTTTGAGGAACCCGGTGCTACACGCGCCGGAGAAATCAAACCTAAGGCTCTGACGGATGCTCTTCTGGCGGGCGTAAATTCGGTGCGGGTAAAGACAGCCGACGGCACCGAAGTGGAAGCCAAGCGAGAGAAGGCCAACAAGCCGGACAAGGGGTTGGGGAGGCGAAGGCCGAGGCCGCGCGGCAACGCGGCCCTACCTCCTCCGCTTGCATTCCCCGGCGGCGAAAGTCTAAGTTTCCGGCCCTTATGAAGATTGTGACTTTCGTTCGCCCCCTGCTGGTGCTGGCCGGACTTCTCCACGCCACCGCCGGATTCTGCGCAGACATTCCCAAGCTGCCCTCCGGCGGCTCGGCTCCGCAGAGAATTGCTCCCGCCGAGGCCACGAAGGAGGCGGAGCTTTCCGCCAAGAAGTTCAAGCTCGCCCCCGGCCTCAAGGTGGATCTCTGGGCCGCCGAGCCGATGCTCGCGAATCCCGTGGCCTTCTGCATCGACGAGCGCGGGCGCATCTACGTCTCCGAGACGCATCGCCTCCATCAAGGCGTCACGGACATCCGCGGCCACATGAACTGGCTCGACGAGGAACTCGCCGCGAAGACGACGGATGACATGCGCCAGCTTTTCGTCCGCCACAAATACGACGGCAAGACGAACTTCTCCGAGCGCGTCACGCTGCTGCAAGACCGCACCACCGCCGGTCGCGCCACGCACCACAGCGTCTTCGCCGACGGCATCTTCAACACGCCCGTGGACGGCATCGCCTCCGGCGTGCTCGCGCGCAAGGGCAACGTCTGGTTCGCCAACCTCCCGAACCTCTGGCTGCTCCGCGACAACGACGGCGACGGCAAGACCGACGGGCCGAAGGACGTGCGCAAGCCGCTCCTCACCGGCTTCGGCGTGCGCGTGGGCTTCCTCGGCCACGATCTACACGGGCTGCGCATCGGGCCGGACGGCAAGCTCTACTTCAGCATCGGCGACCGTGGGGCGAGCGTGAAGTCGCTCGAAGGCAAGACTGTCGCCAACCCGGAGATGGGCGCGATCTACCGCTGCAACCAGGACGGCAGCGACTTGGAAATTTTCCACTTCGGCCTGCGCAACCCGCAGGAGCTGGCCTTCGACGAGTTCGGCAATCTCTTCACCGGCGACAACAACTCCGACGGCGGCGATCCCGCGCGCTGGGTTTACGCCGTCGAGGGCGGCGACACTGGCTGGCGCGTGGGCTGGCAGTTCATCGAGAGCGCGCCGTGGACCACGCGTCGCGGCCCGTGGCTCGGAGAGCGCATGTGTTTCCCCGAGGACCGCGCGGCGCACATCCTGCCGCCCATCGCGAACATCGCGAACGGCCCGAGCGGCCTGGCCTATTATCCCGGCACCGGCCTGCCCGCGAAATACGATGGCCATTTCCTGCTCTGCGACTTCAAGGGCGCGAGCACCGCGAGCGGCATCTGGAGTTTCAAGATGCAGCCCAAGGGCGCGAGCTTCGAGTTGGTCGAGAAGGAGCAGTTCATCTGGAACGCACTCGCGACGGACGTGGACTTCGGCTACGACGGCCACGTTTATTTCTCCGACTGGGTGGAAGGCTGGGCCATGACCAGCAAGGGCCGCATCTACCGCATCTCCGACCCCGAGACGGTGAAGTCCAAGGACGTGGAGGCCGTGGGCGCGCTCTTCGGCGTGGACTTCGGCTTGCGCGAGGTGAACGAACTCAAGGGCCTGCTCGCGCACCGCGACCTGCGCGTGCGTCAGGAAGCGCAGTTCACGCTCGTCGAGAAGGGCGTGGCCGGACAGAACGCGCTCGCGGATTCCGCCGCGAAGGACAAAACCCTTCACGCGAGGCTCCATGCGATTTGGGGACTCGGCCAGATCGCCGGGTCCAAGGCCCAAGATCGCAAGTCCAAGTCTCAGGCTCTCGCGGCGCTCCGTCCGCTGCTGGCCGATACGGATGCGGAGGTTCGCGCGCAGGCGGTTAAGATGCTCGGAGACGCACGCGACGGTGAAGCCTCGGTCGCGGTCACGAAGTTGCTCGCTGATGGCAGCCCGCGTGTGCGCCATCTCGCCGCGATTTCCATCGGCAAGATTCGCTCGCCCGAGGCCGTGCCGGCCCTGGTCAAGGTGCTCGCGGAGAATGGGGACAAGGATGCCGTGCTGCGCCACTCCGGCGTGATGGGCCTGCTCGGTTGCGCGGACGTGAAGACCATCGCCGGCCTGAAAACCAACGCTTCCTCGTCCGTTCGACTCGCCGCCGTGGTCGCGCTGCGCAGGCTGGAGCGGGCCGAGGTCAGCCAGTTCCTCGGGGACACCGATGGTGGCGTGATTCTCGCAGCGGCCCGCGCCATCAGTGAGATTCCCATCGCCCAAGCCCTGGCTGCGCTGGCGGCGTTGCAGCCGGACTTCGGCAAGCTGACCGCCGACCAGCGGCCTGCCCTGGCCCGGCGCATCCTGAGCGCAAACAACCACGTCGGCGACGCCGCGTCCGCCGCGCGCCTCGCGGGCATCGCGGCCAACGCCAACATCCCCGACGCCGCACGTGCCGAGGCGCTTGATCTGCTCGCCGAGTGGGCCAAGCCATCCGGTCGCGACCGCATCACGGGCCTGTGGCGTCCGCTGCCCACGCGCGATGCGAAGGTCTCCGCCGCCGCCGCGAAGCCCATGCTCGCCGCCGCGTTGCGCACCGGCGCGACGCCCGTGCGCCTCGCTGCCGTGAAGGCTGCCAGCCAGCTCGACGTGGCGGACGTGAACCCAGTTCTCCTGGAGCTTGTCTCCGACACGAAGGCCGACACTGGCGTCCGCGTGGGTGCGTTGAACCGCCTCGCCGCCGTGAAGGACGCGCAGCTCTCCGCCGCGCTCGAAGTCGCCGCGAAAGACAAGGCCGAGCCGCTTCGCGTCGCCGCTACGAGCATCCGCGCCAAGACCGGCAAGGGCAGTGTTGTCGCGCCGCTGCTGACGATCATTTCCACTGGCACGGTCGGCGAGAAGCAGAACGCGATCTCCACACTCGGCGGAATTCCCGGCGCGGAAGCGGATGGCGTGATCGCGTCGCTCGTCACTGAACTGGTCACCGGAAAACTCGCGCCGGAACTGCATCTGGAGTTGCTCGAAGCCGCCGAGAAGCGCACAGACGTGCAGGTGAAGGCCGGCCTCGACAAGTTCAAGACCCAGCGCCGCGCCGATGACATCCTCTGGAGCTACAGGGCCACGCTCGCGGGCGGCAACGCCGAGACCGGCCGAAAGATTTTCCTCGAACGCGTCGAGGCCTCCTGCGCGCGCTGCCACAAGGTCGGCTCCGAGGGCGGCGAGGTTGGCCCGGTGCTGGACGGCATCGCCTCCAAGCAAACGCGCGAGTATCTGCTGGCGTCACTCGTCGCGCCGAACGCGACGATCGCGCCGGGCTTCGAGTCGTTGCTCGTGGTGCTGAAGGACGGGCGCAGCTTCGCCGGCGTCACCAAGCCCTCCGGCCCCGACGAGGTGATCATCAACTCACCGGAGGACGGCATCATGAAGTTCAAGAAGTCGGAGGTCGCGAAGACGCAGAAGGGCCTGTCCGCGATGCCCGACACGATGATCCAGGTGCTCTCCAAGCGGGACATTCGGGACCTCGTGGAGTTCCTGGGGTCGCTGAAGTGAAGGTGGGGCAAGTGTTCAGTAATCAGTGTGCAGTGTTCAGCCCGAACTCCGAAGCTGGCGCTCCGAAGGAGCATCACAAACCAGTCCGGGGCAACGCCCCGGGTTACTCGGACGCGAGCTGAGGATCCCTGAAAGGGCGGCACAAAATGTTCCGCCCTTTCAGGGCGGCGATACTTCTATCCCGC
>JBEBFV010000430.1:0-5578 GCA_040081795.1 Limisphaerales bacterium | reverse complement strand
GTTATCTTCCGCGCGGATCCGCGCGCGACTGGCAGTGGACCCGCTGCCGACGCCTTGAATTCCTCATCCTGCGAATCCACAATCTTCTACGTGAACTCTGACTCCAAACCACAGCCGCACTCGCCACGTGCTATCGGGGAACCGGGCGTGTATTTGGGCATACGCCGGGTAGTCTATTGGGAAATGCCGCCCGGCGATGCCCCGGCACAAAGGCGAGGTCGAGGCGAGCGTGAAGTATGCGCAGAACAACGCGCTGGCGGGGCGCAAGTTCACCAGCCTGACGGAACAGAACCTTCACCTGCGCCAGTGGAAAAGCACGGTGGCCGACACGCGGCTGCACGGCATCCGGCGCCAGCAGGTGGGACGGGTGTTTGCGGAGATCGAGCGGGCGGCGCTGCGACCGCTGCCGCCGAGCCTGTTTCCGAACTTCGCGGAAGCCCCGCACACGGTGCATCGGGGCGGCCACGTCGAACTGCTCAAGGTTTACTACTCCGTGCCGCCGGAGTATGTGGGTCTCCGTGTGCGTTTTCCAAAACAACCGTCAACAGTGCTGCCCTTACCGCCGAGTGGGAAATCCGCTCCTGCTCCAACCGCAAGCCGCTTCTACTAACTTGCGCATACGCGGCGGCTTCCTCGGCAGTCAGGCCCGACACTGGTGGCGGCGGGCACGGTTTGACGTCCACGCACGAGGTGCGGAAATGTTCGACGGTAGCAGTATCCATCAAAAAGCTTCGCAGCCGTGGGAATCGTTGCCGGAGCCGTCCAAGAATTCCAAAACCTGCGCCGTCCATGTCTCCCCAATAGAACAAGTCACAGTCCCCCAGCCAGGACGCCTCGTGCAGCAAAGCGGCCGCGTTGCCTGCACCCCAGATGCCAAGCCCGTTTGTCACCGGCGGGAGCGTCAAGAACGTCATTTTGTTCTCCGACACAATCACCCGTAAGCCACGCCAGCCCAGTTCGAGAAACCGGCTGACCGGGAGCGCGACATCGGAGAAGGGAACACCCAAGGCTTCACCGAGTGATTCATCCAGCAAGCGGAAGCGAATTTGTGGCTCGTCGTAACGAAGGCCAAAGCGCTCCTCGAAGCGGTCCTCCTTCCCCTTCGCCACAGCCGGCAGAAGAAAGTCCAGCAGGCTGCGCAGGATGCCGGCATGCCGCTCAATGAATTTCGTGTCCATCTCGACAGGCAGCTCACGGGCATAGAGGCCGGGGCGAGGGTGTTCGAGGAAGTAGCGGCATACTTTGAGCAGGTCAGGCCAGACGGGGTTGAACTCGACCACCCGCGCCAGGTTTGCAGCGAGCCACAACTCAAGCTGCGGGCATTGCTCGCGGGTATGAGCTAGCTGGCCGCGCAGACGCTGAACCTCGGCGGCTTTGCCAAGGGCGCGCAGGAACTCCGCCTCTGCTTCAAACCATACCCGGTCGGGAAACTTCTGCCGGCCCCAGCGCCGTGTGTTGGTTTCGATCCATTCAATGCGGTAGCCAAGCTGGCCCCCGGCTAGCGCGGCGGTTTCGTGCCGCAGCTTCTCCCACTCGTCGCTGGTGGACGGGCGGCCGAAGCGGATTTCCAGCGGAAAGAACGGCACGCCGGTGACGACCGATTTCAGGAAGGCCGGATACTTGCGCTGGCAGAGGCGCTGAATGTCATCCGGGTGCAGCATGAGCTTTACGATTCCCGGCGGCCTGATTTGCATTGGGCGGGGCGCCGTCGCCGTCGGTCTGGTCCCGTGCTGACTCGTATTCGGCGCGCGAGGCGCGGCGGAGCTTGGAGTTGTTCCCCTCGGGATTCACTGCGAGGTGGAAACTGTCCACGTAGTCCTCGACGATGCGGCCCTTGGCGTCGAAGGGATTCACGACGATGAGTTGCAGGCCGAGCTGCTTGAACAGCTCGAGCGCGCGCTGCGAGTTCGCCTCGTCGGTGCGGGCAAACGCCTCGTCTATCACCACCAGCCGGAAGGTGTCCGCTTCCGTGTCCGCGCCGATGAGTCCGTATTGCGCGGTGATGGCCGAGGCCAAAATCGTGAACGCCAGCTTCGTCTTCTGGCCGCCGGACTTGCCGGAGGAGGCGGAATAGAACTGCACTTCTCGGCCGTCGGCGTCGGCGATTTCGCGCACGCCGAACTCCAGCCAGTTTCGCGCGTCGGTCACCCGGCGCGTCCAGGCCTCGTCCTTCTCAAATTTCGTCATCAGCTCGCGGATGCGGGCAAAGATGCGCAACCGGTCTTCAGCCGTGGGATTGAGGCCCCCGGCCAGGCACTCCCTCAACTCTGCGCGGAACTGCCGGATGTCGTCGGCACGGGTCGCTGGCGCCACGATTTGAACGTGGCTCGTGTCGGAAAAGGCAATCTTGCGCAAGGCGCGATTGACCGACTCCACCCGGGCGCGAAGAACCTTTTCGTGCTCGCCCAGCTTGCTGTGAAACATGGCGGTGTCGCCGATAAGATTCTCGCCGAGGAACCGCTCGAACCGTTCCCGGTGCGTGGGCAGCTCCTCCCGCTCGATTTGTTCACGCAGCCGGGCGAAATCAGCGGCGAAGGCTGGCTCGGCCTTCAAGTGAGCAGTGTGCTCGGCGTAGTCGCGGAGGAAGCCTGCCATCCTCGGCAGCATCTCCTCGCGCGCGGTGTTGGCGAATCCTTCCTGCCGCGCCATTTGCCGCCGCAGGCGGTCAGCCACCTGGCCCTCGACTTCCACCACGTTGTCCAGCGTCAGCTTGTTGGCCTCCTGCACTTCCTGAAACGCCTCGACGAAAGGCTCCGGAGCAAAATCCTTTCCCACCCGCGCCACCAAGTCCTTGCTGGCCGCGGCGTTGGTTTCCGCGTCGCGCTCCACGGAGCCAACAGTCTTGTTCAACGCGTCAAGGTCGCTTTGCAGTTGCTTCAGCCGGCCAAGAGCGGCTTCGAGCTGGCGCTTCAACACTTGGAGCTTCTCAGAGCTGGCCTCCAGCTCCTTCTTCTCACGATTCAGTCGTGCCAGCTCAACTTGGGTCGAGCGGAAATCAATGTCCGCAAACGCCGCGACGCCGAGCACGCGCGCCACCGCCGTGAGCTGCCCATCCAGCAAGCTCACCTGCTTTTTGGCTTCGGATGCCCGCTGGTCGGCCGCGCTCGCAAGTTTCTCCGCTTGCTGGAACGCGGAGGTCAACGCTTTGATTTTGCCATCAACCGACCAGCCCAGAACGTAATTGGTCATGTCGTTCACCGGGCGACGGTCATCCTTCGTGTGCCGGGTGGGGCCGTCGCGAATCAGACCCTCGCGCGTAAGCCCGTAGTCCACTTCCTTGAGCCGGCCGGCGTGAGCGCAGCAGTGGTGGTTGAATCGGCGGGCGACTTCCGACTTCACCCAGCCGACGAGGGCATGGTCATCGCGGAAATTCAGCCGGCCAGCCACGCGGGCGTCATCACCCAGAACGTCCGACCTGAAGGCTGGCGACTGTGTCGGAACCTTGTGGAAGGTAAAGCGGATGCCGAGATGCCGCTCGTTGATGAATCTGGTCACGGGCAGGTAATGTCGCTCCGGCACCAGCAACGACACGCCGAATTGGTGGAGGAGTCGTTCGATGGCCCCCGTCCACTCGCGAAACCCTGACTTCACTTCCATCAATTCCCCCACAAATGGCAGGTCTTCCACGGGCACCCCCGTCTCCTTGCAGATCTCTTCGCGGAGGCGGACGAACTGGCTGGGGATAAGCACGCGCTGGTCGCGCAACGATTGTAGTTCAACTCCCAACTCCCCGCGCTCCGCTTCGGCTTTCTGCTTCTCGATGAGCGCCTTCACTCGCTTCTCGTCCGCTGCGGCACGGTTGCCATCCAGCAGGCCCTTCTGTTGGCCGACCTCGCCACGCACGCGCGCAAAGTGCTCCTCGGACTCGATGGGCTGCACACGCTGCAGCGTCCTGAGATGACCTTCAAACTCCGTCCACTGCAATCGCCGGCTCTTGAAGCGTTCGGTGGCCGCTTCCAACTGCGATTCGAGACGCTGGATGCTTTGCTGGGTGGTGTCGGCAGCCAGCTCCTGAAGTTTCGCGTCCCGTTCGTGTTCGTCGCGACGGCGTGATTCCTCCAGCTCACTGCGTTGACCGTTCAATTTTGCAAGCTGTGCGGCCAACGATTCCGCTTCGCGCCGGCGAAGTTCAAGGTGCCGGTGCGCGTAATAAAGCGGCGTGACCTCCAGCAACTTCTCCAATTCCGTGCGGCGCGCCATCGCCTCCTCGATGCGGCGGTGGCAGTCGGCGATGGGGGCCAGCGACTCCAGTTGCTTCTCCGCCCGGTCGATGGCACGCCAGCAGGCGTCCAGCTCGTTGTAGTGGGGACGCAGCCGGTCGTGAATGAAGGCCAGCACATCCGACCCTTCGAGCATGTGACGACGGATGAAGTGATTGATGTCGAACACCTCTTTCACACCGATGGCCTGGTTGAAGACCTCCAACGCCGTTTCGCTCGGGATGCCCAAGGGCAGCCGTAAACGCTCCGAGTAAGCGCTGAAACTGTCAAACGGCTCGAAACCGCGTTGCCGGAGGGTCTTCTTCAACTCGCGGCTCTGGCCCAGATGGTCGAGGTGCTCACGGATGCTGCGCTCGACCCGGGCCACGGCGTAGAGTTCACCCACCTGCTCGTTCAATTCCCAGAGAATCTGCGCCAGCGTCACGGTTGCCCCCCGTGTGCTCGTTGTCGAAGACGGCCAGCAGCACGGAATACTCGCCAGGCGGGCGCAAGTGTTGCGGAATGGCAGTGGCGGAATCCTCCTGGCTGGCTGCCGACCAGGTGCCCCGCACGTAACTGCGGCGCGTGCGGTCGCGCCGCCGCTGGTCGCCCGAGGCGTCGTTGTAGTTGAGCAACCGGGGCGGCACCAACAATGTGCGCAGCGCGTCCACCGCCGTGGACTTGCCGCTGCCGTTCTCGCCGATCAGCAGGGTCCAGCGGCGGTCCGGCTCCAGCACCGCAACCTTTCCGTGGAAAGTGCCCCAGTTGAGCATCTCCAGCCGCCGCAGCCGGAAGCCGGGCTGCGGCGTGCGCCCGTCCGGCAGCGGGAAATCAAGTTCCAGGTTAGGCATGGTGCAGGAGCCGTTGCTTGATGTCTTCCAGCTCGGAAGGACCGATGCGCGCCTTGAGGATGCGCATGACCTCGAAGCGATTCTCCTCGGCGGAACCGAGCGGGCGCAGGAAGCCCAGCTCGGCCAGTTGCTGAATCGCCCGGTCCAGCCGGGCCACATCGCGAACTTGGTTGGTGGAGTCGCGGAGGAAGTCCGCCATGAAACCGCGCAACTCGTCGCGGGACTTAACGAGACGCGTCGAATCGCCCGGCGCGGCATCGAAACGGAGGAACTCTTCCCGCAGGCACGCCGCCAGCAGGGTGGCGAGATAACTCAGCGGATGGCGCTGCACCAATCGGGGCACGCGCGCCTCCCCTTCGAATTCCAACTGCCGGATGAACGCGTAACCCTCGCCCTCATCGAGCACCAGCTCCTGACCAATTTGCCGGAAGTAATGGCGAATCTCCTCCTGCTGCGCCCGCAGGGTCAGCCACGGTTCGCCGTCCTCGCGATAGACGGGTCCGCGAAACAGCTTGGCCTTCACGAAGG
>JBEBFV010000429.1:0-5586 GCA_040081795.1 Limisphaerales bacterium | reverse complement strand
GGCCGATGCTGCCCGCCGCCGCAGCCTCGGTCAGGAAGAGGCTTGGCAGCGACCAGAAGGCCGGCATATAGGCTTTGAACCCGGCGAAGGCGACCATGAAGCACACGACCGTGAGCCACAGGTCGCCGCGCGTGAACGGGGCCAGCCCCACGGCACACGCGCCGATGGCAATGGGCACGACGGCGTGGAAGCGCCGTTCCTTGTGCTTGTCCGAGCTCCAGCCGACGAAGAGCTGCCCCGCCAGGCCAAGCATCGGCGGGAGCATCACGAGCCAGGTGAGCTGGTTGAAGTTCATCCCATACCAGTCCTTCAAGATGCTCGGCAGGAAGAACTCGATGCCGTAGCTGCCGGTCACGATGCAGAAGTAGGCGAAGGCCAGGAGGAGGACTTTCGGGTGTCGCAAGGCTTCGAGCACGGTCATGCGCTTGCCTTGCGAGCGGGCGGTGCGCTCGCGTTCCAGCTCGGCTTCCAAGGCGTCGCGCTCCTCGGGCGTGAGCCACTTGGCATCGCGCGGCCTGTCGGTCATGGCGAAGAGGACGACGATGCCCAGCAGCACGGCGGGGATGCCCCAGAAGATGTAAACGCATTGCCAGCCTTCGAGGCCCATAAACTCCGGGTGATGCACGGTGACGCCGTTGACGACCTCGTCGGTGCCGATCTTGAGCAGCGCGTTGGAGATTTTCGGGCTCATGATCTGCGCGAAGGGCGTGGCGACGAGGAAGTAGGAGAGAGCCTTGGCGCGGTCGCGGCTGGGGAACCAGTGCGTGAGATAGACGATGATGCCGGGGAAGAAGCCGGCTTCCGCAAGGCCGAGGAGGAAGCGCACGCCGTAGAACTGCTCGGGCGTTTTCACCAGCGCGGTGAGCGCGGCCATGATGCCCCACGAGACCATGATGCGGCTGATCCACTTCCGCGCGCTCCAGCGCTCGACGATGAGCGTGCCGGGAATCTCCAGCAGGAAGTAGCCGAGGAAGAACATCCCCGCGCCGAGGCCGATGACGGCGTTGTCGAAGCCCGGGAGGTCGCGCGTCATCGTGAGCTTGGCGATGGAGACATTCGCACGGTCCACGTAGGCGATGACGTAGCAGACGAAGAGGAGCGGGAGGAGCCGCCAGTAGGCCTTGCGGCGCGCGCGGTCGAGGGCGGAGACAGTGGACGCGCCGGAGGATTCGGAGGGCATGCGTGGTGAATTTCAGTTCACCAGCACTCCGGCGATTGTGGCGGTCACGTAGCAGGCCAGCAGGCCGCCGATCATCGCGCGCAGGCCGATCTTGGCGAGGTCTTCGCGGCGCTCGGGCATCATGGAGCCGATGCCGCCGATCTGGATGGCGATGCTGGCGAAGTTCGCGAAGCCGCACAGCGCGTAGGTGGCGATGGTGAGGCTGCGCGGGTCGAGGGTGTCCTTCACCTTCGCGAGGGAGAGGTAGCCGATGAACTCGTTGAGCACGATGCGCTCGCCCAGGACCTGCCCGACGGCGAAGCAGTCCTTGAGCGGCACGCCCATGAGCCAGGCGAAGGGGTAGTTGAGCCAGCCGAACAGCGTCTGGAGCGGGGCGGCGTTCTTCATTCCGACTTCACCAAGCATCCAGCTCAGGAGGCCGTTCGCCAGCGCCACGACCGCGACGAAGGCGATGAGCATGGCCATGACGTTGATCGAGAGCATCGCGCCGTCGCTCGCGCCGCGACAGAGGGCGTCGAGGCCGTTGTGGGACTGGCGCTCGATCTTCGCGTTCGCTCCGGCGGCGGTCTCGCTCACTTCGGTCTCCGGGATCATGATCTTGGCGATGAGCAGCGCGGCGGGCGCGCTCATCACAGACGCGGTGAGCAGGTGGCCGGCGGAGACGCCGAAGCCGACGTAGGCCGCGAGCACGCCGCCGGCGATGGTTGCCATGCCGCCGGTCATCAGCGCCATGATTTCGCTGCGGGTCATCTTGGGGAGGTAGGGCTTGATGACGAGCGGGGCCTCGGTCTGGCCCATGAAGATGTTCGCTGCCGCCGCGAGGCTTTCGCTGCCGCTGGTTTTCATCAGGCGCTCCATGACCCACGCGACGCCGCGCACGATGAGCTGGAGGATGCCGTAGTGGTAGAGCAACGACGACAGCGCGGACACGAAGATGATGGTGCCAGTGACAGTGATGACGAAGACAAAGCCGGACGGAATGGCCAGGCCCTTCTGGATGGCCTCGGCGTTTGCCAGCGGGCCGAAGACGAAGCTGGAGCCTTCCGCCGCGTAGCCGAGCACGGCGCTGACGGCGTCGGAGAAGCCCTTGAAGAATTTTCCTCCCAGCTCCGTTTTGAGAATCAGCAGGCCGAACACAAACTGAAGCAGCACGCCGGAGATGACCGTGCGCCATGGGAATTTTTTCCGGTCTGTGGACAACGCCCAGGCAATCGCGATGAACGCGAAGAGTCCCAGAAGGCTGGTGAGCTTGAGGAGCATGGCGGCGAGCGTAAGGAGGCGGGGCAGGGCGGGCAAGCCGTAGTCGCGGGCTTCAGCCTGCGCCTGGCCTGTAGCGGCGGTCTGTGACCGCCGGTTCCCGAACACGGCGCTCACAGAGCGCCGCTACAAGTCCTGACTCGCAACCTGAAGGTTGCGACTACGACTACGCGGCGAACAACTCCTTCATCCGCTTGAGGACCGGCGGGATGGCCTTGAACGGGTCTTCCTTGCCCTCGAACTCCAGCGCGACGAAGCCCTGATAGTGCGCCTCGCGGAGAATCTTCACGAGCCTCGGGAGGTCGGCGGGCTGCGGGCCAGCCTTTGCTGCGCCCACGGGATTGATCTCCGTCTTTAGCTGCACGTTGACCGCGTAGGGCGCGATCTCGGCGAAGTCCTTGTAAGGGTCGGCGGTGCGGAAGTTGCCGGAGTCGAGGTTCACTGCTAGCCAGCGGCTGTTGACCTGCTTGATGAGCTTGAGCAGATGCTCCGCGCTGCCGATGGCGTCGTGGTTCTCAATGCCGAGGAAAATGCCCTTCTGCCCGGCGTAGTCGCAGCACTCCTCCAGCGCGGCGACGACGAGCTTGTCCGCCGCGTCGCGCTCGATCTCCTTCGTCTGCCCGGCGAAGACGCGGATGTGCGGAGCGCCCAGCACGGCGGCGCGGTCAATCCACAGCTTCGTCTGCGCAATCTCCTCGTCGCGCTTCGGCCCCTTGGGATGGGAGAAGTTGTTGCCGATGGCTGTGCCGCTCACGGCCAGGCCCTTGATGAACACGTGCCGCCGCAACTGCACGAGATAGTCGGTGGCCAGTTCGCGCGGGAAGTAATAGCCCGTCAGTTCCGCGCCATCGCAGCCGTGCTCGGCGCAGTAGTCCACGAACTTGAACATGTCCATCGTCTGTCCGGCGGGCGCGGCACCTTTCTTACCAGCGGGGCGCTGGACATCCGCGCCGAAGAACTCGCGGAACGAGTAGGCGGCGAGGCTGAGTTGGAGGCGGGCCTTGCCGGTGCGGCCCAGCGGCGCAAT
This sequence comes from Limisphaerales bacterium, assembly GCA_040081795.1. GTDB lineage: Bacteria > Verrucomicrobiota > Verrucomicrobiia > Limisphaerales > SXTU01 > SXTU01. The sequence continues at coordinate 2,122 of JBEBFV010000429.1, read as the reverse complement.
GGCGTGGGCAGAAGGGGCCGCGATGAGCGTGGCGGCTGCGGCTCGGAGGAAATGGCGGCGGGAAGTGGTGTTCATGTCTGTGCGGAAAGCGAAACAGAACTCGGTCAGGACGGAAATGAAAAATGTGGCTCGGGTCGGACCTGTCCATCGCGCAAGCTGGAGTTTGCTGCTGCGCTCGTCCCCCTTGCTCAGCTTGCCTTGCGCAGCTCGTTCACCGCGTTGATGAGGAACTGGAAGGCCAGCGCCGCCAGCAACAGGCCCATCACACGGATGACGATCTTCATCGCAATGGGGGTGAGCCACTTCGCGCCCCGGGCGCTGACGCGCAGGATGTAGTAGCTGGCCGCGCACACGGCGATGATGCACAGGTAGAGGGCGACGTTTTGCTGCCAGCCCCGGGCCTGGTTGTGCAGCAGCACGGCGGTGGAGATCGCGCCCGGCCCCGCAAGCATCGGGATGGCGAGGGGCGTGATGGCGATGTCCTCCTTCTCCGAGCCGGCGATGGTCTCCTCGGCCGTCTCCTGCACGCGTGAGCGTTGCGCGCGGATCATGTCCAGCGCCACGAGCAGCAGCACCAGGCTCGCCGCCATCTGGAAGGCCGGCAGGGTGATGCCGAGGTATTGGAAGATCCACTTGCCGACAACCGCGAAGGTCAGCAGCACGCCCGACGCCACGAGGCACGCGAGCCGCGCCATCTTGATGCGCTGCTCCGGCGTGTCCCGCGCGGTCATCGCGAGGAACGCCGGGATGCTCGCGATGGGGTCCACGATGACGAACATCGAGCTGAACGCCATGATCGTGAAGGCCAGCAAGGTCACGGGGAGAAGGTCGAATGGGGAAGGGGGAATGTCGAATCTGTTTCAGAAGGGGCGCGGCGTTCACGCCGCAAAAACGTGAATCAGCCGGAAACTTTCCGATCGCTCTGTTCCTGCCCGGCTTTCTGCGGCCTGAAGGCCGCGCTCCGCTCACACCGCGCACGGGGCGAGGATCGCATCTTTCATCCCGTGGATGATCTTCTTGTCCGCCGGGCAGATGGTGGCAAGCACGCCGCCGAGGTTCGCGCGCGCGGCATCGCCTTCGCCACCGACGAAGTAATATGGGCAGAGCCGCACGCGTCCCGGCATGGGCACGAGCTGGTTGCTGGCGAAGTCGAACCAGCTCGACTCGACGAGGCGGGGCTTGTGGTAGCGCTGGAGCACGTAGGGCGTGCGATCGAAGTCACGCAGCGCCTTCTCCACCGCCACGCTCCATTCTGCCGTCGAGAGGTCGCTGCCGAAGTAAACTCCTCGCGCGCCCCACGCTTCCTCGGAGTAGCCGGAGACTTTCAGAATCAGCTCGCGCTCGCGCTGCGAGAGGGCCATGAGCTGTCGCCAGTCGGTGAGGTTCAGCTCGGGAATGGCCGCGTGCGGCGGCAGCGGCGTCGGATCCACGATCCACGTGTAGGGCACGGCGCGTTGAAGGCGGTTCAGAAAGCCCTCGCCCAACTCCTGCCGCCAGAAGCCGCGCAGGTTGCGGTTCCAGAGCAGGGCGAAGAGCAGCTTCTCCTCGAACACCGGACGCGGCGGCGGGGTGAGGCGGATTTGCTTCTCAGTGGCCAGCCCGAAGAGACGCCTCGCCCCCGGCACATTCGCCACGTCGAACAGCTCGAAGAAGCGATACACGGCGTCGCCGAGAGCGGGGGAGTTGAAGGGTGAAGAGTGAAGAGTGAAGAGTGGGCCGCCGCCGACGTTTAACTGTCCCGCGAGCCAGTCCATCTCGGGGAGGTAGCTGGCTGATTCCTCTGAGACGACTATGTGAACGCGCTCCGCATCGCCGAAAATGGACGCGAAGCCGGCGAGCATCCCGTTCGCACCGCCAATGACGCTGACCGCTGACTGCTGACCGCTGACTGCTGCATACGTCTGGTTCAACCAGCTCGTCAGCCCGATGCCGCCGGGCACGCTGTCCAGCTCCGTGATGCTGAAGCCGCCTTCGGTCAGCAGGATGTCCGGTCGAATGACGCGGGGGATTTCGTTCTTGAGCGCGGGGTGGCGCTGGATTTCCACGAGCCACGCGGGCTTGCCTTGATCCAGCCAGCGCGCGATCCACTCCGGCTGCTTGCCCTCGACGCTCTTGCGGTAGA
>JBEBFV010000055.1:0-19855 GCA_040081795.1 Limisphaerales bacterium | reverse complement strand
ACCAGCCAGGGGCAACCCTCACCACCCTCAAGCCAAACACCTCATGCCCACTGGGGAATTATAGTTGTCGCTGAAAGGAGAAATAGTTGTCGTTGACGGGCTGACCGGCGCGGGTTGAATGAGGGAGCAGTCGTAGGGCATCGCCGGCAGGGGTTTGAGCAGCGGCTTTTCCTGCACGAAGAGCAGGAGTGGTTTCTGCCGGGTCTCGCCGTGGAGGCGCACGTTGGCGATGGTGTCCCGCCATTGCACGGCGGCGGGATTGACCGCCGCGAAGGCGGGGATTTGCAGCCCGTTGAGGAAGTTCTTCTTCACGTAGCCGACGCCGTTTTCCACGCGCCCCTTTTCATTGGCCTTGCGGACGTTGCAGGCGACGGGGGTAAAACCATGATGGGCCGCAAAATCAGCGTAGCGGGGATTGAAGAGCGCCTTCTGGCCGAGCGGGTGGCGCACGACGCCCACCTTGAGGTTGTCGATCATGATCTTTTGCGGGACGCCGCCAAAGAACTCGAAGGCGTGCCGGTGGCAGGTCAGGAAATGGTCCATGGCCTCGGAGAGGGTGAACTCCACATACATCATCCGGCTGTAACAGAGCACCATGACAAAGAAGGAGAGCCGGCGCCGGGTGGAACCCACCGGGACGGAACCGTATTGGCCCCAGTCCACCTGGGCGCATTCACCCGCGGCAAACTCCAGCATCAGGAAGGCGGGCTTGCGGACGGGCCGTATCCGCCGCACGTAATCCTTGAGGATGCCGTAGCCGCCCGCATAGCCCTGTGCTTCGAGTTGCTGGAGGATCTGCTGCGCCGTGTAAGGATGGCGGTCGAGCAGGGCGATGATCTGCTGCTTGAACGCGTCGAGCTTGCTGGAGCGCTTGGGGCTCTTGCGCGGCGCAAAGGTCGCCTGGCTGATCCACTTCTCGACCGTCTTGATGTCCAACTGAAGCTCCGCGGCGATCTGCGAGGCCGTGAGCTGCCTTTGATCGTGGAGCAACCGGATCTGGCAATAGGTCTCGTAAGTGATCACTGGCCGCCTCCCTGCGCCAGGCGCTGGAGAATGTCGGCCACCGAGCGGGTCTGCCCGGCGCGGGGCAACGCGGCCACCGCCTCGGCCGGGTCCAGACCCAGGACTTGATAGAGCGGTTTGTGAAATGCAATCAGGTCGGCCTTTTCCAACTGCAAGCGGGCCGCGGAGAGCTGGAGCGCGTCGATTTTCAAACGCCGGCACACGGAGGTGTCGGAGTAATAGCTCAAGCCCTGGACGTCGCAGACCGTGACCAGGAAAAGATAGAGCGCCAGCGACGTGCAGTCGCAGCGGTCAAGGTGGTGGTCGCGCACCAGCCGGTGATCCACCCAGTTGAAACTGGGCGGCACCTGGCGGAGGCGGTCGGGCCGGAGCAATCGTTTTTGAATCATGGCTGGCAGTCGGTTTTCCCGGGCTTTCAAAACCCAGAATGGTTCGCCCCTGAAGTAGCAAATTGCGCCCGACGGCCGCGATGTCCTCTTGTAACGTGGAGCCCGTCACCATGGAGAGAAGGCCCACAAAGACAGGGTGATCTGTCAGAACGAAATCTTGTAACGCAACGAGATCTCGTGGGCTTGCGTTACAAGAACTCGTTGCCGGGTCAAGCACCTCGGGTTCAACGGGTTGACCCGGTTTTGAACGCGACTTGGATCGCCTCCAGTAGCCGGGATTGGCTTTGCGCCACTGCCGGACCCGCTCCACGTTGGCCGCGTCCCGGAAGTAGTTGCGATTGGCCGCCTGGCCCAGCCAGCGCCGCTGGCTGGCGGCCTTGCTGGCACGGCGGCAATCCGGGGCGCAACAGTAATGCTGGCGTCCCCGGTTATGGGGCTCAGGCGTGAAGAAAAGACTGCAGCACCGGCACTTGCGGCGGCTGGGCGGGAAATTCATCGTGCCCCAACACGGAAGAAAACGCGCCGCGCCGGGCAATCAAAAAAACTCCTGCCTCCGGGAAGAACAAAGGAAGAAGGAAGAAAAAATCTTCGGCTGAATCCTGAAGAAAACCCGAGGGAAGAAAACGGAATTTCAAACCGCCAGGATTACCCCACTTTCATTCCGCCGCTGACAGCGTGAGGACGTATTTGCCGGCATTCATCCCGGGAGGGTAGCGCGGGACGGTTGCGAAGTTGAAATCGCTCACACCGCCTGACCCGCACAAGAGCCTTGTCACCAAAGGGCGAAAGCGACTTCGCCTCGGTCAATGGCCGGACAGTTGTGACCACACATCAGATTATGAAATGTCACCAATGCGGCGATGAAGGCAGCGGTCGCTTTTGCAGCCGCTGTGGCAGCCAACTCCAGGCAAATGCGGCACCTCCGCTCACGCCAAGGCGCGATATGTGGTGGCTGCCGTGGGCGATTGGGGTGGGGGCGGTCGTCTTGACGGTGGCCGTGATGCGACAACGCGATGACGGAACCAGAACGGTGTCAGTTGCCGCTGGTCAGCAAGGAGAACCTTCAGTAGCGAGGAATGCCGACGTGAAAGCTCCGAGCAAAAGTGAGGGCCGGTTTAACCATCCACGCCAGGTGCTCGGCGACCGAAAGTTGGCGGAAAAAGTTTATGGGCAGTTCTTTGCCAGCATTGATGCGAAGCTCCGGGATCGGAGTAAGTGGGGGCTTCTGGACACTTTGCGCGAAAAGAACAACCCATATGGGCTCTACGGCGAGGTCTTCTGGGGTTCATTGCGATCAGACCCAAATGATCCTGAGATGGTGAGCCGGAGACCATCCGGAGCACCACCGGGAGTTTGAACAAGTGGCGACTTGGAGCTAACGCGGCTCAGAAGATCACTCCACGAGCTGGGACACCGGCTCGAACCTTACACCCAACGGGCCGGGCCTTTCCAAGGAGAAGCGGAGCCGCGCGGTTCCGCGCTTGACCGTGAGTTCGGCGGGCACGGGGCGTTCCCCAACCAGCTTGCCCAGCGGCGCGTCAGCGGAAACCGTGTGGCCTCCCAGTGACAGCACGATATCTCCCACTTGCAGGCCAACGCCTTCCGCGAGCGACCCCGCCCGAACCTCCATGATCCGCGCGGCTTGGGGCAGCTCTCGCCCCTGTTCGTCAAAACATTCTGTGCGCTGGACCTGGTCGCCAACGCCGTAGCTGTGAGTAAGCTTGGCGTAACCGTAAGCCGCCGGCCTAATCGGCACCAAGTTGGTTCCCAAAAAGCGCTCCTCAACAAGCCGGTGCTCGTCATCATAACGGTATTCCCTCACGGCGAAGCCCCGGCGAGATCGGACGATTTGATCCTTCGACTCCGACGCGGCACCACTCCCGGCGCTGGCAGCGGGAGAACTGCGGGGAGCCGATTCACCAACCGGCTCAATGGAACATAGCGTGGGACTTTGCTTGTGATCCAAGAATGCCCTCCGCGTCTCAAAGCCGACGTTATCGAATTCGATCACTTGCGTGACGGGCGTAAGTCCCCCGCCATCGGCATCGGGCACCAGCCAGTCGGATTGCTTTCGGGAGGCTTCGCCATTGGGATGGTAGGAGACCACGAGCCGGTTGAACCCGAATTCTGACCGCGCCGGGTTGTCATGCTGATCGAACAGGGCCCTCTCGACGATCCGTCCTTCCGCATCGCGCTTTGCATCTAGGCGAAAGCAACCACCCACTGCAATGGGTTGACCGTCCGCTCCAAAATACCTAGTCGAGCTAGTGCCCGGCTGCTCGTAACTGACTTTTATCGAAGCAAAGCCTTCGACCGAAACCACGGGCGCGAGGTTGGTCCCCAGATACCGCACCTCGGTTAACCGCTGCTGCTCGTCGTAGTAGCTTTGCCTCACGGCGTAACCGCGTTTGGAGGCGACGAACTCGGCATCCGGCCGACCGGCCCCCGCAGGGCTTGGCCGCAGAGGTTGAGCTTGGGCACTTTCGATTCGCAAACCCAAGGTGGGGCGATTCTGGGCATCAAAGAATGAATGCGTCGTCTCGTGACCACTTGGATTGTATCGGGCTTCCTCGCGAACCCACTTCCTGGATTCAGCCCCCTCCTCGGCTACCATCAGGTCGCGCTGAATCTGGGAAGTGCTGCCGTTCTCGTGGTAAGACAGGGCGGTCCGAAGGCAGCCCCATGGACCACTAACTGGCTTCCCATCCCAACTGAACCCCGCCGCTTCCTCAATCCGCCCGCGCACGTTCCGCCGCACGTTGAGACGATGATAGCCGGCGACTTCAACCGGTTCCCCACGGACCCCAAAGCATCTCATCGAAGTGAGACCCCATTGGTCATGTTCCAAACTGACCGAGGCGAAACCTTCCGCAGAGAGCACCCGCTCCCCGGTCACACCCAGAGCGTGTTGTTCTATCACCCGGCCTGCGGGATCCAGCTTCCACCGCACCCGGGCGAAACCCTTACGACCAAGCACCAACTTGCCCTCCGCGTCCAACATGGAGAGTTCGACAAGCTGCCCCCGCTCGTCATATCCTGAGATTTCCGCCGCGACTCCGGGCATTGGGCGAAAACTCTGACCGTCAAAATCGAAGTAGCTGGTCTTCCTCACCCGCCAGCCGCCGTCATACTCATACGTCGTGCGCGCCACGCCGTCTTCGTCCGATACTGGAGTCCCATGGATGCCGAAATGAGTCAGTTCCGCTTTTCTTCCGGCCTGATCGCGGACACAGCCAATGCTGGAAACTCCGGTTGCCCCGTTCGCGGGTTCCACCGCTGGCTCCAGAAAACTGGTGGCAGTCCAGTTCCCCCACTTGTCATACTGCGTGCGAGTTCGCAAGAGGAGCGCGCCATCGTGCTCAAACTTTGCCTTCTCCACCAAGTCTCCTGTGGGGTCGTATTTCCTCACTTCCCGCGCAATGCCGAAAGACCTGGCGGCCGGCTGCGCATTGGTTCCCAACCACCATTGCTCCACCTTCCGGCCGGCCTCATCCACTTTCCAAGCCACGCCGCCGTTGCCTTCCCGATCAAGGACTGGCTGACCTAAAACATCAACGAACAAGTTGGTCAGCTCAAACCCGCGATGGTCGTAGGCGACGCGAAGACCGGTGGGATGGGACATAAACAAGGGCAACAATTCCCGTAGCACCGCTGGGTGGGTGGCAAACCTGTCCCCCGCAGCGCGACGCGTGAAACTGACCGACCGGAGCTCATCATCCTGATAATGGCGCTTCAGCACCTCGTTCGTCCTGTCGTTCAGGTAGCACAGCTCCCGCACCACCTTGCCGCCCCCCGGTTTGTCTGCATAGCGAACCTCAATGGTGGCTGCCCCAATTTCATCCTCGTCGTCCACCACGGTGAACTCGCCCGCCGCAGTGAGCTGGCTGGAGATTCTGTGCAGGGCCAGGACCTTCCCCACGTATCCCTCTCGAATGATCAAGTAGGAGCGTTCCCGCCGCTTCACATCGGCTTCCTGAATCCGGGTGATGCCGTGCGGCACGCCCCACTTCAAGGTATAGTCCTTGTAATACTCCTTTACCTTCCGGCCACCCAGCAGGAACCCCGCGAAGAGCAGCAGCCCAAACCCCGCCAGAACTGTGACCGCTGCAGTGGCGACCCAGTGCCGGCGGATCAGCAGCGTAGTCTTCCTCAGGGCCCGCCGGGTCGGCGTCAGCACCTCTGCCTCCGCCAGACTCTGGCCGATGGACAGGAACAGCTCCAAGTCGTTGGCCAGCGAGGCCATGGAGGCATAGCGAAAGTCAGGATCCCGCTGGAGGCATTTCAGGCAGATCGCCTCCAAGGCCCGAGGAAGGGTCGGCACCAGGTGGCGCAGCGGCACCGGCTCGAACTCGGGATTGCAAATCGCCGCCAGAATCTCGTGGTCCTCGCGGCTGACATCGAAGGGCCGCCGGCCGGTGAGGACTTCGTATAGCAGCACCCCGAGCGCCCACTGATCGGTGGCCGGGCCGACCTGCTTACGCCGCGCCTCCAGAATCTGCTCCGGAGCCATGTAGGACGGAGTCCCAGCCAGGTTGCGGGTGACGTTGCCGTCAATGAGGCGGTTCGCATCTCGGGCCATGCCGAAATCCACGATCACCGGTTCCGCAGTCTCCCCGCGCAGCAGGATGTTTTCAGGCTTCAGGTCGCGGTGAGTCAGCTTGGCCTCGTGGGCCGTTTGCAGGGCCCGGGCCAGAGTGGCGAACAGCCGCGCCCAGCCTTCCGGCGTCTCCTTGAGCTCGGTCAGGGTCCGGGGGCTGGACCTTCCTGCGCGGCTCGCCACCAGTTCCACCACCAGGTAGGGGCTGCCTTCATGCTCACCACTATCGTAAATCCGAACGATGTTGGAATGGTTGCACTTGGCCAGCAGGACGGACTCCGCCCTGAAGCGCTGGGCGGCCACCGGGTCGGCGTCGTGGCGCAGCACCTTGAGGGCGACAAATCGTTGGTGGCGCTCATCGTAGCCCTTGTAAACATGGGCAAACCCACCCGCGCCAATCTGCTCGAACACCTTGTAACCGCGTTCCTCCAGGTGGGCTACCAAGTCGGCGGGCGGAGCCGCCGGCTCGCGCTGGGAATCCGCAACCGCGTGGCGCGGCAGGGGAGGCGGCACCGCTTGCCGCGGTAAGCGCGGAGGACCGTCGGATGGTGCGGACATGGTCTTAGGTTGCTCGCTTCCCAGCGTGCTGCTACCCCACCAAATTCGCCGCGCCGTGGCAATGGGATTCTGGCCGGCGGCGCGGGGAATTCAAACCCAAGCGACCTTCGTGGCCGTCACGGGCACCTTGGCAAGCGATGCGTAGTGCTCGAAGTGGAAGTTGAACGGGCGGGCAGGAAAACCTTCCGTTCGGCACGCCACCTCGCTCCAATAATGCCATCGTCCCCGCCGCAAGTTGCCAAGTAACAAGCCTACTATATCCCAGTAATGGCTGCGACGGGACCAGCGGTCGTCACGGTGACGGCACAGGCCCGGCAAAAGAAAGCGAACATATTATGAAAATCCAGAACGGGAAGAGCAAGCAGTCCAGTCAGAACCCGGCCCCCAAGCCAACCTCGGGTGCCAAGCGCCTGATGAAGGTGGGGCAGACCGTCGAACTGATCCGCGGGGCGGATGGCCGCTACAACGACAATGACTGCCTGCGCGCGTATTACAAATAGCGGCAGGCTCTCGGCCACCGCGCCGCTCGCGTGCGAGCGGCGCGGTGTTGCGTCCTTCCGTCAGCAACCACCAGCGACCCGGCCCCATGACCTCACAAGCAATCCAACCCATCCCCCGCACCTTCCCGCCGCCCCTGCGCCTGCGTTCGGAAATCCTCCTCCTGCCACGGACGCATGGCGGGGCCTGGCTCGTGGACCTCAACGGCGGCTCGTTCGCCTTGGACAAGGACACAGCAGCACGGCTGGGCTCAATGCTGCATCCACGCCAGCCGATGGACTGCGATGAAGCGGATGCCGCCCTTGTCGAGGAACTCCGCGCAGCAGGGTTGCTGGCGGAGGCCACCCGGCCGGGGAAAATGTTTCTTCAGGCCGGAGAGCGGGCAGTGGCGAGGGTGTTGGCCGCTTGGCTGCGCCAGGTGCAACCCGGAAGTCAGGTGGGCACACGCGAAGCCTCGCGATTGATGAGCATTGCCTGGTTTTCCCTCCACCTGCTGCGGTGGCCCGCCGCGGTGCGTGTCTGGACCATGGCGTTCCCCTCGCGCGCAACAGCCGCAAGCGAGAACGCCGAGCGGATTCACGAGGCTGTCCAAACCGCCGCAGCCCGGCACTGGCTGCCGGTGCAGTGCAAGGAGCGCGCCTTGAGCGCCTTCGGACTGGCGCGGCTGAACGGCCTCCAACCGGTGCTGCATGTGGGATGTAACCCTACGGTGTTTCAGATGCACTGCTGGGCCAGCGTTGCGGAACAGGTGCTGGGCGACCACCCGGAGCACCACCAGGAATTTGAACCGGTCGCCTCCTGGAGCTAACGCGGCTCGAACGGTCACTCGGCAGGCCGGGCAATCGGCCGGAATTCGATGCCGATGAGCCCCCGTCGGCCCACCGAAAACCGCAGCAGTGAAGCTCCTCTGCGGAGGGTCAACTCCGTGGGCACGGCACGCTGGGTCATCAAGGTTTCCAGCGGGGAATCGGCGGCAACCGCCTTATCCCCCACGGAGAGCACAATGTCTCCCGCCAGCAAGCCCAGCGTTTCCGCGTATGAGGACTTTTGAACCCGGCGGATAAGAGCCGCTTGTTGTAGTTCGCGGTCTTGAGCGTCGTAAAAAACTGTCCGCCGACCGTCGCCATCTCCGGAATAACTATAAGCGGCACGGGCATACCCCTCGGGAGCCGGAACGACGAGCGCAAGGTTGGTCCCCAGAAAACGCTCTTCCAGCAGTCGGCCCTTTGCGTCATAGCGACTCTGCCGAACGGCATATCCCTGCCTTGAAAGCGTGATCTTTCCTGGCAAGCCTTCTACTTCAAAACTGTCGCTCACGCCATTCGTTCCCACGCGCCCGGCATCCGAGGCAACTGGTCTATACAAGCAAAGGATGGCGTTGCCCATTGGGTCCCGATGGGAAAGTTCTGTCTCGTTGCCGGCCAGGTCAAATTGGATGCTCACCCGCACCGGCGTTGATGCGACCCCGCCTTCCCCGGCTGCGAGCATGTCGTAGGTCCGCAGAGCCACTTTGCCATCGGAATGGTAAGACATTGTCGAACGAGTCGGTCTGGACGCATGGTAGGCCGGTTGGCCGTCCACACCGAAAAAGGCTGCTCCTGTCAGTCTGCCCTGCGGGTTTCGTGTAACTTTGAGGAGATGAACGCCATACACAGTTACCGGTTGGTTGGATGCTCCGAAATATTCCCGGGAAATTACTCCCCATTTATCATATTCCATTTTGAGCAAGCCGACACCATCGCTATTAACCATGGGCCTTCCGCTGGCATCAGCGAACGTCAATTCAACGATCCGGCCTTGGCGGTCGAGCTTGGGGATTTCGCGGGCGACCCCATACCGATTTGTAATTCCTCTTCCATCCACCCCCCGCGAGTATCCTCCCATGAAGTCTCCGGTCTGGTTGTAATGCAAAACCCCCACCGGACCGCTATCTTTTACACCGACTGGATCGCCATTTAGGTTAAAGAATCGCACCGTTGTCGGGCTTCCAAACTCACCATACTCAAGATCCCTGCGGGCAGCCCCTTCGGCGTGTAATGTCGGCCTCCCGTCCGTGCCGACGTAGGTTCTTTGGATCTCTCGTCCGTATCTGTCGCGAACCAAGCTCATACCTGCAATCTTCACGATGTTTTGCACCGGCTTTCCGTCCACACCAAAGAATGCGCGGTTTGTCCAATTGCCGACGCTGTCGTATTGAATGCGGGTCATGGCCACGCCGTGTCTATTGAGGACCGGCTTACCATCGAGCCCGAACACGGAATTCGTGACGAGATTTCCAGTCGCGTCATACTGCCAAGTCTCCCGGGCCACGCCATCGGACGCTGCGCTGGGTTCGGCATTGGTTCCCAGCCACCATTGTTCGATTTTTCTCCCGGAGTCGTCCCGCCGCCACGCCACGCCACCTGCGCCGTTGGCGTCCAGCGCTGGACTCAAGAATTGATCTACGAACAGGTTCGTGACCTCGAACCCGTTGCGGTCGTAAGACACGAGTATCGCATTGGCGCTGGAGATGAAAGTGGGGCTATCCCCCGCAAATGACGAATCGCGAACCGTTGGAGTCGGTGAAGCCAATACCGCCTCCTTTCCAGAGCCTCGGGTGAAGCGGATCACCTCCAGTGTTTCGTCGTAGCTGCGCCGCAGCAGCTCCCGCTTGGCGAAGTCCAGATACCGGAGCTCACGGACCGAGTTGGTGCCCCGCTCGTGGGCGTCGTAGCGGACTTCGATGGCGGCTGTGCCCATTTCGTCGTGGCCATCATTTGTTGCTACGAAGCTTCCATCAGGTGCCTCGTGGCCGTTGATGTTCACCAGCGCCACAATCCTCCCCCGATAGCCCTCGCGAACGAGCATGTAGGAGCCCTCCCTCCGCCTCACTTCGGACTCCGTCAGCGGTGAAATGCCGTGGGGCACCCCCCACCGCAACACGTAGCTCGAGTAGTATTCCATCACCTCCCGCTTATACAGCAGCACATACGCCACGACCACGCACATGATTCCCGCCAACCCCGCGATGGCCGCGGTGGCGACCCAGTGGCGGCGGACCAGCAGCGTCGTCTTCTTCAACACGCGCCGGGTCGGCGTCAGCACCTCCGCCTCCGCCAGGCTCTGGCCGATGGACAGGAACAGCTCCAGATCGTTGGCCAGCGAGGCCATTGACGCATAACGGAAGTCAGGATCCCGGTGGAGGCACTTCAGGCAGATCGCTTCCAAGGCCCGCGGCAGGGCCGGCATCCGTTGGCGCGGCGGCTCCGGCTCGAACTCGGGGTTGCAAATCGCCGCCAAGATTTCGTGATCCTCCCGGCTGACATCGAAGGGCCGCCGACCGGTCAGCACTTCGTATAGCAGCACCCCCAGCGCCCACTGATCGGTGGCGGGGCCGACGTGCTTGCGCCGCGCCTCCAAAACCTGCTCCGGGGCCATGTAGGACGGCGTGCCAGCGAAGCCGCGCGTGACGTTGCCGTCAATGAGGCGGTTCGCATCCCGAGCCATGCCGAAATCCACGATCACCGGCTCCTTGGTCTCACCCCGCAGGAGGATGTTTTCGGGCTTCAGGTCGCGGTGGGTCAGCTTGGCGTCGTGGGCCGTTTGCAGGGCCCGGGCCAAGGTGGCGAACAGCCGCGCCCAGCCTTCCGGCGTCTCCTTGAGCTCGGTCAGGGTCCGGGGGCTGGACCTTCCTGCGGGGCTCGCCACCAGTTCCACGACTAGGAAGGGGCTGCCCTCATACTCACCACTATCGTAGATCCGCACGATGTTGGGATGGTTGCACTTGGCCAGCAGGACGGATTCATCCTTGAAGCGCTTGGCCGCCACCTCGCTAGCTTCGCTGCGCAACACCTTGAGGGCGACGTAGCGCTGGTGGCGGACATCGTAGCCCTTGTAAACATGGGCGAACCCGCCCGACCCGATCCGCTCAAAGACCTTGTAGCCGCGTTCCTCCAGATGGGCTAGCAAGTCGGCGGGCGGAGCCGCCGGCTCGCGCTGGGAATCCGCGACCGCGTGGCGCGGCAAGGGGGGCGGCACTGCGTGCCGCGGCAAGGGCGGAGGACCGTCGGATGGTGACATGGGACTTAGGATGCTTCGCTTCCCAGCGTGCGGCTACCCCACCAGATTCCCGGCACAGTCGCAATCGGATTCTGGCCGCCGGCGTGAGGAATTCAAACCCGATCAAACTTCAGCGCCACCACAGGCGCACCCTTTCGCAGTGGGGCAAGGCTAGTCGGCACACGCGCTCCCGTTCATCGCCACCCCTGTAGGGCTTTGTAACAACTAGCCCTCACCCAGATACTGTTTGGCAGGGACCGATGCGTCCCGCCGAGCTTCCGACCAACGCACAACCATGAAAACCAGCCCAAGCCAGACCCGCTACGTCAAACAAGCCGCTCAGGCGGCTGAGACCGAAACCTGCAAGCTATTGAGCCGACTGGGCATTTCCGCTACTTGCCGTTGTCTGCTTCCACTGATCGTGGCCCTGTGTCTGTGGGCACTGCCAGCAACTGCCGGGGTTGTCGTCGTCTCAATGAACGATGGCGTGCTGGTGACGCCCACCAGTGCCGGCACAACCAACACTCTGACACTGTCCTTGGCGGGGAATAGCCTCCAGTTCTTGGCCGTCAAGGATCCCCAGATTGCGTTCAACTACGCCATCGTTCGGCAACAGAGTGGGGAGTTTCTCATTGGCAGTCGCATGGTGGCGGGGAATGTGACAGCGGCCAAGCTTGAGGTCGGCGAACAAGTCACGACAAGCAGCATCGTCACGACCAACGCGTCTGTCGCGGTGCTGGGGTCCGTGTTCTTTGACAATGGGCTCTCGATGTGGCTTCCGTCCGGCAACACTGGCTTCACGCGCAAGTATTTGGGCTTCAAAATGCGCGCTACGGCGGCCGATGCCTGGAAGTTCGGATGGTTGGAGCTTACCTACTCGATCGCGGTTAACGGCCGGCAGACGGTCACGTTTCACAGCGCTGCCTACGACACCTCGGGGTTCCCTCTCGCGATGGGGGCGACCACTTCAAGCGCCCCTGTTCCAGCCAATGATGCTTTCGCCAACGCCGCGGTGTTGAGCGGAACCAACCTCACCCTCACCGCATCCTCCGCGAACGCATCGAAGGAAGCGGGGGAACCCAGCCATGCAGGCAATTTTGGCGGTGGATCGCTCTGGTGGCGTTGGACGCCGACTGCGGGGGCGAACGCTCGCATCGACACATTTGGTTCGGCGTTTGACACGACCCTGGCGGTCTACGTCGCCACCAACAGCCCACCGATGGTGACAAATCTGCTGCTGTTGACCGCCAACGACGACACCGCCAGCACGCTTGCCAGCCGAGTGGACTTCGTGGCGCTGGCCGGGCTCACTTACTACATCGCTGTGGATGGTTACAATGGCCAGACCGGTGAGCTCAGCCTGAACCTTGCGAGCACCAACATTGCGCCGCCCGCCATCACCAGGAGTCCGACGAACGCTGTAGTCATGCCTGGGACGGCCGCCACGTTTTCCGCCGAAGCTTCCTCTGGCTCTCCCGGCCTCGCCCTGCAATGGCAGCGCAGCACCGATGCGGGCGCCACCTGGCAGTGGCTCTCCGCTGCTGATGGCGTCACCGGCGCGACCAGCACCAATTTGGTTGTAATCAATGTGATCACGGCAATGTCAGGTCATCGCTTCCGCCTCATGGCAAGCAACTATGGCGGCCCAGTTTACAGCGCTGCCGCCACCCTGACCATCAGCGTGCCCCCTCCCGCCGTCACCAGCCCGACGAGCGCGACGGCGACCGTGGGCGTGCCGTTCACCTACATGATCACTACCACCGGGAACGTTACTGGGTTCAGTGTTGGCTCTGCCCCGGCTTGGCTGACGCTCAATGCGACCAACGGAGTGCTTTCCGGTGTGCCAACGGCAAGCGGGACGCACTTCTTTGCGGTGAACGCGAGCGGGGCCGGAGGAGCAGGGGGAATCATCCTCACTCTGTTGGTAAACCCGGCCCCTGCTCCAGTCATCACCTCTCCGACCACGGCCAGTGCCACCGTTGGCTCGCCTTTCTCGTTTCAGGTGGTCGCCAACAACGGGGCGGCCAGCTTCGTGGCCACCGGGCTGCCGTCGGGTTTTGTGTTGAATGCGAACTCGGGCCAGATCTCTGGAACCCCCACCAGTGCGGGCACGCATACCATCAACCTGGCTGCCACCGGCCCGGGCGGCACT
The DNA here is from genome assembly GCA_040081795.1 of Limisphaerales bacterium. GTDB lineage: Bacteria > Verrucomicrobiota > Verrucomicrobiia > Limisphaerales > SXTU01 > SXTU01. The sequence continues at coordinate 6,600 of JBEBFV010000055.1, read as the reverse complement.
GGCTTTGGGTCGTTTACATTGACAATTCAAGCCGCGCCGAACCAGCCGCCGACCATCACCGCAATCTCGGTCGCCGGGCTGCGGCAGGCGCCCGCTTCCCTTACGGTTAGCGTGGACGCGAGCGATCCCGACGGCACCACCCCGTCCGTGCAGTTGTCCACGAACAGCACGGTGTTCTCCACGCTCAGCGCTCGGCCCTTCGTATTCACTGTGCCGGGTCTCGCAGCGGGCTCGCACAGTCTGTCGGTGCAAGCAATTGATGGCCAGGGCGCACGCAGCACCATTCTCACCACCAATGTGACGGTGACCAACGCGCCGGCCCAGGTGAGCACGGTCAGTCTCGGTTTCAGCCTGCCCACGGCGGTCCTCGTCGGCTCCGAGTTCGCCGTGCCCGTCCAGCTCATCAGCACCAACGCGGTCGTGAACGCCCTCTCGACAAGCATTTCGTGGGATGCGATGAAGCTGTCGTTCGTGGGTGCCTCCAACAACGAAGCCGGTGCGTCACTCAACGTGAATACGAACCAGCTTCCCAGCGGGCGCGTTGGTGTTCTCCTTGGGTTGCCCGCTGGCGCGAGCATCGCATCTGGCACTCAGTCGGTGGTGACGTTGACCTTCCGCGCAATGCAATCGGCGACTGGCTCCACGCTACTCTCCTTTGAGAGCACCCCGGTTTCGACCTCAGTCCTCGACGCGTTGGCGAACCCCATTACGGCGAATTTGGCACCGGCAAGCTCGGTTGTGTTAGTCGGCGTGCCACCGGTGATTGTGGCACCGGGCGCGTGGACCGCCTTCGCCAACCAGCCGTTCACCAACCAGATCAGCTTGGCCAGCAACAACGCCACGGCCTTTGGGGCCACCGGACTCCCGGCCGGCATCGCCATTGACCCGGTCACTGGGCGGGTCACTGGGACTCCCACTGTCACAGGTAACTTTGCGCTTACTCTGACCGCCAGCAACGCCGCCGGCACCAGTTCCGCAAGCGTGGTGCTCACCGTTTATCCGACACCCCCGTTCATCACCAGCCCGACTAGCGTGACCGGGATGGTGGGGCAATCGCTGACCTACCAAACCATCGCGTCGAACTCGCCGACCAACTACATGGCTTTTGGACTGCCGACGGGGCTTTCGATGCTTGCGACGAACGGCCGCGTCAGTGGCGTCCCAACGACCGCCGGGACCTACCCCGTGACGATCACGGCTTACAACTCCCCGCTTGGCTTTGATGGCAGGGTGGTGACTTTCACCATCGCATCCCCCGCTCCTGCCCCCGTGATCACAAGCCCGGCCAGTCTGACCGGCACCAATGGGTCTCCCTTCTCGCATGTCCTCAGCGCGACAGGTTCGCCCACTGGGTTTGGCCTCAGTGGCAGTTTGCCGTCAGGGCTTACTTTCAACGGCGGTGCCGGGACCATTACTGGCACGCCGACTGTCAGCGGCAGCTTCACGTTCACCCTCACCGCGACGAACGCCAGCGGCTCGGACAGCAAGACCGTGACTCTCACCATTCTGCCTCCGCCCAACCAGCCCCCCACGATCTCGCTCACCAGCATCTCCGGGAGCTTCACGGCACCCGCAGCGCTGACCGTGTCTGCCGTGGCAAACGATGTTGATGGCCCCAACCCCTCTGTCCAATTCCAGACCAATGGCGTCCTTGCGGCGACCCTCACCGCCCCGCCCTACACCATCACGCTCTCCGGCTTGGGGGCAGGGGCATTCAGCCTGGGGATTCGTGCTACCGATAACCAGGGAGCCCAGTCGGCATTGGTCACCACCAACGTAGTCGTTACCAATCCGCCCCCGGCTGGGGGCATCCAGTTCAGCGCCGGTTCCTACATGGCGAACGAGAACGCCGGCAGCGCGGTGCTCTCCATCGTGCGCCTAGGTGGAAGCTGGGGAACGGTCACCGTTGAATGCGGCACGAGCGATGGCTCCGCTCGTGCCGGCTCCGACTTCGTCGGCCTGACCAATACCCTATCGTGGGCGAATGGCGATGCTTCTCCCAAACCGTTCACTGTGAACCTGATTAACGACACCATCGTTGAGTCCGGGGAGACGTTCACCGTGCGACTCTTCAATCCCGGGGCAGGCACCAGTTTGGGAAACCCCGCGACGGCCACGGTGACGATTGTTGACGATGATGTGGCGAATCAACCCCCGGCGGTATCGCTCTCCATTTCGGAGAATCGCACTGCTCCCGCCAACGTGTCGGCCATCGCGACCGCATCCGATGCTGATGGCCAGGTTGTCCGTGTGGAGTGGCTGCTCAACGGGGTCAAGCAGGGCGAAACGGCCGTGCCTCCCTTCACCTTCACCTTCGCCAACCTGCTGGCCGGTGAACATCAGCTTGCCGCCCGGGCGGTGGACAATCAGGGCGCTGCCACTGTGGCTGGTTCCCTGGTCACCATCACCAACCAACCCGCCCCGCCCGGTGGCTTGTCGTTCGCGGTTGGGGAAGTGGCCGGAGCGACCGGCGAGTCGGTGCTGGTGCCCGTCAAGGCTTATGGGTTTCGCGACATTGCTGGCGTTCAATTCTCAGTTGGCTTCTCCAACCTGGCGGTTGGAACTTTCGAGGGAGTGGAACAGTTTGGCCTGCCCAGCTTGGCGGGTGCGAACTTCGGCACCAACACCGCGTCCAGCGGGGTGGTCACCTTCTCGTGGGAGAGCCTCGATCCGAACGGCAGCAGCCTGCCTGACGGAGCGACTCTCTTTGCCCTGCGGTATCGCCTCGCAGGCAGTCCGGGCACCGGTTCAACCATCACCATCAATGGCAGCCCCACGCCGGTCGAGGTGGTGGATTCCCAACTGCGGCTGCTTACCCCCACCCTCTCCGCCGGGCGGCTCGCAGTGCTCCAGAACGTCACCCTCTCCGGCAGGGTGACCTACCACACCAACGGGGCACCCTTGGCAGGGGTCGAGGTCAGGTTGAACGGCGGCTCGAATGCGCTCGCGACCACCGACAGCAATGGCGGCTACAGCTTCACGGTGCCGGCCGGCGGCAACTACGTCGTGACCGCGCAACGCACCAACGACGCGTCACCAACCCTGGGTCTCACCACCGCCGATATTCTCCTGCTCCGCCGCCACATCTTGAGCATCTCCCCGCTGGAGGGGTTCAGCCTCTTGGCAGCGGACTTGGATGGTAATGGTGTCACCACCACTTTGGACATCCTGCACCTCCGGCGGTTGATTCTCGGCCTCACCAATTCAGTTCCTAGTTCGCCTTGGCGCTTTGCCTCGGCCACGGGAGCAACCTCCAACGCGTTCACCAACCTCACGTCCAACGTCACCGCCTCCTTCCTCGCGGTGAAGGTGGGCGATGTAAATGGCAGTTGGTCAGCTCCGCTGGCACCGCAAGCCTTGCCGAGAAGGGCTGCGGCGCTTGGCACGGCGGTCCAGTTCCGCGTCGCCCAAGTGAGCCTCACGCCCGGCCACCTCGTAGTTGCGGTGAGCGCGGATGGTTTCAGCGACTGCACGACCGCGCAGTTCTCCGTCCTCGCCGACGCGCAGACGCTCCGCCTGGAAGGGATTTCGGGCTTCGCTCTTCCCGGACTGGGCCAGGGCAACTTCGGCACTAATCACTCCGGCAGCGTGGCGATCTCGTGGGATAGCCCTTCCGGCACCGGGGTCACGCTTGCCGATGGCACGGCGCTCTTCACCTTGTCCTTCGCGGTCCTCCCCGGCACAGACACTGGTTCTACCCTCATCGGCTTCGGCGACGTGCCTGTTCCCCGGGAGGTAACGAGCGCTTCGGGGCTGGTTGCGGCCGAGTTCCTTCCCGCCACCATTTCGCTGGCCCCCGCTCCCGGCTTGCTGGTCATCCAGCATCCCCAGGGCGGCCTCGCTACGAGCGGTGGGACGATGATCCTGTCCGTTCGCACTTCGAGCGCGGATGCGGCCTCCACCATCGAGTGGCAGCGCGATGGGCAGAGCTTGGGCGTCAGCGGTGCCGACCTCGTCCTTTCCAATCTGACCCGGGCGACCAGCGGTGCCTATCGTGCGGTCATCCGCTCCGGTAGCCAGACGGTGATGAGCAGTAACGCCGTGGTCCGCGTCATGGTGCCCCAGCGCGTCGCACCACCGCAGCTCCTCAGCGGCAACCGGATTCGCCTCACCTTTGCCGATGCTGACGGCACAGCCAATGTGGCTGCCCTTGACCCCGGCGCGTTCCAGCTCCAAGTCTGCACCAACCTTGCCTCTGGCGTCTGGACCACGCTCACCAACTCCGTGAGCAGTTCCAACGGCCAGTGGTTCGTGGAGGATGTTCTCTCACCGGCGGACGGCCTGCGCCTCTATCGCATCATCGAGCGCTGAACGCCTGCGGCGGAACGCCGCTCGTCCAGCCTCCGGGTTCGCCGCCCCGCGCTGGTTCTGGATTTGCCGGTCGTGTGACTGGCGGGGCGCTGGTGGATTCAAACCGTGTGCAAATCCGCCAGCGCCCTTGTTCGTGCTGCCCTCCAAAGCGTGCGGAGAGAACAATGAACCAAGGGATGCAAGCGGCCACCTAGAATAACGGATCTCTCTGTAAGTTCCAAAAAACATGTTGCAGTCTAATTTTTCAGGAATAATTTAAGCAGGATTTGCTTCTGATCTAGATTGTTCCAATCTCGAACCGAATTATGCTCATGAGACCAACCGCTAAACTATCCATTCTGCAGAGTCACACCAGTCGCAAACGCTCTCTACTCACATTGTCGTTCTTTGTGCTGACAATGACAGCCATAGCTCAGACGACTTTGGAAGAGAGTAAGAAATGGTTTTCACAGAACCTGGTTGGGCATGTGACCACGATAAAAATCGGTTCTCTAGAAAACGAAAAAAGAATAGATGCGATAATTTTTGTAGGAGGTTCGATGCGGATTGAGACATCGACAAGACTGACACTGCCCGGAACGAAAACCAGACCCGAAATTGAATCGGCACGAGTCGAGGCATATGAATTCCAGCTGGGAAAACTAGACAGTATGCGGCTGAAAGTTAGCAAGTCCGAAGCTTCCGGAGTCCGGCTTTGGATCGTAGCAGCCAAGAGCGAAGTGATTAGAAAGCGGACGCAATTTCTGAATGGTAAACAAGCAGCAAGATCAGAGGAGGTTGACTCATTCCCAATCAATCTGGCTGACGAAACGGTGGCTGAAGAAACTAAGGCCGTCTTTGAGCAAGCAATCAAATTGTCGTTTGGCATCTCGAAATAGCTGGCTCCAATCCACTCATTTCCCTGACCGCACGAAGCGAACAATACCGCCTGACATTTTTTGCCGACTCGCTTCGCTTGCCCGGGGAAGGTTTATGATTCAAGTGCCGAGGGATAAAGGGCTTAAGGACTAAGGGAGCTCAGGAGCCAGCACTACCGAGACCACCCACCAACACCACCCGGAACCCAATGAGGCGGTCGCGATTGACGGGCGCGGCGTTGCTGCGAGACGAAGACAACAGACCGTCGGCATTGCTGGCGCCCCACGAACCACCACGCACCACGCGGCTTCCACTCCGCCCGTCAAAGCAATCCTCACACCACTCCCACACGTTCCCGCTCAGGTCGTAGAGCCCAAACGGGTTGGCCACAAAACTCCCCACCGGCGACGTCGTCGCATACCCGTCCCTGTAGCCTTCGATGATGCTCAAGCTCGGGATCTTCGCCTTCGAGCTCGTGTCTGCGAAATTCCCCGCTCCTCTCGGAGGCGGCCATTGCGTCCCCCACGGATACACCCCCTTGATTTTAGCGTCCTTGTCCTTGGGCGTGCCACCCCGCGCCTCGTTCAATCCCACCGCCACGCTCCACTCCCAGTCCGCCGTCAGCCGGTAGTTTTGCTCCCTCGTCAGCTTCCCCATGCTCCGCTCCTTCTCCGTCAGCCAGGCACAAAACGCCTGCGCATCCTCCCAACTCACGTTCACCACCGGATGTGTCGGTGCTTGCTGAAATCCCGGTGTTTGCCAGCTCCCATCCACCCCGCTGCCACTGAGTTGCACCTCCTTGCTTCCGAACAGGTTTGCCCAAAACCCGCGCTTGCCTGGTTGCGCAGGCACCCGCTCTCGTTCACTGGCAGCGGCATACGCCGCATAATCCTGCACGCGCGTTTCCCAGATGCTGAACAACACCTCCGTCCCAGCCACCGGCACAAACTTCATCCCCAAGCTATTCACCCAAGCCCCGGCCAACGCTCGTTCGGCCGATTGGAGAATTTCCTCTTGCAGCCGACGGGACTGTTCCACTCGCTCCCGCTCGCGAGTTTCGTGTCTCAGAGCCGCTTGTCGTTCCCTTTCAGTTACCCGGATCGCTTCCTCCCTTCTAGCAATCAAACGTAAAGCCTCCAAACGCTCTGCTTCTCGTTTTGCCGCCTCCGCTGCTCGCTCTGCTTCTTTTCGCTGCCGTCCCTCCTCTTCCCGGCGCGCTGCTGCCAGCCGCCGTTCCTCCGCTGCGCGCGCCAACGCCGCCTCTGCTTCGCGCTCGGCTTCAAGCCGCTGCCGCTCCGCCGCCGCCAGCTTCTGCCGCAACTCCAGCAGCCCGCGCGTGCCCCGCACCTTCGCCTCCCACTCCGCCACCGCCGTCCCGCTCAATGCTTCGGCGTCCGTTCCCACAACAACTTCCCGCCCGCACCACCACAC
>JBEBFV010000428.1:0-5599 GCA_040081795.1 Limisphaerales bacterium | reverse complement strand
TGACTTCACCGGTCAACTGGCTGTCTTGGTCAACGTTCATGACACACCTGAATTAGCACCGCAGAGACGGGAAAGGCGCAGAGATTTGCCAAAGGCGGAACAGCCACCCGCCTCTGCCTTCCTCTGCGAATTTCCCGTCTCTGCGGTGCTCATCTTGTTCCTATTTCGTCTGAAACGTTTGGCTCGCCACGACCTCGTGGACGAGCGTGCGGAAGCCGTGCTTGTTCGCCTTCGCCTTGCGGACGATGTCGCTGATGACGGCTTCGTCGGTGAACTCCAGCCCGTGGCCAGTGGCGTAGATGAGAAGCTTCTCGGCAACGCCGCGCGTGAGGGCGTCCGGCTCGGCGAGCAGCAATCGCTTCAGCTCGGCGAGGTCGCGGAACTTACGGCCATCGGCTAGGGTGTCGCTGGGGTCCACCTTCGGGCCGAGCGCGAGGCGCATGTCTCGCTGGTTCACGCTAATGGTGAACCACTCGACGCCGTTGCGCTGGTTGGGCGCGGGCGAAATCCGATAGCGCTCGCGCCAACTGCCGATGACATCGTAGCTCTCCAAGGCAAAGCCCAGCGGGTCAATGCGCGCGTGGCAGCCGGCGCAGCTCTCCACCTCGCGGTGCTTGGCAAGCTGGTCGCGGATGCTCTTCGCGCCGCGGATGTCCGGCTCGACGGCAGGCACGTTCGGCGGGGGCGGGGGCGCGGGCTTGCCGAGGATGCGGTCCATCAGCCATACGCCGCGCAGCACCGGCGAGGTGGTCGTGCCGTTGGCCGACACCTTGAGCACGCTCGCGTGCGTCATCACGCCGCCGCGATGCCACTCGGGCTTGAGCGCGACGCGGCGCACATCCAACCCGCTCACGCCAGGGATGCCGTAGTGTTTCGCGAGCCGCTCGTTGAGCATCGCGAAATCGCTCTCCACGAAGTTCAGCACGCTCAGATCCCTCTCCAGCAGCACGTCGAAGAACGCGTGCGTCTCTTGGAGCATCGAGATTTGCAGCAGCTCATCGAACTCCGGGTAAAGCCGGTTGTCCGGCGTGGTGAACTCGATGTTTCGCAGCGCGAGCCACTGGCCGGTGAAATCCTCAGTGAACGCCCGCGCCTTCGGGTGCTTCAGCAGCCGCTCGGTCTGGGCGCGGAGCACGGCTGGCTTATTCAAGTCGCCTTTCGCCGCGCCGGCCAGCAGCTCCGCATCCGGCGCGCTGCTCCACAGGAAATAACTCAGGCGCGCGGCCAGCGCGTGGCCGTCCAGCTTGCCAGGCTGCTCTTCGAGCATCAGGAAACGCGGCGAGACGAGGATGGCCTTCAAGCCCACGCGCAGCGCGTCGCCGAACTTCACGCCCTTGTCCAACCGCTCCCGCACGAGCGCGAGATACGGCGCGAGGTCCGCATCGCTGACCGGGCGGCGGAAGGCACGCAGGGCGAACTGCTTTAGCACCCGTTCCGCATCAGCGACGGCACCGCGCTCCAAGTCCACTTCGCCAAGAAGTTGCCTCCGCGTTGCGGGCGGCCACTCCTTCGCGTCGAGCGGGCCCTCGACCTCAATCCACTGCACCGCGAAGCCGGGGCCGGTGTATTCGTCCGCCTTGTTCTGCCAGGGAATGGTGCCGTAGGAGATGACCTTGAGCGAGTCACCGCGCCCGTCGAGCCGCTCGACCAGCTCCACGACGGTCGGCTTGTCCGCCGGCACGGAGAAGTGGCCGAGCAGCTTCGTCTTGCCGCCCACACCAAAGCTGCCGCCATACACGCGGAAGGTCGCGGGCTTGCCCTCGGTCTGAAATCCGCTCGCGGAGATGCGCACGCGATACCGCCCCGGCGCGGGCGCGCGGAAGCGACGCAGCTCCGTGGGCGAGTAGCCGGAGTTGAACAGCGCGATGCCGCCGTCGGGCATTGGGCGGTGGCTCTTCGCATCCCAGTTCGCGAGCAGGTTCGTGGCGGCGAAGCGTTGCTGGACAAACTGCGGCTTCGGCCCGATGCCAATCGCCGCGTCCAGCGCCACGTCTGCGGCTTCGAGATACTTCTCCACCTGCACGGGCGAGAGCGTGAGTGCGGAGGAAACCTTGTCGAAGCCGTGCGCCGAGCCGTCCTCGGGCAGCAGCTCCATCAGGTTCACCTCGATGCCGAGCAGGTCGTGCATCGTGTTCTGATACTCGAAACGATTCAGCCGCCGCAGAGCGACGCGCCCCTCCGCCTGCTGCCGCGCGGCGACCGCCACACGCAGCTCGCGCCCAAGCCAGTCGAGCACCGCCTGCCGCTCCACATCCGACGGCTGCGGCTTCTTTTTCGGCGGCATCTCGCGCTTCTCAAGCTGCGCGAAGACCTTGCCCCACGTCTCGGTCGTCGCAGGTGAGGTGAAGTCCGGCGCGAGCGTGTCGAGCCGTAGCTTGCCCTTCTGCGTGTCCGCGTCGTGGCACTCGAAGCAGTGCTTCTGGAGGAAAGCCTTGGTCGGCACGGGCAGCGGGACGGCGGCACTGGCCAGCAGCGGCAGCGCGGCCAGAACGGCAGCGGGAAGGTGGCGGCGGAACAGTCGGTTCATTCGATCGGTCGCTTGGACGGACTTTGTATGAGCGGCTTCAGTTTGTCACTCGCGCGGGCCGGTAGGATTGTCCAAGCCGGGTGGCGATTGTTTTCATGGGAAGGACGGGCTGCCCACGTCAAACTCCCCGCTCATGTTTGCCCTGCGTGATTTGAAGCAGCTTTTGCCAGCCAGCCTCGGACTTGGCATCGCCTTGGCTGCGTCCGCCGCGGATGCGCCCAGCTTCAATCGCGACGTGCTGCCCATTCTCTCGGACAATTGCTTCGCCTGCCACGGCCCCGACGCGAAGCAGGCCAAGGGCGGCCTCCGTCTCGACCTCCGCGACAGCGCCACCAAGCCGGCCAAATCTGGTGAAACCGCCATCGTCCCTGGCAGGCCCGCCGCCAGCGCGCTGGTGAAGCGCATCGAGACCAAGGACGCCGACAAGCTGATGCCGCCGGCCGATTCGCACAAGAAACTCACCTCCGCGCAGAGGGACATGCTGAAGCGGTGGGTTGCCGCCGGGGCGAAGTATGAGGCGCACTGGGCGTTTGTGCCGCCACGCCGCAGTAGTGGGGACACTCTTGTCCCCCAGGCCCAATTCGGTCCGGCCGCGAAAGGCAAAGTCATCGGGGACAAGAGTGTCCCCGCTACGCACGCTGTGGACCGTTTCATCCTCGCCCGTCTCGCGCAGGAGAAACTCAAGCCCTCACCCGAGGCCGCTCCGCACACGCTCATCCGCCGACTCAGCTTCGATCTCACCGGTCTCCCGCCGACGCCAGCGGAGGTCGAGGCGTTCGTCCGAGACTTCTCACTTTCCCACTCTCCCACTTTCTCACCTGCCGTCGGAGAAAGTGAGAAAGCGAGAAAGCGGGAAAGTGAGCAACGCGCCGTTGCCAAGCTTGTGGACCGTCTTCTCGCCTCCCCGCACTTCGGCGAGCGCATGGCCATGTGGTGGCTCGACGCCGCGCGTTACGCCGACACGGACGGTTTCCAATCCGACGCCACGCGCTCGAACTGGCCGTGGCGCGACTGGGTCATCGCCGCCTTCAACGCAAACATGAAGTTCGACCAGTTCACGCGCGAGCAGTTCGCCGGCGATTTGCTGCCCAACTCGACGCCGGAGCAGAAGCTCGCGACGTGCTTTCATCGCAATCACATGACCAACGGCGAGGGCGGGCGCGACCCCGAGGAGTCGCGCGTGGACTACGTGATTGACCGCGTGAACACCGTCGGCACCGTCTGGCTCGGCCTCACGCTCAACTGCGTCCAGTGCCACGCGCACAAATACGACCCGCTGCCGCACGCAGACTTCTATCGGCTCGCGGCGTTCTTCAACTCGATTGACGAGGACGGCAAGGCGGGCAGCGCCGCGAAGCCTTACCTCAGCTACCAGTCGCCGCACGCCGCACGCGCCGTGAGTGAGGCGCAAACGCTCGTGGACGCGCGCAAGCCGCGCGAAGTCGAGGCGCGCAAGACGGCGGAAGCGCCGTTCGCCGACTGGCTTGCAGTGCAAGCGAAGGCCGTGGCAAAAGGCTTTTCAGCGTGGCACCCGCTGCGAGCGAGCGAGCTGGAGAGCATCGAGGGAACGCGCCTTGTGCAGGACGCCGATGGAGTTGTCCAAGCCAGCGGGCCGAATCCGAACCACGATGATTACAGAGTGGCCGGCGCGGTGAAGCTCGCGCGTGTGACCGGGCTGAAACTGGAAGTCCTGCCGCACGCTTCGCACACCGGCGGCGGGTTGTCGCGCGGCCAGTCCGGCGAGTTCATTCTCACCGACATCAAGGTGCAGGTGCGCCGTCGCGGCAGTTCACAAATCCGCGACGTGCTCGTGACCGGCGCGGTCGCCGACGCCTCCGCCGAGCAAAAGGGCGCGCGCGAATACGGCGACATCAAGGGCGTGCTCGACGACGATCCGCGCAACGGCTGGACCGCGAAGGGCCTCGACCCGAAGCAGTCGCGCACCGCCGTCTTCGCGCTGGCCGAACCGCTCGTGCTCGACGCCGACGAGGAACTCATCTTCGAGTTGCGCCATCGCTCGACGCTCGGCGATGCGAACATCGGCCGCTTCCGCGTGTCGGTGACTGACCAGGCGGGCGCGGCGGTGCGGGAGGTCGGGCTGGCACCGATGGAGGAGTTTGCGGCGCTCGTGAGGAGTAATCAGTTTTCAGTAATCAGTGTTCAGTCCGAGGGCGGTGGTTCGCCGCAGCCCGCACTGCCGAGCGCCGCCCCACTGAAAACTGAACACTGGTCACTGAACACTTCCCCGAAGTTGCGCGCGCGCCTCCTTGACCAGTTCCTCGCCGACCACGCGCCCTACCAAGTAGAGAAGGCCGCCCTCGACCGTGCAAACCGGCAGTTGGCAGAAGTGAAAGCCGCCGCGCAAAAGGTCAACGTCATGGTGCTGGCCGAGCGCCCGGAGCAGCGCGCCACGCACGTGCTCTTGCGCGGAGTTTGGGACAAGCACGGCGACAAAGTGGAGCGCGGCACTCCCACCGCCGTCGCTCCTTGGCCGGCGGACACGGAGAAATCGCGCCTCGGCCTCGCGAACTGGATGACCTCGCGGGACAACCCGCTCACCGCGCGCGTGATGGTGAACAACCTTTGGCAAATGCTCTTTGGCGCGGGCTTGGTCCGCACACCGGAGGACTTCGGCTTGCAGGGAGAGCGGCCCACACACCCGGAGTTGCTCGACTGGCTGGCCGTGGAGTTCATGGAGAGCGGTTGGGATGTGAAGCACATCCTCCGGCTGATGGCGACGAGCGCGACGTATCGGCAGAGCAGCGTCGTGAGCGAGTCGCTGCGCGCGCGCGACCCGGAGAACCGTCTGCTCGCGCGAGCGCCGCGCTTCCGCCTGCCCGCGTGGATGCTGCGTGACGGCGCGCTCCGCAGCAGTGGCTTGATGAACGCGGCGCTCGGCGGGCCGCCGGTGCGACCGCACCAGCCCGAGGGCGTGTGGGAGGAAATCTTCATGGGCCGCTTCAAATACGAGCCGAGCGAGGGCGCAGCCCAGCACCGCCGCACGCTCTACGCCTTCTGGCGTCGCAGCATCGCGCCGACTTTTCTCTTCGACTCCGCCCAACGCCGCGTCTG
>JBEBFV010000427.1:0-5629 GCA_040081795.1 Limisphaerales bacterium | reverse complement strand
GGGGCGCATGAACGCCCCGTTGGAAGGGCGGTGATTCATGCGCCCCGCCGGGGCGCCGGGCACTTGGGCCAGCACCGGTGGGTGCGCTCCGATGACGGCTACCTTCATGCGCGCCTCCAGCGCGGACTTCCCCGCTGACATTCATTGCAATGCAAACAGAGGAGCACCGTTTCTCCTCAACACGAGCCGAACTCGGTGACGCGCGGCAGGCTCAGAGCCTCAGGAACGAGCCGAGGTCACCCACCCGCTTCAGCGGGCTGACCAGCGCGAGGTTCAGGCGCTCGGGGCGGAAGAAGTCGCGGGCGGCGGCGCGGATTTGCGCGGGCGTGACGGCGGCGAGTCGCTCGCGCGTGAGCGCAGCGGGGATGAGCTGGCCGTGGCCGATGAGCTGTTCGCCCAGCCAGGTCATGTGCGGCTCCGTGCCTTCCAGCGCGAGATCGAACTGGCCGATGACGTAGTCGCGCACGCGGCGGACTTCGCCGAGGGAAGGTGCCTTCGCCGCGAGCCGGCGCAGCTCGGCAGCGATGAGGCGAAGAACTTTCTCCAGCTTGTCATCGTCCACGCCGGCGTAGATGGAGAGGTCGCCGCAGTCGGCAAAGAAACTCGCGGAGCTGTGGACATCGTAGGCGATGCCACGGTCCTCGCGGAGACTTTGGAGGAGGCGCGAGCTCATGCATTCGCCGAGCAGCGCGTTGAGCAGCCGCAGCGCGAAGCGCCGCTCGTCGTGCCGCGAGACGGTGCGGATGCCGAGCGCGAGCTGGGTCTGCTCGGTGGCCTTGGTATGGAGACGGACCTGCGGGGTTGGAACGGGCGCGCTGGCTGGTTCGAGCATCGGTTCGCAAACCGGTCGCGGGCCGGCGGGCAAGTGCCTCGCGTGGGGCGCGATGGCCTTCACCACTTGCGCGTGCGTGATGTTGCCGGCAGCGACAATGAAAGTGTTCGCCGCGACGTAGTTCGCCTGGAAGAACTCACGCAACCGAGCGCGGTTCAAGCCATCAAGCGAGCGCGGCGTGCCCTCGATGGCGCGGCCCATCGGGTGGCCGGGCCAAAGGGTTTCGTTGAGCATCTCTTGAACAAGGTGCTGCGGCTGGTCGCGGTAGCTGGAGCGCTCTTCCTTGATGACCGCGCGCTCTTTCACGATGTCCAGCGGGGCGAAGCGCGAGTCGAGGAACATGTCCATGAGCACGTCGAGCAGCGCGGGGAAGCGGTCGGCGCGGGCCTTCGCGTGGAAGCAAGTGTGATCCTCGCTCGTGTAGGCGTTGAGGTAGCCGCCCATGCCCTCGACCTCCTCGGAGATTTGCCGCGCGCTGCGATGGCGCGTGCCCTTGAAGAGCAGGTGCTCGATGAAGTGCGACGCGCCGCCTTGCGCATCCGTCTCGTAGCGCGAGCCGACGCCGACCCACACGCCGAGGCTGACGCTGGCCATGTGCGGCATCGCGACGGTGGCGATGGTCAGGCCGTTGGGGAGGCGGGTGAGTTTGGGGGAGTTCAAAGTTTAGGGTTCAAGGTTCAAAGTTGACGAGGGCGCGTTGGTGGTCGAACGCGCGCGGACTTGGAACTTTGAACCTTGAACTTGGAACTGAGTTTCAAGCGAACGCCTGCGGGACGCTCTCCGGCGGGCCGATGCGGCGCTTGTAGTCGAGGATGAGCTTTACCACTTCGTCCGGGTCGTCGGTGACGGTGATGAGATCGAGGTCACCGGGGCTGATGTAGCCGCCCTTGTCGAGGGAGGTCTTGGCCCACTTGAGAAGGCCGCCCCAGTAGTCCTTGCCGTAGCAGATGAGCGGGAAGCGCGAGATGCGCTCGGTCTGCACGAGCGTCACCACCTCGAAGAACTCGTCGAGCGTGCCGAAGCCGCCGGGCATGAAGACAAAGCCCATGCTGTATTTCACGAAGCAGACCTTGCGCGAAAAGAAGTAGTGGAAGTTGACGGGGACGTTCGCGTAGCGGTTGCCTTTCTGCTCGAACGGCAGCTCGATGTTGAGGCCCACGGATTTGCCCTTCGCCTCCGCCGCGCCCTTGTTGGCAGCTTCCATGATGCCGGGGCCGCCGCCGGTGATGACGGCGAGGTGGTGCTTCGCCAGGCCGCGTGAGATGGCGACAGCGGCCTTGTAGTAAGGGTCCGTCGGCTTCGTGCGCGCGGAGCCGAAGATGGTAACGGCTGGGCCGAGGTGCGAGAGCGTCTCAAAGGAGTCCACGAACTCCGCCATGATGCGGAAGATGCGCCAGGGATCCTCGCGGACGAAGCCGTTGTGCTGCGGATGATGCATGGGCGGAGCGTAGGGAAAGGCGGGGGAAACGTCCAACTTTCAACGCTCAACTTCCAATGAAGCGCTCGGGCTATTTCAGTTCCATGGCAAAGACTGAAACAATCGGGCGGCTTGTTTCAGCAGCTTGTCACGCGGTAGGTGACGAGGTGACGAGTCTCCAATCAACCTGGAACGCGGAATCAATTCAGAGACTCCTCACGTCGTCTCCTACGGGCCGGGAGACCGGCGCTCCGGTTCACCAAAAACAAAAAGGCCGGGGATTGCTCCCCGGCCAGTTGACCCCGGTTCACTCACAGCTCAGGAGCAGCCCAGGCTTTCACCGCAGTTGAGACATTTGAAGCACGCGCCGTTGCGCACCGCGATGTGGCCGCATTTCGGGCAGGCGGGCGCGTCGTGCATGAAGTGTTTCAGCGCGTCGCTGAGGGTCTCGACCTTGTATTCGGTGCGAGTGGTGGTGCTGGATTGCTTCAGCACTTCGCTCTTCACGAGGATGTCGGTGTCGTCGGAGAGCGGCAGCTCGGGGACGGAGCGGTTCACGCTCTGGCGTTCGATCTCGGTGAGGCCGGGCAACGGGAGGTTCTGCTGGCCGTCCTTGGCGTTGGCCTCGCGGTAGCCGGGGACGAACTGGAACGCGAGCCAGCGGAACACGTAGTCAATGATGCTGCTGGCGCGGCCAATCTCCGGGTTCTTGGTGAAGCCGCTCGGCTCGAAGCGCTGGTGGGCGAACTTGCGGATGAGCGCCTCCAGCGGCACGCCGTATTGCAGCGACATGCTGGTGAGCGCGGCCACGCTGTCCATGAGGCCGCCGATGGTCGAGCCTTCCTTCGACATGGTGATGAACAGCTCGCCGGGTGAGCCATCCGGGAAGACGCCGACGGTGAGGTAGCCCTCGTGGCCGGCGACATCGAACTTGTGCGTGTAGGAAGCGCGCGTGTCCGGGAGCTTGCGGCGGAGCGGCTTGCCGACTTCTCCGTGGAGACGCATCAGCTCGGTCTCCAGCTCCTTCACGCGGTTTTCCATCGTGTTGGTTTGCTCGGCCGTGGCGGCGGCGGCGTTGGCGACCTTGTCCGCGCCTTCGTTGGTCTTCTTGGTGTTCAGCGGCTGCGAGCGCTTGGAGCCGTCGCGGTAGATGGCGACGCACTTGAGGCCCATGCGCCAGGCCTGCACATACGCATCGCGCACGTCGGCGACGGTGGCGTCGCTGGGGAGGTTGACGGTCTTGCTGATGGCGCCGGAGATGAACGGCTGCGCGGCGGCCATCATGCTGAGGTGCGCCATGTAGTGGATGCTGCGCTTGCCTTTGTAGGCCTTGAAGGCGCAGTCGAAGACCTCGATGTGCTCGGGCTTCACGCCGCTCTTGATGGTCGCACCGTTCTCCTCCACGTCCTCGATGGTGTCGTGCTTCTCGATGTGCGCGATGATGGACTCGTTCTCCGTCTCGTTGTAGCCGAGGCTGCGGAGAGCTTCGGGCACGCCACGGTTCACAATCTTGAGCATGCCACCGCCGGCGAGGAGCTTGTATTTCACGAGCGCGATGTCCGGCTCGATGCCCGTGGTGTCGCAGTCCATGAGGAAGGCGATGGTGCCGGTGGGCGCGAGGACAGTGACCTGCGCGTTGCGGTAGCCATGCTTCTTGCCTTTGGCGAGCGCGCCATCCCAGACGCGACGGGCCTCTTCCTTCAGGTAGTTGAACTCCTGACTCGGCTGGATGTCCTCGACCGCGTTGCGGTGCAGGTGAATGACGCCGAGCATCGAGTCCACGTTGTCCTTCTTGAGCGGGCTGTCCACGCCGGCGCAACGGGCATCGCGGTAGCCCTTGAACGCGCCGACTTGCGATGCGAGTTCGGCACTCTGCTCGTAAGCGTGGCCGGTCATGATGGCGGTGAGCGCTCCGGCGAGGGCGCGGCCTTCGTGCGAATCGTAGGGCAGGCCGTAGCTCATGCAGAGCGAGCCGAGGTTCGCGAAGCCGAGGCCCAGCGTGCGGAAGATATGCGAGTTCTCGGCGATTTCCTTGGTCGGGTAGCTCGCGTTGTCCACGAGGATTTCCTGCGCGGTGATGTAGATGCGCACGGCCGCCTTGTAGCGCTCGACGTCGAACTTGCCGTCCTCGCGCTTGAACTTCATGAGGTTCAGCGAGGCGAGGTTGCAGGCGGTGTTGTTGAGGAACACGTATTCCGAGCAGGGGTTCGTGGAGTGAATCGGCTCGGTGCCTTTGCAGGTGTGCCACTTCTGAATCGCGCCGTCGTATTGCAGGCCGGGGTCGCCGCAGATGTGCGTGCCCTCGGCGATTTTGTTGAGCAGCGTGTTCGCGTCCTTCTTTTGGAGGCGTTCGCCGGTGGTGGTGGATTTGGTCCACCATTCCTTGCCTTCGAGCGCGGCGGACATGAACTCGTCAGAGACGCGCACGGAGAGGTTTTCGTTCTGATACATCACGGAACCGTAGGCCTCGCCGTTGAAGGAGCCGTCGAAACCCTGCTCGATGAGCGCCCACGCTTTCTTCTCCTCCTTCTGCTTCGCGTCAATGAACTCCTCGATGTCGCCGTGCCAGTCGCGCAGCGTGTTCATCTTCGCGGCGCGACGGGTCTTGCCGCCGGACTTCACGACGTTGGCGACCTGGTCATAGACGCGGAGGAAGGAGAGCGGGCCGCTGGGCTTGCCGCCGCCGGAGAGCTTCTCGCGCGAGCTGCGAATCGGCGAGAGGTCGGTGCCCGTGCCGGAGCCGAGCTTGAAGAGCATCGCCTCGGAGTAGGCGAGGTGCATGATGGACTCCATGTCGTCCTTGACGGCCTGGATGAAGCACGCGCTGCCCTGCGGGTATTCGTATTGGGTGTGGGCGCGCTCGGCGACGCTGGTCTTGCGGTTCACGAACCAGTTGCCCTTACCGGAGGTTTTGCCGACGCCGTATTGGTGGTAGAGGCCGACGTTGAACCAGACCGGGGAGTTGAACGCGCCGTATTGGTTCACGCAGAGCCAGGTCAGCTCGTCGTAGAACACTTCGCCCTCCGCCTTGCTGAAGTAACCGTCCTTGATGCCCCAGTCCGCGAGCGTGCGGGTGACGCGATGGATGAGCTGACGAACCGACTTCTCGCGCTCGGCCTTGGTGGGGTCGCCGTAAAAATACTTCGAGCAAACGACCTTCGTGGCGAGGAGCGACCAGCTCTTGGGCACCTCGACGCCCTCCTGCTTGAAAATCGTCTTGCCCGAATCGTCGGTGATTTCGGCGGTGCGGCGGTCCCATTCGATTTGGTCGAAGGGCTTGACCTTGGCGTCGGAGAAGACGCGCTGGAGGCGGAGGGATTTCTTGCCGGACTTGGCGGCGGGTTTCACGGCGCGCGGGGCGGACACATCGGTCTTCGAGC
>JBEBFV010000426.1:0-5632 GCA_040081795.1 Limisphaerales bacterium | reverse complement strand
CGCACTACGTGGACGTGCCCGGCGAAATCAACGTGAGCGAAATCCTCCGCCTCTGGACCTACGCCAAGTCCCTCGACCTCGTGGACTGGGGGAAGATGCGCTACAACCTGCTGGGCCAGGCCGACCACTGGTTCCCCGGCCACAACGCCGCGAGCTTCGACGAGCGCCGGCTGCTGGACACCGTGCGGCGCAGCCCCTTCGCCGCGCGCATCCCGGCCATCCTCCGCGAAGCCCACGCGATGATGTGGGAGGCCCCGGTGAAGCGGCTGAGTCAGAGTTAACGACCAGGAGCTACAGCGACCCGGCCCACGAGACGCGTGGATTGCAACCGCGACGCTCACGCCGGGTTCCCTGCAGCGCGTGGTTAGGGCAACGCCGCGAGCGTTTCCTGAAGCTTCGCGACAGAGGCCAAGAATGGAGTCATATTTCGGTCTCCATTCTTTGGCTCCAGACTCACTCGTAGAATGAGATTCCCATTGGGGTCGCACTCCTGACCAATACTCCCGATGGCGACATATTGGTCGCAACTTTCGGAGTCTGCCCCACCGAGGCGCAACGTCGAGAGAATCAACGGAATCGCTTGTGCCGCAGAGTGCGGACCATAGTCGGTGGGGAAGAACGCGTTTTTCACCTTACAAAGCCGCTCAAGTCCAAGCAAAAGCTCTGTGTATGGAATGCGAATGGTGACAGATGGATCATTCATGTTAAACGTGGCCTAACAGTTAATGGGCGTCGCATTTGACGCCTTTGATTGCGGCATGGGGCAGGCTGAAACTGGGGATGTGGATTGTCGAGCGGGAATGGGGCCGGTCAGGGGCGCATCGCAGTTGCTTGCCGGGCAGAGGGAGAGCGGTGCATTCGCAGCCGCTGAGACTCCGGACGTCTTCACCCTCACCCCGGCCCTCTCCCTCCGAGGGAGCGGGAGGCGCTTCGACGCCAGCTCGTGAATCCGCACGGTCCGCTGGTTCGAGACGCGGTCTGCGGGCTTCCCTCTCCCAGCGGACCCGGGCCGGGGTGAGGGAGAAAGCATCCTACGTCCTACCGCCTCCGGCTCCCTCTCCCTTCATCGGATGAGGGGAGAGGGTTGGGGTGAGGGGTTTCAGGCTGCGGCGTTGGCAACGGCACCCCTCATCCGGCCTGCGGCCACCTTCTCCCCTCCAAGGACGGGAGAAGGAGAGCGTCCGCCGCCCTCGACCATCCGCACGGTCCGCTGATTCGAGACGCGGCCTGCGTCGCTCCCTCTCCCAGCGGGAGAGGCGCACCCACCGGACCCGCCGCCCGAAGAACGCCCCGCGCCCCAGCGGGGCGCATGAACGCCACCTTGTCCACGCGCGTTTCATGCGTCCCTCCGGGACGCTCCTCACTGCGGGGTCTTTCCGGTGGGTGCGCTACGCTTCCCACCGGCTACCTTCATCCGCGCCTCCGGCGCGTGCGCGTGCGTTCCAGCCCGGAGGGCTTGGGGAACTTAGCCGGGGGCATCGCCCCCGGTTGAGCCGATAATATTCTGAGCACCCCGGAGGGGTGCTGGAACGCAGGGAAAACCAGTTCCACCGCCCCGCCGGGGCGGAAACCAGAAGGCCTTTCACTCCGGGGGCGTTGCCCCCGGCTAAGTTCCGTTGGCCCTCCGGGCCGCCAACTTCCACCGCTCCGACGCCGATGCTGACGCGTGTGGAATGCCAAATTCCTTTCCCCATCCCCGCCCGCTCCGCACACTCCCGCGCATGAACGTGACCGTCCGTGGGCGCACGCGCCATTACCGCACCGTCAGCTTCGACGCGGCGAAGAACCAGGTCCGGCTCATCGAGCAGCGCCTGTTGCCGCACGAGTTCAAGGTCGTCGGCACGCGCGACTTCCGCGCCACCGCCGTCGCCATCCGCGACATGGTCGTGCGCGGCGCGGGTGCCATCGGCGCGACGGCGGCTTACGGCCTGGCGCAGGGCGCGCGGACGTTCCGCGGCAAGGACTTGGTGAAGTTTCAGGCGCATGTCGAAGCCGTTTTCCAAACGCTGAAGGAAGCCCGCCCCACCGCCGTTGACCCCGTCAACGCGATGCTCGACGTGCGTCGCGCGATGTCCGCCGGCACGACCGTCGCCGAGCAGCAGGCCCTCGCCCTCGCCGCCGCCACGCACTTCGCCGACGAGGACGTGGCGCATTGCGAAGCCATCGGCCGGCACGGTGCGAAGTTGATTCGCGACGGCATGAGGGTGCTCACGCATTGCAACGCCGGCTGGCTGGCCTTCGTGGACATCGGTAGCGCCACCGCGCCGATGTATGCGGCGCAGGCGGCGGGCCGCCAGTTCCACGTCTTCTGCGACGAGACGCGCCCGCGCTCGCAGGGCGCGACGCTCACCGCGTGGGAGCTGGCGCAGCAGGGCGTGTCGCACCAGATCATCGCCGACAACGCCGCCGGCTTCCTCATGTGGCGCGGGGAGATTGACCTGGTCATCGTGGGCAGCGACCGCACGCTGGGCCGCACCGGCGAGGTGGCGAACAAGATTGGCACCTACACCAAGGCCGTGCTCGCGAAGCGCCACGGCATCCCCTTCTACGTCGCCATCCCACGCTCGACGATTGACTGGGAGATGAAGTCGGGGCGCGACATTCCCATCGAGGAACGGAGTGAAAGTGAGGTGCTCGGGGCGTGGGGAGTGGTGCAAAGGCAAAAGGCAAAAGGTGAAAGGCAAAAGGGCGGGGAGCGCGCTTACGTCCGGGTGGCGAATCCGACGAGCGGGGCGCGGAACCCCGGCTTCGATGTCACGCCGCCGGAACTCATCACCGGCATCATCACGCCGGAGGGCATCTTCAAGCCTGGCGAGCTGTGGAAGCATCGGCGCAAGCTGGGCGGCCCCAAGTAGGACAGCGCGTTCCGCCTGTCTCGCTGACTTTCAGTTTTCGCCCAAGCGGCTGATTTCAAATGGAGGTCAGGCAGGATGCGCTGACCTACTTTCTTGGCTCCGCTCCCGCCTGTGCTACGCTCTCCGCGACATGACGACACCGCTTCGCTTCCTCAGTCTGATTGCGCTCACCGCCACGCTGACCTTCTCCGCCCACGCCGCCACCATCACCACCTTCGCGGGCACCGGGCAGGCGGGTTTCTCCGGCGACGGCGGACCAGCGACCGCAGCGCAACTCAACAATCCCTTCGGCGTCGTGCGCGGGCCGGACGGCAACATCTGGTTCTGCGAATACACCGGCCAGCGCGTGCGCAAGGTTACGGCGGACGGGAAGATTCACACCGTCGCGGGCAGCGGCCAGAAGGGTTACACCGGCGACGGTGGCCCCGCGCTCCAAGCCACGTTTAACCTCCCGCATGAGATTCGCTTCGACAAGAAGGGTGACCTCTACATCGTGGACATGGCCAACCACGCCGTGCGCAAGGTGGACATGAAGACGGGCGTCATCACGACCTTCGCGGGCACGGGCAAGCCCGGCTACAGCGGCGACGGCGGCCCGGCGAAGGACGCGACCTTCAAGCAGCCGCACAGCATCCAGTTCGACCCCGCGGGCGACCTCTTCATCTGCGACATCGGCAACCACGTCATTCGCAAGGTCAACATGAAGACCGGTGTCATCAGCACCTTCGCCGGCACCGGCAAGGCGGGGCCAACGCCGGATGGTTCACCCATCGCAGGCACGCCGCTCAACGGGCCACGCTCGCTGGACTTCGACGCCGCCGGCAACCTCTGGCTCGCCACGCGCGAGGGCAACCAAGTCTTCAAGTTCGACCTCAAGGCCGGGAAGATTCAGCACATCGCGGGCACAGGGAAGAAGGGCTTCACCGGCCACGGCGGTCCGGCGAAGGAAGCGACGCTCTCCGGACCCAAGGGCATCGCCGTCGCACCGAACGGCAACGTCTATCTCGCCGACACCGAGAGCCACAGCGTCCGCATGGTGGACGTGAAGCGCGGGACGCTCGAACTCATCGCCGGCACCGGCACCGAGGGCGACGGCCCGGACGGCGACCCGCTCAAGTGCAAGCTCGCGCGTCTGCATGGCTTGTGGGTGGACAAGGACGGCAGCGTGTTCATCGGCGACAGCCAGGCGCATCGGGTGCGCGTCATCAAGCCGTGAGCTGGCTGCCCAATTCCAAATGCCTCCAATGACCAATGAATGACCAAGGCCCAATGACCAATGGGCGGCCGGCCGCGCGCGGCGGTCATTGGGCATTCGTCATTGGGCATTCACTTGGAATTGGTCGTTGGACATTGGTCATTCTCCTCTCCGCGCTCCCGGCCCGCGCCGAGACAAAAGTCCCCGCCCCGCCCACCTTCGCCCAGCTCGCCTCGAACGTCGTCGCGCGATCGAAGTGGGAGCGCACGCAGAACACGACGGCGCAGTTCAAGTTCAGCAAGACGCGGGCGCTGGAGGAGTTCGACAGCAAGGGCAGGCTGGAGGACAGCAAGCGCTCGCGGCAGGAATGGTTTCCCATCAACGGCGTTCCCTTCGCCCGGCTCGTGGAGAAAAACGGAAATCCGCTGACGGACAAGGAGCGCAAGGCCGAGGAGGAACGCGAGGCCGCCGTGCGCGCGGGCAAGAAGCCGGCCCGCAGCCCCGAGGCCACCAAACGCGACAAGGAGTGGCAGTTCACCGACGAGATGCTCGCGCGCTACACGTTCAAGGTGACAGGGCAGGAGCTGTTGCGCGGGCGGCCTGCGTGGGTCGTCGAGTTCTCGCCGCGCAGCAAGGACTTGCCGGTCAAGAACGTGGCCGACCGCGTGGCGAACAAGGTCGCCGGCAAGGTCTGGGTGGACGCGGAGGACTGGGAGCTGGCGCGGATGAAGTTCTGGCTGACCGAGGAGGTCACGCTCATCGGCGGCATCGTGGGCGTGCTGCGGAAGTTCGAGCTGCTGCTGGAGCGCGTGCGCGTCGAGCCAAACGCGTGGCTGCCGAACGTGGTGGACTTCGATATGGCCGGCCGCGAACTGCTGACCAACAAGCGGATTCATTACCGCGAGGAGGCGAAGGATTTTAAGCGCGTCGGGCCGACTCCCGTCGCTGCGCCAGCAGCGGCAAAGTAGGTCAGGCTTCCAGCCTGAGTCCAGAATCTGTCAGTGGCAGCAAGGGCTGATTCCAACCGGCAAGGCTGCGAATCTCGCCTTCTCCCTTCGCGCAGCGAGGGGAGAAGGTGGCCGGAGGCCGGATGAGGGGTGCGAATGCCAACGGCGTCCGAGCCAACCCCTCACCCCGGCCCTCTCCCCTTGCTCCGCAAAGGGAGAGGGGGAAAATCATCAAGCGATGACATCCTTCACCACATTCCCAAACACATCCGTCAGCCGGTAGTCGCGGCCCGCATGGCGGTAGGTCAGGCGCGTGTGGTCGAAGCCCAGCAGGTGCAGCATCGTGGCGTGGAAGTCGTGGACGTGGACGCCGTTGGCCGCCACCGCGTTGCCGTGCTCGTCGCTCTCGCCGTAGCTGAAGCCACCCTTCACGCCGCCGCCGGCCATCCAGCAGGTGAACGCCTGCGCGTGATGCTCGCGGCCCTTCGCGTCCTTCGCCGTGTTGAACGGCGTGCGGCCAAACTCCGTGGCCCACACGACGAGCGTGTCCTTGAGCATGTCGCGGCTCTTGAGGTCCTTCAGCAGCGCGGCCATCGGCTGGTCCACGTTGCGCGCGAGCGGGGCGTGGCCGGCCA
>JBEBFV010000425.1:0-5639 GCA_040081795.1 Limisphaerales bacterium | reverse complement strand
CGATGGAGCCGAGGCCGACGCCGCAGTCTTTCAGAAACCAGCGGCGTGCAAGGCTGCGTTTTGATTCGTGGAGGGAATGTTGGGTGTGGTTCATGTTTTCCTCGCCTCCTCCGCCTCGACTTCCTTCTCCACCTCCAGCAGCCACCCGACCGAGTAACTCGGCGGCAGCTCGCGCCCGCTGCGGCGCACGGTGTCGCGCATCCAGTTCAGATAGGCCAGGCGCTCCGCCAGCGTGAAGTCGAGGTTCACGCGCGCAAGCTCCTCGCCGAAGAGGCGCTCGTGCAGGTCACGTTGAATTTCGGCAAGCCGAGCGCGTTGCTCGGGCGTCGGCAGGGCGGGGCGAAAGGGAGCAGCCATCATGGGAGCAGGTAGTTGAAGTTCGCGTGGCAGTCCGGCAACCACTTCAGCGCCTCGGGCGGAAAGCCCGAGCCAACCACGGCATCGCGGCGGGCATCTTCGAGCAGTCGCTCCACGCCGTAGTCCACCAGCGGGTTCACCGCCAGCGTCTGCTCGGCGCAGTTCAGTCTGATGGCGTGGGATTCCCGCAAACTGGGTGAGGCCTCACGCAGCGCGCGGCGCACGGCAGTGTTGTAGGGACGCAACGCGGCCTGGAGCAGGCGGATGCGGAGTGCGTCCAGATGCTCCCAGAACAGGCGCTCCACCAGCAGCGCACCACGGAGCCGGGCATCCTGGCTTACCGCGAAGTTCAACGCAGGACGGCGCGCCACCATGTCCGCCGGGCATGGATACTCTCCCAACATCGTTCGCACGGTGTCTTCCTCGTAGAGGTGCAGCCAGCCGCGCGGGTCTCCCGCGTGGAGGAGTTGCACTCCCAGCGAGGTGATAAACGGCCAGTCCTTGTCACGGTCGGTTCGCTTCATTTCAGCGACGATGTGCTGGTTCGCGAACAGGCCAGCGAGTTCATTTTCCCACGGCACCGAGCCGCGCAAAGCCCGCCCAAACACGTCCAGAGTGACTGCCCCCGGTCCCCGGCCCCAGGTGAAGTGGCTGGTCCATCCGCCCGCGTGCCAGCGCGCGTCCAGTGGCGGGCTGAGGTTGCCGCGGTAGTCGCAGGGGTATCCGCTCACCTCGATTGTCGCCAACACATCGAGCAATTTGGCGAACCCTTCGGGATGGCAGAGCAGGTCGCAATCCTTCGTGGTCTCAGCGATGCGATAATGCACGCACGCCAGACCGCTCGTGATGGCGCACAGCACGCCGGACTCGCGCAGTCGGCCCACGAGGTCCAAGTAGAACTGATGTAGCTCCGTGTCGTCCACGCTCGGTGTTTACTCCTTTGTGATGGCTTCGTCGAGGTTCAGCAGCACGCGGGCGACGGCGGTCCACGCGGCGAGCTTCGCGGGCGTTGCTGTTGTCGGAAGCGCGGGAGGATTCTTCGGGTCGGCGGCGGCGAGCAGCCACGCCTCGGCATCCTTGCCGGTGAAGCGCTGCTCTTGCTTCGTCAGCAGCGCGAGGAGTTCTACGTGTTCGTCCCGTGTTGGCACTCGGGCGGTGCAGCGGCGGAAGGCAAAGGCGAGCTTGTCCGTGTCCGACGTGCCGCCGTCGCGGAGGGTGCGGAGGGCGAGGGCTTGCGCGGCTTCCATGAACATCGGCTCGTTGAGCGTGGTGAGCGCCTGGAGCGGCGTGTTCGAGCGCTGGCGGCGGACGCAGGAGAAGTCGCCGACGGGCGCGTCGAAAACCAGCAGCGACGGGAAGGGCGTCGAGCGACGGCGGAAGGTGTAAACGGCGCGGCGGTAGCGTTCGTCGCCGGTCTCGCTCGTCCACGGGAAATCGCCGTAGCTGGCGGGCGGCTTGAAGAGGAACTCCGGCGCGGGCGGCATCACGGCGCGCCCGCCGAGCTTCGGGTTCAGCAGGCCGCTCGACGCGAGCGCGATGTCGCGGACGAGCTCGGCATCCACGCGGAAGCGCGGTCCGCGGGCGAGCAGGCGGTTGTAAGGGTCGCGCGCGAGCGACTCCGGTGTGACGCGGCTGCTTTGCTGGTAAGCGGCGGAGTGGACGATGAGGCGGTGCAATTCCTTAACCGACCAAGGGGATGGGGAATGGGTAACGGGTGATGGGGCCGAGGCGGCAGTGCCTTCCCTATTCCCCATTCCCCATTGCCTATTTCCTGCCTCTGGTTGCATGAACTCGCACGCGAGCCAGTCGAGCAGCTCAGGATGCGACGGTTTCGCGCTTTGGCGACCGAAGTCTTCGGAAGTCTCGACGAGGCCGGTGCCGAAGTAGGCTTGCCAGACGCGGTTCACGAAGACGCGCGCGGTCGTGGGCGAGCGGCGGTCAGTGAGCCACTTGGCGAAAGTCAGGCGCGAGGTGTCCGCGCCGGCGGGCAGCGCGTGGAGGAATGCGGGCACGCCGGGCTTCACGCTGGCCGTGGGCTTGAGCCAGTCGCCACGGTTGAGCACGGAGGTCATGCGTCCCTCGGTGCGGGCGGCGAGCGCGTAGGCGGTGGTGCCCTCGGGCCATTGCGCCCAGAGCGCGTCGAGTTGCGCGTTGGCGGCGGAGAACTCGGGGACGGTCGTGCGCCAATGGTCGAAGACGGCGGCGACTTGCTCGGGCGTGCGGCGCGCGGCGGGAATGGCGAAGAGTTCGCGGACTTTCTTCGGCACGCGGTCGGCTACAAGTAGAATAGGCGTCCCGCCTGTTATCTGATTGTTCTTCGGCGTGCTGGTGCCGACGGAAGAGTTAGAAGTCAGGCTGGAAGCCTGACCTACTACGGAGATGCGGAACCGTCCGAGGTTCTGCGTGCCAAAGTCATTCGCGTTCGCGCTGCCGTGCTCTTGCGACAGGTTGAGCGTCAGCACCGTGCCGCCGGAAAAACTGATGTTTGTCGCAAGCTGGAAGACGGCCACGCGGTCGGTGTTGCGGCGGCCCGGCCCGGAGTCGCCACCCCACGCGGTGTTCTTGTTGCCGTCCATCGCGAAGCTGATGGGGCCGGTCACGCGCTTGTTCGTGGAGCCGTCGTGGAAGCCGAGTTCCAGCGGCAGCACTGGCTGGTCGAAGTCAGCGGTCCCGTTCGCAAACTTCACCTTGGTCTTCTTCTTCAGGTCGCTCAACGGCGCGGCCTCGACGCTGAACTCGGTCAGCGCGAAGAGGCCCTTGTGAGAGCGGCCCGGGCCGCCCGCAGGCAGGTTCGGGTCGGTGAAAAGTTCGAGGCGGATGGCAGAGATGTTCTCAAGCGTGTTCGTGACTTGAAAGGTGGCGGTGAACTTCGTCGGCGCCCAGCCTGAGGCCAGGAGCGAGCCATCTGACTGCGGGTAATAGCGTTGGTTGTTGTCGGTGATGAGCTCCATGTCGCGCAGCACAGTCCAGTCGGGCTGGTTGCGCGCGGCCTCGGCTTCCCACTTCGCCATGCGCGCTCGCCAATCGGGCAGTTGCTGTTTCATCGCGGCTCCGACCAAAACCATCTCGCTGCGGAGCGACGCGATTTTCGCCTGCTCGGGCGCGGTGAAGACGCGCGGTATCGCCTCGTGGTCGTTGTTCAGGAATGCGAACATCCGGTAATACTCCTCCTGCGTGAGCGGGTCGTATTTGTGGTTGTGGCACTGCGCGCACGCGGTGGTCAGGCCGAGGACGCCCTTCCCGACGGCGTCCATGCGGTCGAACATCGCCTCCATGCGGAACTGCTCGGGGTGGATGCCGCCCTCCTCGTTGAGCATGGAGTTGCGGAGGAAGCCCGTGGCGACGAACTGGTCCTGCGTCGCGCCGGGGAGTTGGTCGCCGGCGAGCTGCTCGATGATGAAGCGGTCGTAAGGCAGGTCGCGGTTGAAGGCGGCGATGACCCAGTCGCGGTAGAAGTGGACGAGGCGGCGCTTGTCCTTCTCATAGCCGTCGGAGTCCGCGTAACGCGCGGCGTCTAGCCAGAGGCGGCCCCAACGCTCCCCGTAGTGTGGTGAGGCGAGCAGGCGCTCGACCTGCTTGGACCACGCGTCCGGCGACTTGTCGGCGAGGAAGGCATCGAGTTCCTCCGGCGTGGGCGGGAGGCCGACGAGGTCGAGCGAGAGGCGGCGGAGGAGCGTCGGTTTGTCGGCGGGAGGGGAGGGGCGGAGCTTTTCGGCGGAGAGTTTGGCGAGGATGAAGGAGTCAATCGGGTTCGGGGAAAAAGTAATTAGTGATTGAGTAATTAGTGAGGGGCTGGATTTCGCGGCGATGCCGATTTGGCCAGTGTCACTAATCACTTTCTTACTAATTACTTTCTTCAAGCCCATCTTCGGAACCACCGGCCGCACTGGCGGCACGAACGCCCAGTGCTCGGCATACGGCGCACCCTGCTCCAGCCACTTCTTGATGAGCGCGATTTCCTGCGGCGTGAGCGGCTTGCCTTCCTTCCTCGGCGGCATCACGTCGTCGGGGTTTTTGTGGGTGATGCGCCGCCAGAGCTCGGACTTGGCGAGGCTGCCGGGGACGATGGCGGGCTTGCCATCGCGCGAGGCGAGCGCGGATTCACGCACGTCGAGGCGGAGTTTGGCCTTGCGATGCGCGTCATCGGGGCCGTGGCAGGCGAAGCACTTCGCGGAGAGGATGGGCGAAATGTCGCGGGCGAAGTCCACCTTTGCTGCGGGGCCGCCCGTCGAGGGGGCTGCGAATGTGGCTGTGGCCAAAATCCCCACCAGGAGGAGGCTGGCGAGGGAGGCTGGAAGGATGCGGCGGTTCATGGATGCAAAGTTACTGGTCGGACGGCGGCTTGGATTCGCAGCTTCAGCGCGGCCGCGCCAGACGGGATGCGCCAGATTGGGTGCGCGCTATTTGGCCGTGCCGGGCTTCGCGCCTGCCTCGATGATCTGCCTGGCGAGGAGGTCGGCTTCGACATCCTTTCCCTGCTCGCGATAGACGCGCTCCAGCGCCGCTTTCGTGGCGAGGTGCGCGGGATGTTTTGGACCTGCGTGCTGCGTGATGATGCCCTGACGCTGAAGCAGCAGGGTTTCGGCGGCCGGATACTTTTTCACATCGGCGTAATGCAGGCCGAAGGAGAGCAGCGGATTCACGAGCAGCACGCTGTCCTTGCCCTCGCGGCCCTCGATGAGCTTCACGAGCTTCTTGAACGACTCCTCCGCCTCCTTGTATTTCTTCGCTGAGTGAAGGGTCTGCGCCTGCTCCATGCGGATCTGCATCACGCGCCGGTAGTCGGGCACGAAGAGCCGCTCCTCGATCACATCTGGCCCGCCCTTGAACTTCGTGGTCGAGTTCTGCGTGCCGAGGATCTTGAGCGCCGCCGTGTAGAGCTTTTCCGCCTCGTCGTAACGCCCGGCCATGGAGTAGTTGCGCGCGAGGGCCGCCTGGCAGGTGCCCACCGTCGGGTGGTAGGCGCCGGTCTTCCATTTCGCGATGTGCTCGGCGCGCTTCAGGAACGGCTCGGCCTCCGTGAACTTCTTCTGGTCGCTGAGATTGTTGCCAAGGTGGAAGACGCACTCCGCCACGCTGAGATGATTGGTGCCCAGCCTCCCCTCGCGCACCGCCAGCGCACGGCGCAGATGCGTTTCGGCATCCGCGAAACGCTTGCGGGCCTGTTCGAGACCCGCGGCCATGAACAATAGACTCTATGCGTAATAGGTGAAAAGGCGTATGAATGAATTGGCGTTATTTTCAGGTGGTCGCCCGTGCCGTCGTGCGGAGGTTGTGCAAGC
>JBEBFV010000054.1:0-20000 GCA_040081795.1 Limisphaerales bacterium | reverse complement strand
GTCCCGGTCATTGGAGACAACCGCAACCGCGAGAGCGCCCAGCGCACACGCCAAATAGCGGTCGTCTTTCACGTCGCGGCTGCGCTGCTTGCCCAGTGGGGCGGCGTCAACAAAGTGGGCGATGCGCAGGAGCCGCGACAGCACGGCGGCGGCGTCCGCGTCGCGCTTCCGTTCCGCCAGCACGAGGGGAATCCTGGCGTCGTATTCCGCCCACACGTCGGTGGTGACGCAGAGGCGGACCTGGCCGGAGAAAACGAGGTCGAGGCAGTGGCGGGGATTTCCCGTCCAGCCGGTGCCCGCCAGCACAACGCCGCAATCGAAGACGGCGGGAATCACTTCCCGGCCTTTCGCTTGTCCGTCCGGCGAAGGGCGCGGATGCGGGATTCAATGTCCGCTTCGATGTCCGGCGTGATGGGGTCCTGGGGGAGCTTGGCCGCGATGTCCTGCCACTCGCGCCAAGTCGAGCCGAGTTCCTCGCGCACGAGGGCGCGCATACAGGCGCGGAGAACGTCGCTGGCGTTGCCGTAGAAACCGGAGCGGACGCGTTGCATGATGAAGGTGTCCATTTCCGTGGTGAGGGAAAAATTGCGCGTCTTAGTTGCCATGCCCGCAAGCTACCGCATCTGCCAAAGACTGGCAATCCTTGGCTACAGCCGGGGAGAGAGGAATGACATTGGGCGGAAGCGGCACGGGCGCTTGCACCTTCCGCTTCGCGCGCCCACGCCGCAAGGCGGCGCGTTGCGCCGCCAGCGCGGCCAGCCGGTTGGATTCCTCTTTCGCCACTCCGGCGGCGATGGCTTCGGCGTCCGGTCGGAGCGCGAAGAACTCCGCCGCTTCCACGCCAGTCCCCGTGCCCACGGCGACAACTTCCGCACGCTGCGGGTCCGGCTTGAACGCCTCGAAATAGTAGCGGGAGCTTTTGGAGTCCTCGCAGATTATCAGCACGCGCCGCCGCGCTTGCGTGCCTGGTGCGCGGCGTCCGCCGGAGGGTTTGTCCCAGGGCTTACTCACGGCCAAGTTGCAGGACCTCCTGAAAATCGCCCAGTCGCGGCACGCCGCCGAACTGGCCGAGGAGGTATTCTTGGGCGAACTTGGCCTCCCTCCGGACGCCCTTGAACTCGTCGAGGCAATAGAGGCGCGATGCGCCCATGGCGTTTTTCTCCACAAACCACACCTGGTCGCGCCGGATGCGCTTCGAGTCGAGCAGGCCTACGTCGTGGGTGGCAAAAATCAGTTGCGCGTGCTTCCGGTTCGCGGAGCTGTTGAAGAGCGCCACGAGCGCCTTGGTGAGCAAGGGGTGGAGCCGGGCCTCAAGCTCATCCACGAACAGGACCGAGCCTTCGCGGAGGGTGTGCAGGAAGGGACCGGTGAGGGCCACGAACTTCTGTGTCCCAGCGGACTCGTCGGTCTTGAGGTCGAACTCCACCATGCCCGTCGGCTTGTCCTCGCCATCAAAGCGCTTGTGATAGGTCTTCACGGCGTAGGCCCCGGCGGTCGCGGTGCGCAGGAGGAACTCGCGGAGGTCCTTGGGGAACGTCTTCGGCAGCACTTCCGGGAGCTTGTCGCGCGCAATGTCCTGACGCGCCAAATCCTCGATGCCGATGTCCGCCTGTTTCACGAGCTCCCGGATGAGCGGGCCAAACTCGGGGTCGCTCAGCCGCTTCGAGGTGAACTCCAGGTAGCCTTCGTCTTCCAAGCCGGAGATGCTGCGAAATTGGTTCATCCAGTTGAGAACCTCACCGGCGACCTGACCGTTGAACTGCGCGACCACGGACAGAAACAAGGCGTTCGGCCGGGTTCGACTCTCCAAGCCCTTGCCTTCCTTGAAGGAGTCGGATGCCTCGATTTGGTCCCCCTCACGGGTGAAGAGCCGAGTTTCTCGAATCGAGTCCGCCTGTTTGAACAGCCATTCCGAGCGAACGGCCTGCGGGGTGGCCTCAAAACCATAGCGGTAGCGCGTCCCGTTGTGCAGGAAGATGGCCTCGAAGAAACTGGGCGCGGACTCCGTTGTGGCATGCAGCCGGAACGGCACCACGGGAATGGGTTCGCCCTTCTGGGTGTCCTTGGAAGATTCCTTGATGAACTCCCGGAAGAAAATCATCGCCTTGAGAAAGTTGGACTTTCCGCCGGCGTTCGGCCCGTAGATGGAAGCGGCCTTCACGAGGCGCTGGCTGGGCAGTTGCGCCAAATTGTCGTCCTCTCGCCAATCGTCATGGGTCGCTTCCAAGGAGAGGCTGGCCTTGTCCTTAAACGACCGGAAGTTTCCAACGGTGAATTGGATGAGCATTGCAAACGTGTCTTTCGCACGGAAAAAGCAGCCTGAAAAGGCTTTTTTTGCAACGATTCATCAAATGTCTTGTTTTAGATGGTGTTCACAGTGCGATCACAAGCGTATTATGATGCGGAACGTAGAAGGCACTGAAACTCTGAAGGGTCCGGCATGGGGCGGCAATCACACAGCGCCGGGTTCGTTCTCCCATGCCGAAGCAAGTTGTGCTGCGCTTGCGGTTGTGAGCCGAGTGCCGGGAGATTCCTGTCCGAGGGGAAGGGTAATTGTCGTTTTACGCCAAAGTGCTGGAAAGCAATTCAAGCTGTCCCGTCGCGTTGGCTCGGACAAGAGAAATTGACGGCCGGACTACTGGAGCCAGTAAGAGGCCGGCTTCGTAAGGAACTCAGCCAGCTCAATTCCCTGTCCGCCCACGAGCAGCTTGCGCTTCGGTTTGAACCGGGTGACAAACGCCTCCATCCCCGGCAGCGCTTCAGCACGGCGGCCGCTCTTCACTTCAATCGCCACGGTGGTCCTGCCTTGCCGCAGGATGAAATCAACTTCGTGATTCCGCTCCCGCCAATACGTCAGCTCGATGTTGGTGCCGAAGCTGGTGTTGAGCAGATGTGCGCCGACGCAGGACTCGACCAGGCGTCCCCAATGATTGCCGTCCTGCCGGGCTTCCTTCGCGGTCCGGCTGTCCTGCGCGGTCATCAAGGCGGTGTTGAGCACCTGCAATTTCGGACTCGATCCGCGTTGGCGCACAAGGCCATGGGCATACTTGGAAAGTCCCCCGACCATGCCCGCGCCTTGCAGCAATTTCAGATAGTGCGCCAGGGTGACGGTGTTGCCCGCGTCCGTGAGCTGGCCGAGCATTTTCTGGTAGGAAAGAATCTGGCCGGAATACGCGCAGCCAAGGTGGAACACCTGTCGCAACAACGCAGGCTTGTCCACGCGATTGAGCAGGAGAATGTCGCGTGAGATCGTGGTCTCGATGAGCGAATCCACAATGTAACGCCGCCAGCGTTCCGGCTCCTCAATCAGCTCGGCAGCGCCGGGATACGCGCCGTAGAAGATGTATTGCTCCACGTTCCAACCGAACGCCTCCCGCATCTCGGCGAACGACCAGTGCGGCACCGCAATCACCTCGAACCGACCGGCCAGGCTCTCGGTCAAGCCACGCTGGATGAGCAGGGGCGCGGAGCCAAGCAGCACGACTTTAAGCGGCACGCCGGCCTGCGTATCGGCGTCCCACAACAACTTCACCACGGTTGACCAGTCGGAGACCTTCTGCACCTCGTCCAACACCAGCAATGCGCCGGCTTTGCCTTCCCGCGCCTTCAAGCGGGCGGCGTCCCATTGCTGTTCGACCCAGGTGCGATCACGCAAAGACGGTTCATCGGCCGAGGCGTAATGCGCGGGCAGCTTCGTCGCCGTGATGACCTGCCGGACCAAGGTGGTCTTGCCGACCTGGCGCGGCCCGGCCAGCACCTGCAGGAAGCGGCGCTGCTCCTTGAGCCGTTTCAGGAGTTCGTCGTGGATCGTTTGACGTGTCATACGGATTACTCAACAGGATGAGTTAAATTACGCAATTCAAAGACTGAGTCAAATCATTCGTTCAATGAAGCCCTGGAAGAGGGGGGCCGGGAAGAGTGGAAGTTCGTGACCTTGCCAGGCCTGGCCGCCGACGGGAAGGTCTAGCTCGCGGGAGAAGATGGTTTGGTGTTCGTCGTGGCGGCCGGCACGCAGTTGAAACTGCTCGCCACCAACCCGGTGGGCGAGCCGCTCATGGCGACGCCCGCGCTCTCGGACGGCACCCGCTGCGCAACGAAGCTCCCGGCACACTTTGAGCACTTGCGGTCTCGGCGGAGACGGCCTGCTGAACCTCAGTCCACGGGTGCGTGGCCATCAGGCGAGGGTCTCACTGCAAAAATCCGCTGCTGCACTTGACTTTAGATTCCTCGCCTGAATATAAAGTGCTGTATGTATGACCGCTGGTATGCCGGGACGCTGGAGTCGAAGCTGGCCCGACCGTATGTCCACCTGATCTTCGGGGCGCGGCAGACGGGCAAGTCCACGTTGCTGCGGGCCTTGCTGCCGCCGGACACGCTGGTCATGGATCTGGCCGACCCCCAGGAGCGGACGCGGCATCTGGCGGACGCCGGGGCCTTTGCCAAGGAATGCCGGGCTCTGCCCGCAACCAAGAAGGGCCAGTTTGTCTTTGTGGACGAGGCTCAGTCCGTGCCGTCGATCTTCGACGCGGTGCAGCATTTGTATGACGGGGACAAGAACCGCTGGCGTTTCGTGCTCTGCGGCAGCTCGGCCCGCAAGCTCCGGCGCATGGGAGCGAATCTGCTGCCGGGCCGCAGCTTTTACCACCGGATGCTGCCATTGACGCTGGCGGAGCATCCGCCGGATGAGCCACCAGTTCACCATGCGGTGTCACCGCTGCCGTTTGCGTGGAACAAGGGCGAGCAGCACGAGCACCCCTTCCCGGCCACGGACCTGGTGACGCGGCTGACCTTCGGAGAATTGCCGGGCGTGGTGGCCGCACCAAAGGCCGACCGGGCGGAACTGCTGCGGTCATTCGCGTTCGTCCATCTGGAGGAAGAGGTGCGGCGTGAGGCGCTGGTGAAGGACTGGGGTGCGTTCGTGCGGTTCATGCACCTGGCGGCGGCGGAATCAGGGCAGGTGGTGAACTTCGCCGCCATCTCGCAGGAGAGCGGCGTGTCACAGCCCACGGTGAAGAGCCACTACCAGTTGCTGGAGGACATGTTCGTGGGTTTTCGCGTGGAAGCCTTCTCCCGGAGTCCGCGCAAGGCCCTGCTCTCGACGCCGAAGTTCCTGTTCTTCGACCTGGGTGTCCGGCACGCCGCTGCCGGGCTGACGGCGACACCGGATGTCGTGAAGGCCAATCCGGGGCCGTTCTTCGAGCAGTGGGTGGGCATCGAGTTGTGGAAGCGGCTGCAATACCTCGGCGAGGGCAAGCTGTCTCATTTCCGCACCAAGGATGGCTCCGAAGTGGACTTCATCGTCGAGCGGGGCGGCGCACTAACGCCTATCGAGGTGAAGTGGAGCGAGCACCCCAGTGTGCAGGATGCGCGGCATCTGCTGACCTTCATGGCGGAACACCCGAAGCAGGCCAAGCACGCCTTCATCGTGTGCCGCTGCCCGCGTCCGATGCAGCTGCATGAGAAGGTGACGGCGCTGCCCTGGTTCTGCTTGTGAGCTTCTGATTGGCACGCCTGTCAGCACTGGCCCCGCCGCTTGCTTCGTTGTTACTCGCCGAGAATGTGCATCAGCTCGATGAGCACCGACTTGGCCGCGTCCACGGCGGCGGCGGTGTAGTCTATTCGTTCCCCGGCCATGTGGTTTGGATGACTTGTTGTTTCAGGAAGTCCGCTGCCTCTTCACCGCGCCCCTTGATCTGCCGGAGGTCGAGGTAGGTCTGCACTGGCGAGGTGATCTTGGCTCCGCCCTTCTTCTCCGCGCCATAAAGCACGCCCTCGTCGTAAGGGATGATCAAATTGACGTTGGCTCCGCTGGTGACCGGCTTCAGCTCCAGCCGGTCGGCCACGCGGTCGAGATTGCCCGACACGTAAGCCATCGCCCGCTGGTAACGCACCATTGGCGCATACCGGGCGGCGCTGGAGAATCCCGCCAGCGCGTAGGGCGACTTTTCCTTCTCGCAGGCTTCCGCCAGCAACCGCTCCACATCCGCGATGGGCCGGAGCGTGTAGAACTCCCGGACGGTGCTGCGGCGGAAATCGTAGTTCCCTTCCCACTCCGTCAGCAACTCGGCGGGCGCGGTGAGCCGGAAACCCTCGTCGCCCGCCTGCACCCATTCACGGTCCGCCAGCAGCTTCTTCACGTTGAAACCTTGACCGAGGCTCACATCTGCCTCCTGGGCCAGCGACTGCGCCTTCCACCAGCGTCCCGGTGTGGTCAGCAGCACGCGCAGCACGCGCTCGGCCTTGGGCGAAAAGAGCGAGCGCAGATCCCGCCTGCGGGCGAATGGGTTCTCCTTGCCCTCCTTCGAGATGAACACCTGGTCGAAGGCGAGGATGCAATTACCTGCGAGGTCGGCGAAGCCCAAACCATCCTTGCGGCAGATTGCAGCAGCAGCCGGTGAAATATAGGGAGCCATGACCACGCCGTAGGCATCAGGCCGTTGTTCCCTGAAACGTGCCAACTGGTTCGCTGCCTCGCGCACGACGCGGGGCTGGCCAACCGATTTCACATCCACCATCAGCGTGCTCTTGCTGGCGCGGGTCTTCACTTGGAGTTGGAAATCTGGCCCCGTCTGAAGGCGCTTCGCCCCCTGCATCACCTCCACCTTCACGAAAGGCACCTCCTGGAGACACTTCAGCAATGCCTCCTTCGCCCGGTCAAGCAACTCGGTCTGTTTCATTGTCGTGGCCGTTTTCAACAAGAGCTGAAAACTACTGTTCCACTGAAATCCCAGCAAGCCTGATTTCAGCCGACGCCTTGCTTTCAGCAGCGGCTGAAACCCGTGATCCCGGTGAAACGATGCGGGCGGCGACCGCTGCCTACTTCTTGCCGCGCTCCAGTGCACCACGCCGACCACCGCAACCAACCTTCTGACTCTGTGGAATCTCTAACGGATACAGGGCTGCGGGCGATGTTATTGCTTTTTGGAGCGGTGCGTTCCAAATTACGTGAATGATTGAGCGGGCTGAATTGCTCGGACAGGTGGAATACGGCTTACAGCGGAATCCGGTGATGGCAATACTCGGTCCGCGTCAGTGTGGCAAGACGACGTTGGCGAGAGAAGTCGGGCGACGGGAAAACGCGGTGTATTTCGACTTGGAGGACCCGAATGATCAGGCGCGGCTGGCCAATCCACAACTGGTGTTGGAAGCGCAGCGCGGGCTGGTGATATTGGATGAGATTCAACGGCGGCCAGCGCCTCCGCACAGGCCGGAGCATCATGCACGTCGGGTCATTCGCAGGGGAGGAACGCGAAAATGCTCACGACTGATTCAGGGTGTGTTCAGCCGCGTGGAGGACGGTGAGCATTTCTTCAAACTTGAGTGGCGGACTCAGAAACATCGGCTCCATTGCCGCGTAGTCGCGCCGTAGTTCGGCTAGCCGATCTGCTGGCGGGAGCAGATGCAGGGTGCCCGGCACAGCCGTCGCGTAGTGGGCCCACGACGAGGAGAAGTAGCGGCTTTTGTGGAGGCGCACCCGTGCCAGCAGGTCGAGCTGCGTGGCCGCCCGTTGCCCGCCAGGATGCCGCCACAGCGCCGCAAAATCCGCGTAGTGCCGGGCGTAGCGGTCGCGCAAGGCCTGCGCGGCCGGCCGGTGGTATTCCGCGTGCAGAATCGTCGCCTTCTCCCAAAATGTGCGCTCGATCTCCAGTGCCACTACATCAGCGCGAAAATCCGCAAACGCCCCGGGTGCCAGTTCCGCAATCAGTGGCTCGATGGGGTGCGAGCCGGTGGGCCGCTGGTCGGTGAGCGAGCCAAACTCAATTCTCACCGCGCGCTCGATATAGGCCGTCCCCGTTGGCACGATGCTCGGGTAGTAAAAGCGCAACACCGGCGAGTGCGCCGTCGGATCGTCGGTGTAGTCCAGCCAGTCGGCTTTCGCGCGCGGGCCCAGCACGCCATGCACCGCCGCTTCCAGCTCCGGCTGGAAAAGTGTCCGCACCGCGACTGCGCAGTCCGCCATCATTTGCTCCGCGCGTTTCCTCCGCTGGGTCGGACTTGGTGCTTCGTCCAAGTCGGCCTCGCTCCAGCCCAGCGAGGCCGGCGTCAACCCGAGATCGACGTCCTCGGAGAAGCGGTCGATGGCGCGGAACACCTTCGAGAGCGAAGTGCCGCCCTTGAACACGCACTGCGCGCCGAGCTCCGGCGTCGCGAAGATCTGGCCGAGCAACC
The DNA here is from genome assembly GCA_040081795.1 of Limisphaerales bacterium. Classification (GTDB taxonomy): domain Bacteria; phylum Verrucomicrobiota; class Verrucomicrobiia; order Limisphaerales; family SXTU01; genus SXTU01. The sequence continues at coordinate 11,831 of JBEBFV010000054.1, read as the reverse complement.
AGCAGACCCAGAAGTCCTTTTCCACGATGACGGGGAGCACATTTTTACGCAGGGACGCCTCCCGATAGGCGGCCAGCTTTTCCACTGGAGCGAGCTGGGCGAATGCACTCATGGCAGCGTCTCCTGCCCGGTGATGTAGCGCAGGTGGCGGTGCATCCAGACCGGTGCCAGCGGCAGATCGCGCCGCAGCTCTGCTTTGTGCTCGGGCTTCAGTTCTTCGCGTAGATGGCGTAGCCGTGCTTCCGTGATGTGGGTCTTGCCGATGGTCGCCAAGGCCGAGATCAACGTCCCCGTCACCCGGCCGGCCCGGGCCATGCGGCGCGTGGAGCGGTGCTTGAAGTGGATCACCCGCTTGCCGTCGGCTAGTTTCACCCGTCGCGTCGGGCCGTCGGTGTCGTAGATGATACGCGCCGGCACCTGTTCGGTCAGCCGCAGCTCGTTGGCGGCCGACGCCCCGCCTTCTTGGATGCGCAGACCGTCACGGCGCGCGATCGCCCGTGCCACGTCCTCCGAGGCCGCGCCCAGCTTGCCCATCCACGGATGGCTGCGCGGCAGGAAGTAAAGCCCGCGCCCGGCCCGCTCGATTGTCCCTGCCCTCACCAGCCGTGACAGCACCTGATCCACCCCGGCGCGGGTGCCGAGGTCGAGAAACTGCACCGGCGTAAACACGGGAGCACTCTTGCTGGCTCGCATCCGTCTCAGTAGCTTTTTTTCAAGGCTTTGAGGCCTTTTAGGCTGATTCATGTTGTCAGATAAATGGCATATGTTTTCTGACAGTAAAGCTCTTTTCTTGGCTGCCGTGCCGTGCGCCGTGCGGAGGGCACTGACGTGTTAAAAACGGGGTCGTTTGCTGAACGCCCACACCATCGCTCAGAGCTCCCTGCGGAAGGTGCTGCGCTGGAGGGTGGTGATGAAGCGCGTCCAACTCGGCCGGCGAAGTGTGCTGCGCCGTCTTCAGTGCCTCCACCGCCGTCACTCGCCAGGCAAAGGATCGCTGCAATGAGATGGAGGAATGAACGACCGGCAACTCGCGAATCTGTTTTGTGTTTGGCGTCTGCTGCGGGACCGTTCGCAATTCGTTTTGAAAGTGTCGTTGAGTCCAATCAGTTGCACCGGCTGACAGCGGAAAGCCAAGGCTGTAAAGCCACAAGATTCGGAACGGATATTTATGCCGAGCGGCGACGGACCTTTGCCCGAGGGCTTCGAGTGCGAAGGCTGGCAGATTCCCAAGGGGAACAGGACCACGCCGCCGCGCCGCTGGGCAGCCAGGAAAGCTTCGGGCCCTTGCCTTGGATCCAATGCGGTGGCACGCCGCCGTAAACCGATTCCAACGTGTGCACGCAGCCGACGTGGTTGATCTCCCACGCGATCTGGCTGTCGCTTGCGCCGTTGGAGCAGCGAACGAGGGCATAGAACGCGCGCATACCGTGGGAGATGAGCTTCCGACTAAGTTGGCCTCGCTTGCGCAGACGTGCGAGCGCTTGGGTCAACGCGCCAACCGCGGCCGTGTCGAAAATGCAGCGACTAAATGAACATGATCGAGCAAAACGGAAAGAATGCCAGTGTTGGGGCAGGTGTAAATGAGGTCCCTCGCGGGATCGCGGAGGTGGTCGTCGGTGGCGTTTCTTCGGTCGCATCCGGCCTCGGGCCCAAAATACCGAATTTGGAGGAGCTACGCGTGGGTTCGGAGTTCGACGAAGCGCACTTGGTTGAAAAACGGCAGGCGGCGATTCAAGTCACGAAGCCCAAACCAGAATGGTTCATTCGCGTCCACCCCGCCTCTGGCCAAGTCGGTGCGACTCCGGCTCTACGAAGGACCGGACCGGACCTGCTATCTGCTCGACCCCAAGATCGATTACGGGCTGCGAGCATTCGGCACGCCCTACGATGTTTACACGGCAGTCACACGCACGGGCGAGGTGTTTCTGTTCCCCGTTCGCCATCGCGCTCATGATACGAAATCGAACACATGGACCGACTCGATGCATGCCACAGGTCGAAGGGCAAGATGGTCAAGCGGACGAGGATTTGTTCGACCTGCTGCTGCCGCCGGCCTTGCGCCCGGAGTCCCGCGCGCGTTCGATCCCGTGGAGGAGTTCGGAGGCCGTGATGGCCGTGATGAGGGGCTGGCTGGCCGGAAACTGCCGCAGAAAGCCCGCCATGTCGAACTTGCCGCGCTCATCGGCGATCAATACCGAGGTGTCGAAGATCAGTCCCATGCTGACTTGAGCGGCACCAGTTTGCGGCGGCCTGCTTCAATGTCGTCCGCGAAGGCAGCGGCCTCTTCGGGCGGAAGCCGATCCCGCTCAACCCAACGGGCCGCCAACTCCGCGCAAGTCAGCGCCGGACCGGGCACCGGATTGAGCGTCGCCACCGCCCGGCCATCGCGCATGAGCACCGCCGGCTCACGGCGACGCTCCACCAAGTCAAGCAGCTTGAGAAAGTCCTTCGCGGCTTCGGCGACTGGAATGGCGGTTTCGCTCATGGAAGCCACGCTAGGCGAGAATCGGGCAGGTGACAATCAGAGCTTGGGCCAGCGAGGTGTGGACACCGCAGATTCGCTGGCAGTGCAAGGAGGGAGTGCATCGCCATGAATTTCCCGCCGTTCAACCCCCACCCTGGAGGCCATCATCCTGAGTCGTTTTTCCTGCTGGTTCGTTTTCCTTGCCGCGTGCGCCTGCGCCGACGCGCAAACCCTCCGCTCACTTCGCGGTGCCACCCAATGTCATCGTGATCCTCGCCAATGTCGGCGAGGACTGCGCCGCGCTGCTTCTGCCGGTTTGCGCCGTCAGCAGCACGGATTAAGCCGGGACATCATTGCTGATCAGGTCTATGGTTGAACTCATGACTCGCCTTCTAGTCGTGTTCTGGTTTGCAGTTTCCGTTCACAACCCGCATGCCGCTGATCCACAATTGCCGGCCACGCTCATGAACGAGCCGGGCAAACCGCTGCTCTCCGATGATTTCACCTCGCCAACACTCGATGCCAGATGGACGCAGCCGAAAGGCCAGTGGCGCGTGGTGGATGGCGCGCTCAAGGGCCTGGAAATCGAAGCGCAAAAATACGGCGCGAGCACAAAGCGCCAGCTCGGCTTCGGTCGAACCTCGGTGATCCGCTATCGCTTCAAAATGGACGGGACGAAGAAGACGGGGATCAACATTGACGGTGCCAAGGGGCACATCTGCCGGGTGATCATCGAGCCGCACGGGTTCATCCTGCAGAAGAATGGTTCGTCCACCGATCCCTCCGATCCGGCGCGGCTGCTGGACGCCGCTGCATTCCAGTTCCAGCCGAACGAATGGTATGCGCTCACTGTGGAGTTCAACCGCGACACCGTGCTGGCGTGGATTGACGAGAAGAATTACGTCCTCGGCTCCGATCCCAAGCTCGATCAGGAGAAGACTTCCTTCGCGCTGGCCTGCCGGGGCGTGGAGGCGAAGGACGAGGCGACGTTTTTCGATGACGTGAAAGTGTGGGAAGCCGCACCCCGCCCGGACTGGGCCGCGCGCAAAGCGAAGCTGCTCAGCCAACACGCGCCCGCGCCGAAGCCGCCCATCGCCGGCCCCGATCACTACAAGAACGCGCAAGCCCAGCGCGCCAAAAAAGCCGCCGAGGCGGGCGCAAAGCAAGCTCCGGCACGCTGATGCAGTGACGCCACGGAAACTTCCCATGCTCCTGCATCGTTTCATCGTCCCCTGCCTCATCGCGACCGCCGGTTTGACCGCCCGCGCGGCGGAACCTGCGGTCGCGCCGTTTTTCCAGCGCCACATCGCACCGTTTCTGAAAGGGCACTGCGCGGATTGCCACGACGCTGACGAGCAGAAGGGCAACTTTCGCGTGGACACGCTCGCGCCGGACATGGCGAAAGCGGACTCGGTGAAACAGTGGGAGAAACTTTTCGACAAGGTGGCGAGTGGCGAGATGCCGCCGAAGAAAAGGACGCGCCCGCCGCAAAGTGAGACGACGGCTTTGCTCACGTGGATTGAGACGGGACTCAAGACGGAAGGCGCCCGCCGCCAGGCCACCGAAGGACGCGCGCAACGCCGCCGGCTCAATCGCATCGAGTTCGAGAACACCTTGCGCGATCTCCTCGGCGCGGACATCCGCGTCGCCGGGCAGCTTCCCGAGGACGGCACCTCGCATGGCTTCAGCACGGTGGACGAGGCGCTCACGCTTTCGGGCGTGCAGATGGAAAAATACCTCGAAGCGGTGGACGCCGCACTCGACACCGCGCTTGGCGGCACGAGGCCGCCGCCCAGCACGATGCGGCGGTTCACCTACATGACGTTGGACAAATCGAACCAGTTCGAGCGTGAACGTTTTGAGATTGGCAAGCGTCTCGGAAATTCGGTGGCGATCTTCTCTTCCAATGACGTGAAGCCACCGTGGGGCATCCGCGAGTTCAGCGCGCCCGTGCCCGGCCGTTACCGGATTCGCGTGAAAGCCAATGCCTATCTAAGTCGCGGCCAGCCGGTCGCCTTCCAGATCACGAGCGGCTTTTTCTTTTTGCTCAAGGGCGCCCCGACGCAACTCGTCGGCTACTACAGCGTGCCCGCCGGAACCCCGACCGTCATTGAGGCGGAGGCATACGTCCAGGCGGCGCGGGACAGCTTCCAGCTCCTCCCGTTCGGCCTGCCGAAGATGAAGGTGCAGGGCGGGGTGAAGGAATACGCCGGCCCCGGTCTCGAGGTGCATTGGATCGAGATCGAAGGTCCACTCGACGGGCAGCAGTGGCCCCCCGCCAGCCGCGCCGCACTGCTCGGAAATCTCGATCCCGCCACGGCCACCGAAGCGGACCTCCATCGCCTCCTGCGGGACTTTGCGCCGCGCGCCTTCCGTCGTCCGGTTGCCGAGGCCGACCTCGCGCCGTATCTGAAAATCGCCTCGGCGCAGTTGAAGCAGGGCGCGTCCTTCGAGCAGGCGCTGCGCACCGGGTTCAAGGCCATCCTCGTCTCGCCGCATTGCCTCATGCTCGACAGCGCGCCGGGCCGGCTGGACGGCTACGCGCTCGCCTCGCGCCTCTCTTATTTTCTTTGGAGCACCATGCCCGACGCGACGCTCCTCGCCGCCGCGTCCTCTGGCGAGTTGGCGGACCCTAAGAAGCTGCACGCCCAGGTCGAGCGGATGCTCGCGCATCCGAAGGCGCGCGCCTTCACGGAAAACTTCACCGCGCAGTGGCTCGCGCTGAACCAGATTGATGCCACGACGCCGGACCAGCAGCTCTACCCGGAGTTCGACGCGCTGCTGCAATTCTCCATGCTCCGCGAGACGCGCGGCTTCTTCGACGAGGTGCTGCGGAAAAATCTCAGCGTCCTTTCGTTCATTGATTCGGACTGGGCGATGCTCAACCAGCGGCTGGCGGAGCATTACCAGCTCTTCGCGAAAGACGGCACGCAGCCCGTGGCCGCTGAGTATTCCTCAACCGTGGCGGCCAGCCCGTTGGTCGGCGGCCTCGACGTGCAGCGGGTCGCACTCCCCCCGGGCAGCCATCGTGGCGGTTTGCTGACGCAGGGCGCAGTGCTCAAGGTGAGCGCCAATGGCACCACCACCTCGCCCGTCGTGCGCGGCGTCTGGCTGCTCGAGCGGCTGCTCGGCGCGCCCGTGCCGCCACCGCCAATGAATGTTGCCGCCATCGAGCCGGACATTCGCGGCGCCACGACGATCCGCGAGATGCTCGACAAACATCGCGCCGCCGAACAATGCGCCACTTGCCACAATAAAATCGATCCTCCCGGTTATGCGCTGGAGAATTACGACGTTATCGGCGGCTTCCGCGAACGCTACCGCATAATCGCGGCCGAGGAGGAGCCCGCGAAGACCGCGCAGGGGAAAGCCAAGAAACCGCAGCCCCGTTTCAAGCCCGGCCCGGCTGTTGATCCCAGCGACAAGCTGCCGACCGGCGAGGCGTTTCACAGCCTGGAGGACTTCAAGCGGCTCATGCTCGCGCGTCCCGAGCCGATCGTGCGCGGCCTGACGGAGCGGCGGCTCATCTACTCCACCGGCCACGGCATCGAGTTCGCCGACCGTGCCACGGTCGCCGCCATCGTCGCCGATGCGAAGCAAAACAACTATGGCTTCCGCTCGCTCATTCATGCCGTGGTGCGGAGCGAGACATTTCTCAACAAATGACCCCATGAACACTTCACTCACCCGCCGCACATTCCTCCGCACCACCAGTGCCACGCTCGCCCTGCCGCTGCTCGAATCGCTTCTCCCGCGCGGCGCCTTCGCCGCCGCCGCCAGCGGGCCACGGCGCATGGTCTGCATCTGCACCACGCTCGGCATCAACGCCGAAAACATCTTCCCGAAAAAAACCGGGCGCGGCTACGCGCTGACGCCGTATCTTGAACCGCTGCGTGAGTTGCGAGAAAGCTTCACCCTCTTTTCCGGCGTCGCGCATCCCGAGGTGGATGGCGGCCATTCGAGCGAGGTGACTTTTCTCAGCGCCGCGCCGCATCCCAAGTCGCCGGGGTTCAAAAACAGCATTTCGCTCGATCAATTCCTGCTCGAAAAACAGCCCGCCACGACGCGCTACCCGAACCTCAACCTCACGACCTCCAACCTCCAGGAGAGCCTGTCCGTCTCGCGCACCGGCGTGATGCTGCCCGCCGACGACAAGCCGTCGGTGGTCTTCCGGCGGCTTTTCATCAACGGCACGCCCGCCGAAGTCGCCGAGCAGACGCACCGTCTCGCCGAGGGCCGCAGCATCATGGACCTCATGGGCGAGGAGGCGCGCCGCCTCCAGCGCCGCGTGAGCGCGCACGACGGCGAACGGCTGGAGGAATATTTCACGAGCGTGCGCGAGGTCGAGCAGCGCCTCCACAAGTCGCAGCAATGGGCCGCGCAACCCAAGCCGAAGGTCGCCGCCACGCCGCCCGTGGACATTCCCGGCACGGCCGACTTCGCCGGGCAGACCCGGCTGATGTTCGACCTCATGCAACTTGCGCTGGAGAATGACTCGACGCGCGTCATCACCTTCCGCATCCAGGGCCAGCAAGCCGTGCCGCCGCTGCCCGGCGTGAAGGAGGGCTGGCACAACCTTTCGCATCATGGCAAAGACCCCGAGAAGCTGGAACAACTTCATGTCATCGAACTCGAACAGATGAAACTGCTCGCCGGCTTTCTCGCCAAGCTCAAGGCCACGCAGGAAAGCGGCGCTTCGCTGCTCGACCGCACCTCCGTGCTCTACGGCTCGAATCTCGGCAACGCCTCCAGTCACGACACCATGAACCTCCCGGTGATGCTCGCGGGCGGCGGCTTCCAGCACGGCCAATACCTCGCCTACGACCCGAAGGACAATGAGCCGCTCTGCAATCTCTACGTCGCCATGCTCCGCCAGCACGGCATTGACGCGGGCAAGTTCGCCTCCAGCAAAGCGACGACGCTGCCGGGATTTCAAACTGCGTAAAATATGAGTTCCGCCAGCAATTCCATCCACATCTTCCTGCTGCTCGCGTTGCCTGGCAGCCCCGCCTTTGCCGCTCAAGCCACGCAGAGTGAAACGCCGCCGTCCGCTGCGCAGCCTGCGGAACGCGCCACGAAGCGTGCGGCAAAAAAGGCCGGAGACGGTGCCCAGCGCTTGCCGGCCGACTTGAAGATCGTGCAGGACATCGTGTTCAAAGAGGCTGGCGGGACGAAGCTCGACCTGCTGCTGTTCCTGCCGCTGGAGAAGAAGTTCGAGCAGTCGCCGTTGGTCGTTTACATCCATGGTGGCGGCTTTGGCGGCGGCGACAAATTCAAGGTGCTGCGGCCCGACGTCATCGGCGTCATCCGGGAGCTGAACCGGCGCGGCCTCACCTGTGCGAGCATCGAGTATCGCCTCGCCAACGGTGGCGCGGCGACGGTGAATGAGAGCGCCGCCGATTGCAAAGACGCCGTGCGCTTCCTCGTGAAACACGCCGCGAAACACGGCCTCGACCCGGAGCGCATCGGCACCTTCGGCTCCTCCGCCGGCGGCCTGCTGACGCTGGTCACCGCCCTCGGCAACGACCGGGATTATCCGTGCGACCCGTCGCTCGACGGCCCGCCCGGCCGGATTCGCTGCGTGGCGGCATATTATCCGGGGACTTCCTTCGTGCATCCGGAACTGGCCAAGGGCAGCAACTTCGAGAACCCGCGCCGCTTTCTGCCGATCCTCGGCGGCCCGCTGGAGGAGAAGCGCGAACTGGCGAAGAAACTCAGCCCCGTCGAACTGCTCCGTGCGGACAGCCCGGCCATCTTCCTCGCGCACGGCGACGCCGACCAGGTGCTCCCGTCCCTCAACTCGACCTTCCTGCGTGACGCCGCGCAGGCGAAGGGGGTGCCCGTCGAGTGCGTCATTTCGAAAGGTGCCGGCCATGGCTTTTCCGGCGATCCGATTGATCCGTCCGTGGCTGAAATCAACCGCCGCACCGTGGCCTTCTTCCTCAGGCACCTGACCACGCCGTGAAACACCTGCTCTTCCTCTGGACATTGCTTTGCCTGGTTCAAGGCTCATTCGCCGCCGCCCCATCGGCACCCCGGCCCAACGTCATCCTCTTCCTCGTGGACTAACATGGGATGGCTGGACTCCGGCGCTTGCGGCTCGAAGCATTATCCCACGCCAGACATGGACCGCTTCGTCATCCGCAAGCCGGCGACGTGTGTGCCTCTGCACGTCCACAGCCACTACTCGTTCCTCGACTCGACGTTGTCGCCGGAAGCCGTGGTGGCGTTGGCGAAGGAACGTGGTCTCCCGGCGGTTGCGGTGACCGACCCAAACCTGCACGGAGCGGTGGAATTCTGCGCATTGGCAAAACTGGCGGGCATCCAGCCCGTTGTCGGCGCGGAGCTGACGGTGGACGGCCAGGCGTTGTGGCGCTACGTGCAGAACCACACGGGCTACGCGAATCTCTGCCGGTTGCTCTCGGATCCCGTGAAGCGGCTGGAGGGTTTGACTGACGGTCTGCTTGCTGTCGGCACCGACGACTGCTGGGCCGCGCACTTTCCTGACCGGTTCTACCGCGCCATCACGGACCCGACGCAGCCGGTGCGCTCCGCGTTTCCCTGCGTGCCGCACCTGCCCGTCCATCACGCGGTCACGTCCGACCTGCTGCTCTACGTCGGCCAGTCGGCAGACCTGCACGACCGGCTCACCAGCTACCGGCACGTCCATCCCGACCGGGACTCGATAAAGACGATCCGCTTGGTGCATCTGGTGCGGCGCATCGAGTAGGAAGTGTCCGACTCCGCCGTGGGCGCGGTGCTGCGGTAGAACGAGTTGTTGCGCACGCTCCGGCCCCGGTTCAACCGGGTGAACGAACGGTGTTAGATTTGAGGTGCTATAATTTCGCATACAGCAGGGTTAGTTGGAGCACCGCGGTGGTTTCCGTGAGTTGATCGCGCAGTGACTGGCGCAGCCAGCGGACGAACTTTACACTGTGCTGGGTGGCCCGCCGCGCTTGCGCAACGAGGCTGGAGAGGGGCGTTCCCTGCCGGGCGGCAACGGCGCGAGCCTGGGCCGTTCGTTCGCTGCGGCGCTGGTCTTCGGCGCGGTTCTCCACCCCGTGCCGCTGTGCCAGCGCCTGCTCGTAAAGCTGCAGCAGATTGTGCGTCAGCACCAGGAACAGTGCCTGCGCTTCCTTGGACACCAGGCTCGTGCCCCAAGCCTTCTTTTGGCCCAGCTTGTTCTTCAGCTCGTCAAACACCTTTTCCACGTCCCAGCGCCGACGATAGAGTTCCGCCAGCACGCCCGGGGGCAGTTCCATTTCGTTGGTCAGAAACTCATACGCCGTGCCGGTGAGGGGATCCACATAGCAGATCAGCCGCAACGCCTCACCCTCCCGACTGCGCACCCGCCAGTCCTCCATCACCCCTTGGTTGCGCGGATCGGTTCGCTCCCAGGCCGTGCTCGCCAGCCACTCCAAGACTTGGTTCTCCTTGGCCCGACTCAGGAAATAGACCGCGCACTCGTGGCGGCAGCGCCTCCAATAGGCAAAGTCGATGGCCGCCTTGTCATACACGATCAGCACCCGACGACCTTGCGGCACCTGCTGGCGCAGGCCCTTGGGTTTGACCCGTTTGAGCGCGGACATATCATGTTCATGCAAGCCTTGGCCCACCGCCAGATGGCGCAGGGTGTGCGTGCGCAGGTTCAGGCTGTAGAAGTGACCCACCGCCAACTTGACCCCATCATGGCGGGGGTCATGCGCGGCGGCTTTGTGCCAATGCCCGTCGGCGGCGAAGACTTCGTAGCGCGCCAGTTCGGGAATGTCCTTGAGGTGGTTAGGCAACCCCGTGTTGGCCGCGGCGAGCACGGCCAGATTGACCTCCCGCAAGAGCGCCCCACGCCGTGCGCTATGGAGCGCGGCAAAGTAATTGCCCAGCGTGGGCGGTTGGGTAAAACGCTGGCCGTGCTCCTGTAGAAAGGCGCGACCGCTGGCGCTGGCTTCCAGCACCCGCTGCACGCCCATATGCAGGTATTGCGCGTCACTCACCTCGGGGCAGGCGCGGGTAAGGGAGCTCTGGGCTACGAGGCCGTGCAGAGGTTGAAAAAAGGCTTCGGTCACGGTGGGACTTTCAAGGGTAAGAAACATTGAGTAATTTTTGGCGACCTTGGCCATGTCAAGCCGATTGGCTGCATCCCAACGCCTCACTGTGCGATTTTTCCGCTCACTGAATCATCGCGGAACCCCAGCAAACGCGGCGCACGGGAAGCCCTCTCAAGCCCAGCACCACCCCTCTGAACCGCATGATTTCACATCACCGTGCTAACACCATTCCGGGTGAACGTGTATCCCAGGGCGTGCCTCTTCATTGTGTCCGCACGGGAGAACGAAGGGCTGCGGTTGACGCTGACGCGGGACACGAGCTCGCCGGGAAAAGTGTTCGGAGCCTTCAAGGGAGCGACGATGGCATTTGCCTCGCTCTGCCGGCTCATTTTTCATCGCAGGCAATGATGACGTGAACTGCGACCATTTTCCGGAGCGGTTGCTGACCACGGCTCCGTTACGAACGCAGAGTTTTGGCACGGAGGAATCGGTCGCCCTGTTGCTGGAAGATTATCTGGCCGGTGAAACGGTGAGCCTGGTCGAAGGGCTGACCGATGTTTGCTCAAAGATCGAGATGCGGACGCCCTTCGAGCAGAACCTGATGCTGGGTGATTTGATCTGCGTGGAGGAGTTCTTCGAGCGTGGGCCAGGCAAAGTTCGCAGGCTACGGCAGCAGGCGGATTTGGAGTGCAGTTGGGTCGAGCCGGAGATGCTGCTGGATTTCCTTGCAACCAACCACGCACAGGGACGCGCAGGCTGAGTCTTGGAGCAGGCGCCGTGGGTGCGAAGTGACCAGGACGCCACACTGCCTGCCACTGACATCTGCCAGTCCTGCAACCGGAGACAAACTCCTTCGGAAATTTAATACATTACAAAATCGTATTGACGTAACCTTTGCCTCGTATTACAACTCTATCGCATTCGATGACCTGTATGAACAAATCAACACAACAGACCAGAGTGACGGTCGCCTTGGCGACACGTCATGAGTGGACGCGTTGTGATGGCGTGTTCAGTCTGGAACGCCATTTCGGCATGTCGGGTTATATCCCCGGCCTTAACCCGAAGCGGTCCCCAGTAAGCAGGTAACGAGAGAACCAGTTTTTCGACTCACCCTGCTTACCGAAAGTAAGCAGGGTTTTTTGTTGGTCGGATGAAGTCGGCAGCCATGTGATCGAGTAAGACACATACAAACGAAAGTGAACGCACTGTGACCAGAAGTATTGTGACATCTATATGATGTCAGTCGCGCCAAGCAAATTAGTCCGGAGAAGAGACCTAGAGCTCAACCGGTGCGGTGTGCTCATCCGTCATGCGGATGG
>JBEBFV010000424.1:0-5651 GCA_040081795.1 Limisphaerales bacterium | reverse complement strand
GCGAAGATGACGACGCGGCCCTTCTCCAGGTGCCGCACGGCGCGGCGGCGGATGAACGGCTCGGCCACCTGCGTCATGCTGATCGCGCTCTGGACGCGGGTGGGGACGTTTTGCTTTTCGAGCGCGTCCTGAAGGGCGAGGGCGTTGATGACCGTCGCAAGCATGCCCATGTAGTCGCCCGTGGCGCGTTCGATGCCGCGCTCGCTGCCGGAGAGTCCGCGGAAGATGTTGCCGCCGCCGACGACGATGACGAGTTGCACGCCGAGCGCGTGGATCTCCGCAATCTGCCCGGCCATGTCCTGGACGACCTCGGGGGAAATGCCGGAGCCAGCCTCGCCGCCGAGCGCCTCGCCGCTGAGTTTGAGCAGGACGCGTTTGAACTTGGGCTGGGCTTTGGCGCGGTTCGGCATGGGGTTAGGCAAGGGGAGACTTCGGGGAAACAATTGCGCCGCGGGGATTCGGGCTAACTCTGTTGGGCGCGGGCAACATCGTGACGCTGTTGTAACAACGGGGAAGATCTGCGTCAACCCAAGCGCCGGACACGCTGCCCTATTTGCCTGCGGCCAACGGCGCGGCGTCCGGCTGGACGCCCAACTCACGGAGCTGCTTTGCCGCTGCCAGCCGTCCCTCGGCGTCGTCCTTGTCGGCGGGCGTGAGAGTGAGGCAGTGCTGAAGCTGGGCAATCGCGTCGTGCTTTTTGCGCAAGGCGAGAAGTGTCTGCGCAAGCTGATAGCGGTGGATGACCCGCTTGGGCGCGAGGGTGATTGCCTTGTCGAAGTTGGCCCGGGCGTCCTCCAGCGTTCCCTTCGGCAGGCCGCCATACACCAGCTTGGCGATGCCGCGCAGGACGAAGTTCATCTCCGCCACCTCGAAGTGCCATCGCGCGAGCATGTGGTAGGCAAGGTCCAGCTTCGGATCGAGGGAGATGGCGCGCTCGGTCTCCTCCTTCAACCGCCGCGAGTAGTTTACCTTGGTCTGGTTGTCCACGTAGGGGAAATTCTTCGCGAGGCAGATGCCCACGGAGAGCCGGGCGCGGGCGCTGTTGGTATCGGCGGCAACGGCGCGCTCCGCAGTGGCCAGGCAGAGGGCGGCGAGTCGTTTCTTCTCCGTGTCGGTCTTGGCGTCGAAGATTTGATTCGACTGCTGCTTGGCGAGGCGGAATAGGACCTCGGCCTGGTTGGGGAACTGGGTGTTGCCCTCTTCCAGCAGTGCCAGTGCGGCGGCGACTTCCTGTTTCGCATCGAGATCATCGGCCCGACGGAGCAATTCCCCCAACGCCCCAACCTCCGCTCCCATGGTGGACGCGACAGGCAACAGCAGTATGGCGAAGCCGACGAGCGCCAGAGAGGTCTTCGCGCTGCCAACCCGAAGTATGTGCCGCAGGGTCACGCCCGAAAATGGGCCGGTCATCGCCCCGTCGCAAGCCGCGACTGGCCGCTTCGCCACGCCGGGCAAAACAAAGTTGTTGCGCGAAGCCGATCCGGCTGTAATTTCAGTCCTGACAGAAATAACCGACACTGCATATGCCAACTCTCAGCACAGTCCAGCAGAAGTTCATCCTCCACTGGGGCGAGATGGGCACGCGCTGGGGCATCAACCGCACGGTCGCCCAAATCCACGCCCTGCTCTACATCGCCCCCAAGCCGCTGCCTGCGGAGGACATCTCCGAGACGCTCCAGGTCGCCCGCTCCAACGTCAGCACCAGCCTCAAGGAACTCCAAGCCTGGGGCATCATCCGGCGCGTCCACGTCATGGGTGACAGCCGCGACCACTACGAGTGCATGAAGGACGTGTGGGAGATGTTCCGCGTGGTGCTGGACGAGCGGAAGAAACGGGAGATTGACCCCACTCTCACGGTGTTGCGCGAGTGCATCATCGAGGCCGAGCAGGACAAGGAGACCGACGAGCACACCGAACAGAAGCTCCGCGAGCTGGCAGGCTTCTTCGAGACGACGAACGCCTGGTATGCCCAAATCCGCAACTGGCCCGCCAGCGCCGTGGTGAAGTTCATCAAGCTCGGCGACAAGGTGCGGAGGCTCCTGAACCTTGGGGACGGCTGACGGGTGCCCCCCTTTTTTTGAAACCAAAATTCTGTGAATGCCGAAATGACAGACAAAGACGCCGGACGCGCCCAAGCCGGCTGGGTCTTCTACGACGCTGATTGCCGCCTCTGCACTGGAACAGCGCGGCGGATGGAAGGTCTCCTGCTCTCGCGCGGATTCCGGCTCGCGCCCCTGCAGGCGGCGTGGGTTTTCGAGCGACTGGGAAGATCCCCCGAAACCCATCTCAATGAGATGGCCTTGCTCACCGGCGATGGACGCATCTTCGGCGGAGCTGATGCCATGCTGCAAATCTCGCGGTTGTTCTGGTGGGCAAGGTGGATGAACGGGCTGGCCCGCCTGCCGCTCGGAAAGAGCGCATTGGACCATGCCTACGGCTGGCTTGCCGCCCGCCGCAATTGCGCCGCGGGTGGCTGCCGAGTCCCGCCCAACACAAAGGCCGCGCACTCTCTGATTGACTGGACTCTGGTGCTGTTGCTGCCCCTGTTTGCCGGGCTGATGACCTGGCATCTCACCGGCTGGGTTTTCATGTGGGCGGTGGCGGTGGCGATGGGATTTGGCGGCAAGTGGCTGACCTATCAGGACGCCCGAAAGCAAGGCCGCGCCGCGCCGTTGACCCGGACGTTGGGCTGGTTCCTAGCCTGGCCAGGACTGGACGGACGCGCCTTCTTTGACCAAGCCACCACCGTGGCTCGACCGGACCGTAGCGAATGGCTGGCTGCGGTCGTAAAGCTGCTGCTGGGAGTCGTGCTGATTTGGGCTGCTGCGCCACTCGCACTCGCACGCAGTCCCGTTCTGGCGGCCTGGCTGGCGATGGTGGGCATTGTGTTTTGCTTGCACTTCGGAGCGTTTCATCTGGCTTCGCTCGCGTGGCGTCGGGCGGGAGTCAACGCCATGCCCATCATGCGGAATCCTGTCGCAGCCACGTCGCTCGCGGATTTTTGGGGTAATCGTTGGAACACCGCCTTCAGCATCCCAGCGCGACGGCTGGTCCTCGGGCCGCTCGCCCGACGCATCGGCATGAGCGCGGCGACGTTCGTTGTCTTCCTCCTGTCCGGTGTGTTGCACGAGTTGGTGATTTCGCTGCCCGCGCGCGGCGGTTGGGGACTGCCCACGGCCTACTTCGCCCTGCAAGGATGCGGCCTGATATTTGAGCGCACGACGTTTGCCCGAAGCTTGCGACTCGAAGGCTGGTGTGGCCGGGTCTTCACGTTCGTAGTCACCGCAGTGCCCGCTTGGTGGCTCTTTCATCCGTTGTTTGTTCAAAACGTAATCCTGCCGATGCTCCAAGCCCTCGGCGCAACCTGACCGACGCCATGAAACTTCCACTGCTGCTCCAACTGGCTGCCACCACCCACCTCGGCCTGCTTGCCGCCGGTCTGCTCATGCCGGGCACCGTTCGGCTGCGCGAGCACTTGGCCGCGTTGCCGGCGTTCATCCGCCAGCTCTTCTGGACCTACTATGTGTTCATCGGCCTTTGTCTCGTGGGCTTTGGCCTTGGCACCTTCCTGCTCGCGGACGAACTGGCCGCCGGCACGCCCCTCGCTCGCGCAGTGTGCGGTTTTCTCGCGGTCTTCTGGACCCTTCGGTTGATTGTGGCCCACTGCGTCTTTGATTTGCGGCCCTACGTGACGACCCGATGGCACCGCGTCGGCCTGTTCCTGGCGAATTCTGTGTTCGCCCTGCTTCCCTTCATCTACGCATGGACTGCTTGGAGAGGAGGTCGCCCATGAAACTCACTCTCACCCATCCTTTGCGCGTCTGCTGGCTGCGTTTGAAATTGCTGCTCTCGTCGCGGCGCAGCCGTGCCTCCAGCCCCTCGGCGAGCAAATCCACTCCATCGAAACACCATCGCACGACCGCCTTCTTCGAACTGCCATGAATGCGACCCCGCTCATGCCCACGGCGCGCGGCTCCGCTGCGCCGCGACCGCAACGGATGCCCAAGCCGGCGTCACGCTGCTTGGTCCCGACCTTGCGCGCGCTCATTGACCGGCGGCTGCTCATCAACTTTCGCGTAGCACCCGATGCGCTCGCGCGGCTGCTGCCGCCTCCGTTCCGCCCCAAGCTGGTGCGCGGCTGGGGTCTCGCGGGCATCTGCCTGCTGCGCCTGCGCGACGTGCGGCCCGCCGGCCTGCCCGCGTTCGTCGGACTGTCCTCGGAGAACGCGGCCCATCGCATCGCGGTGGAGTGGGAAGACAGCGATGGCGTTACGCGCGAAGGCGTCTTCATCCCGCGCCGCGACACGGCGTCGCGGTTCAACCAACTCGTCGGCGGTCGAGTGTTTCCGGGGGTGCATCATGCTGCGACCTTCAGTGTGAGGGAGCCGGGCAATCGCTTCAAAGTCGCGGTGTTCCCAACCGCCGACACAGCCCGTCCACTGCTCCGGGTTCACGCGCATTTGGCTGACTCGCTGCCGCGCGACTCGGTCTTCCACTCGGTGACGGAAGCGGAGGAGTTCTTCCGCGCTGGGGCCGTTGGCTGGTCGCCGGGGCGGCGCGAAGGCGAGCTGGACGGGCTGGAACTGCGCGCGCTCGAATGGCATCTGGAGCCGCTGGCGGCCGATTGGGTCGAGTCCCGTTACATCGCCGACAACCCGTGCCTGCCCGCCAGCTCGTGGCAATTCGACTCCGCGTTCCTGATGCGCGGCGTCGAATGCGAGTGGCGGGCCTGCGGGAGGATGGCTACTACGCGCCGCACTCAAAGCACATGAACCCGCAACGCCTCATCCTCGCTGGTGGCTCTGGCTTTCTCGGTCAGGCGCTGGCGAAGCACTTTCAAGCGCTCTGCTGGGAAGTCGTGGTGCTCACCCGCAATCCGCAGGCGAACCGCGTGGCTCGCGAAGTCTGCTGGGATGCTGAGACGTTGGGCGACTGGGCGCGCGAGTTGGAGGGCGCAGCAGCGGTCGTGAACCTCACCGGGCGCTCCGTGGACTGCCGATACACCGAAGCTAACCGTCGGCTCATCCTCGACTCGCGCGTGAACTCGACGCGCATCATCGGGCTGGCCATCGCGCGCTGCGCCCAGCCGCCGCGCGTTTGGCTGAACTCCAGTTCGGCGACGGTTTACCGGCACACGTTTGGCCCCGCTTGGGACGAGTCGGGGACGGACTTTGCGCCGACGCCCGCGGTGCAGGATGAGTTCTCGCTCGAAGTCATCCACGCGTGGGAGAAGGCGCTGGACGAAGCGGTAACGCCGCGCACGCGGAAGGTCGCGATGCGCACCACGATGGTGCTGGGCCACGCGCGTAACAGTGTCTTTCCCGTGCTGCGGCGGCTGGCGCGGCTGGGTCTCGGTGGCCGGATGGGCAGCGGCGAGCAGTTCGTGTCGTGGCTGCAGGAGACGGATTTTTTGCGCGCGGTGGAGTTCCTGATCGCGCACGAGGAGTTGAGCGGGCCGGTAAATCTTGCTGCGCCGAATCCGGTGCTGAACCACGGGCTGATGCGCGCATTTCGCGAGCTTGTGGGGATGCCATCCGGACTGCCCGCGACGGAGTGGATGCTGGAGGTCGGCGCGTTCTTCCTGCGGACGGAGACGGAGTTGATCTTGAAGAGCCGGCGCGTGGTGCCGGGCAGGTTGCTGAAGGCGGGGT
>JBEBFV010000423.1:0-5651 GCA_040081795.1 Limisphaerales bacterium | reverse complement strand
GCTTGCAACACCCGCGGTTGGTCCAGCGCACGCAACAGGTTCATGCCAAAAACCTACCACCAACCAGCGGCCATTGTCTATTACGCATAGAGTCTATTGCTTAGTCCGAACATGTCGCTGCCCGCGGACGCGACTCCTACTAGTCACAAATTACTTCCCCGCTGACGTCGCCGCTTCATACCAATCGCCGCGCAGCCAGTCGGCTATCAGGCCGATGGTCTTCGCGTCGAGCATCTGCTTCTCGGCGAAGGCGGGCATGCGGTCGTTGCGCTTCCCGTAAAAGTCCGTGTGTCCGGAGTTGCCGATGAAGCGCACGAGCCAGACGTGCGAACCGTAGCCGGTCAGGTCGGGCGCGGTGGCGTCGGGGTCCGGCTTGCCGAAGGCGTGGCAGTCGGTGCAGGCCACGTCGCCGCGCGCGAGTTCCGCGCCCTGCTTGATGATGGCGGCGTCGCGTGCGTCGGCGTCGCGCTGGGACTTGAGCTGCGCCTCGGCGGAGAGCGCGGCGATGATTTTCTTGAGCTGCTCCTGCTCCTTCGGTTCGTCGGCGTTTTTCTTCACCCACTTGACCATCTTGCCGTCCTTGAACTTCGTGCCGCCGAAGTAGTGGAGGCTGTCCACCTTCGCGGGGTCGAGCAGGCCGGCGAGCCATTCGCGGCTGGCGAAGCCCTTGAGGTCGGAGGCGCTCTGCGGGTCTTTCACGGGGTTGCCCTCACCGTCGTGGCCGCCGTGGCGGTGGCAGCTCGCGCAGTGCTTGGCGAAGAGTTTGGGGCCTTGGATGAACGGGTCTTCGCGCAGCAACGCCGCCGCGCCGGCAATCGGGATGCCGGTGGGGGCCTTCGCGAGTTCGATGACGCGGGCGGCCTGATGGTGCGAGTCTTTGAGCGCGCGCTGGAAGTTCGGGTCGTTGTTGTCCTGCTTCATCGCCATCCACGTGAGCAGGCCCGCGCCGGCGATACCGCCGAAGATGAAGAGGAGGTTGAAGCGATGGCCGAGCTTCCACTGGCCGAGGTAGGGCATCGCGAACATGAAGCACACCGCCGCGCCGGGCAGGACGATGGCTCCGATGATTTCCGATTCGCCGGGGAAGTATTTCAGCAGCTCGAAGAGGAACAGGAAATACCACTCGGGCCGCGCGGCGGAGAATTGCGATGCCGCGTCCGCGGGCGCGGCCAGCTCCGCCCCGTGCGTGGCAATGGTCAGCGCCACCACCGTGAACATCACGCCGAGGCACGCAATGGCGTCGGCGAGAACCTGGTCGGGCCAGAACTTCGCGTCGGGTTTCTTGAACGGCTGCTTGGCGTGGATGCCGTGGCGGCGGAAGAAGTAAATGTGCCCGACGATGAGCGCGATGATGAGGCCCGGCAGCACGCCCGCGTGCAATGCGAAGAAGCGCGTGAGCGTGTGATGCCCGTAGTCCGGCCCGCCGACGATGAGCTTCTGAATGTCCGGCCCGACGAAGGGCACGATGCCCGCGATGTTGGTGGCGACCTTCGTGGCCCAATAGCCCTTCTGGTCCCACGGCAGCAGGTAGCCGGTGAGCGAGAGGGCGAGTGTAAGCTGCAGCATGATGAGGCCGGACCAAAAGTTGAACTCGCGCGGGGCCTTGTATGCGCCGTCAATGAGCACCTGCAGCAGATGCAGCGCGAGGAGGATGGTCATCAACTGCGCCGTGTAATGGTGCAGCCCGCGCAGGAACCATCCGCCCGCCATCTCGAACTGGATGTAAAACACGCTCTCCCACGCCGTCTGCGAGCTGGGGCTGTAGGCCATCCACAGCACGATGCCGGTGATGATCTGGATGCTGAACGCGAACGTGAGCGTGCTGCCCCAGACGTAACGCCAGCGCGCGCCGCCGGGGATGTTTTCGTAGAGCGCCTCGTGCGTGAGCTTGCGGTAGCCGGTGCGGGAATCAATCCAGTCGAGCAGGGGTTTCATCCGGGAGGAAATCATGGGCGATGGTGCGCGTCAGTTGAAGTTGGCAGGTGAACCGCGTGCCGCTCACGACACCGCGACCTTGTGGGACTTGCCGGTCTCAAAGTTTTGGAACTGCACCCAGACCTCGCCGCCTGCGCGCACCTCGGACTTCAAGCTGTCCAGATCGCGGGCCGAAGGGCTGTCATCAGAGCGTTTGCCATCCGGTGTGAAGAGGCTGTTGTGGCAAGGGCAGTGATAACCCTTCTTCTCCGCCTGAAACTCCACCGCGCAACCCGCGTGCGGGCAGGTCACGTTGAAGGCCTGCACCTGGTCGCCTTTCACGCGCCGCACATACACGGCCCCAACCGGCGCGACCGACTTGTTCCAAGCGTCTGTGCGGACCGCGATGATCGGGAACATGACCGGCGTGCCGTCGGCGGGCAGCGACTCCAGCGACGTGACGCGCGCGAGCAGCCCGGTGTCGGCCTTGCGGCGCAGCGGATCCAGATAGACAGCGATGCCCGCGAGGGCCGGCACGACTCCCACCGCGCCGCCGACGCACACGGCGCAGGACTTTTTCAGGAACTCACGGCGGTCGTCGCCGGGAGCGGGTTCCGTTTGCATGGGGCTATGGACTTAAACTTGTTTTGCGAATTCACGGCCAAGCTAGGGGAAGCTGGCGGCGGGGGCAAACCCGGAGTCGCCCCGTCCCGAAGCCAAAGTTTTTGCGTGCAAACCGGCTTTGCTCTGGCTACATGGAGACGCTGGTCACACACAAATTATGAAACGATTCACCATCGCACTCAGTCTCTGCACGGGCCTCGCGCTCGCCATCTCCGCCACCGCCGCCGCCAAGAAGGAACTCCCCCCCGCCTCCAAGAAGGCCGGCGTGACGTTCGACAAGGACATCAAGCCCATCTTCGAGAAGGCCTGCTTCGAATGTCACGGCGACAAGAAGCAGAAGGGCAAGCTCCGCCTCGACTCCCTCGCCGCCACGCTCAAGGGCGGTGAGAACGGCAAGGCCGTCGTTGCCGGCAAGAGCGCCGACAGCTCCCTCGTCAAGGCCGTCGCCCGCGTCGTCGAAGACGACGCCATGCCGCCCGAGGGCAAGGGCAAGCCGCTGACCAACGAGCAGATCGGCCTCATCCGCGCGTGGATTGACCAAGGCGCGAAGTAAGCCCGGTCCCGCAACTCCCTTTCACGAAACTCCGGTCCTCAAACGGGGGCCGGAGTCTTTTTCTTTGTAGCGGCGGTCTGCGACCGACGTCCTCTGCGCGCTCACTCCTCCGTCACCACCGCCTCGTGCTTGAGCGGGTCGCTGATGTTGAGAATGACATTTACCACCACACGCCTGCCCGGCCGCACGCTCACCGCCACGAACTTCTCGCCGGCTTTGCGGTGGATGAACCTCAATGTGTAATCCCCCGGCGGCGGCTCTGGCAGGGCGAACTGCCCGTCCGCCGCGCTGACGCCGAAGAATGGATGCTCCACGATGCTCATGTAGGCGAACATCCACGGATGCACGTCGCACTTGAAACGCAAGAACAACTCAGGCTTCGGAAAGCTGTGGTCCAACGGCGGCGCACCGGCGTTGATCTGCACCCGGTTCTGCTCCTCGTTGCCCTCCACGGTCGGAGCGGGATGCACGTTGTGCATCAGCGGGTCGTCATTGAAGACGCGGATGATCTGCCCGGCCTGCGCGGCGCTGACGTAGGGCAGATACTCGCAACCGCGCTGGCGGATTTCGACTGGCTTGGCTGGCGGTTCCCACTGCCCGCGTGGCAACTCCGTCACCGAGACGAACACATCTGCCAGCCCGCCGTTGGCTGCCACCGCGAAGAACCGCGTGGTCGCCTTGCCCACATGGATTTTCCCGCAGCTCGGATCCATGGAAATCACCTGCTCCGGCGGCGGCGTGCCGCGCAGAACCACGCGGCCCAAAATGCCGCGCGCAGGCAGTGCGTTTACCACCAGCGCGCCAATGGCCGGCGGCGTCAACGTGGGCTGAGTATTGGCGGCTGCGGCTGGCGCGACACCTTCCGCTGCCGCCGTGGCTGGCGATGGAACCACAGCGCGCATGCCGGGCTTCACTGGAGGGGTTACGGGAGGTCGAGTGCGAGCCTTCGGAAGAGCAGAGGCAGGCGCGTTCACCTGCTCTGACGCGCCCTGCGACGTTGGCGGGCCTGACGGAAGATTCTGCGGAGGTGGCTCCTCTCGTTCCCGGAAATGCCGCGCGAGCTGAACGGCGAGAAAGAAAATCCCCACGCCCGCAAGCGTAATGGGAACGGCGACAGCCAGCCGCAGGCGGTTCACAGTTCGTTGCGGGCGGGAATCAAGCGGCTCGTTCATGTGAGAATGGAAAGGCAAACACCGGGCTGACGCGCAAGTTGCGCGGGCTGACCGCGGCTACAGCAATCCCGCCGCCCGCACCGCCGCGATGGTTTGCTCTGGCGTCTGGTGATGCACCACACGCCAGCCCCGCGCGTGGCCGGCGTCAATGTTCTCCTTCCGGTCATCCAGGTAGAGAAGCTCGGCGCCGCGCCGGCCCGTGCGGCGCTCGACCACTTCGTAAATCCTGTGGTCCGGCTTCATCGCGCCCGCTTCATGCGAGTAGATGTAGTCCGTGAACTGCGCGAAGAACGGGAAGTTCGCGCGGATATGGCGCACCGCGAGGTCGTTCGTGTTCGAGAAGATGAACGTCGGCACGCCGCGCGCGCGGAGCTGCGCGTGCAGCTCGATCATTGGATGAATCGCCGTGAAGATGTCGCCGAAGATGTCCGCGAACTCATCGAGCGCGCCCGTGTAGCCGGTCAGCGCGGACACCTCGCGGAAGAACTCGTCGTTGGTCATCTGCCCGCTCTCGAAGCGGAACAGCAGCGGCGATTGATCGAGCAAGCCGCGAATCTGCTCCGCGTCCCGCCCGCTGTGCGCCGCCAGCCGCCGTGCGACGATGCCATAGTCAAACTCCAGCAGCACCTTGCCGAGGTCGAAGACGACGGCGGCTGGGGTGGGTAAAGTTGCGGTGGTCATCAGCGTGGTTGGCGTATGTGGCGAAGTGATTAGTGCTTAGTAATCAGTGAGCGTGAGTTCGAGGACGGTGGAGGAACACGAGGGCCAACTAACCACTATTCACTTTCCTCACAGTTCCGTCCTTCCCTCCAGCGCCCGGCTCAAGGTCAGCTCATCCGCAAACTCCAGCCCGCTCCCCGCCGGTAGTCCGTGGGCAAGGCGGCTCACCTTCACCCCGCGCGACGCGAGCCGCTTCGCAAGGTAGTGGCCGGTGGCATCGCCCTCCACATCGGTGCCGAGCGCGAGGATGATTTCCTTCACCGGCTCGGAGCCAAGCCGGGTTTCCAGCTCCGCTATGCGCAAGTCCTCCGGCCCAACCCCGTTGAGCGGCGAGATCTTTCCGCCCAGGACATGGAAGCGCCCGTGGAACGCGCCGGACTTCTCGATGCTGAAAATGTCCGTGGGCCGCTCCACCACGCAGATGACCGCGGCGTCTCGTCGCGGGTCGTCACACAACGCACACGGCTGGCGCTCCGTGAGAGCGCCGCACACGCGGCACAGCGAGATGCGTTCGCGGGCCGCGAGGATGGCGTCCGCCAGCGTCCGCACTGCGCCCGTCTCGCTCTGGACGAGGTGGAGCGCGAGCCGCTCCGCCGAGCGCGGCCCGATGCCGGGCAATCGCGACAGCGCGGCGGTGAGGGCGATGATAGGTCCAGGGAGGGAGGGCA
>JBEBFV010000422.1:0-5664 GCA_040081795.1 Limisphaerales bacterium | reverse complement strand
TCCGGCGCGGGCCTTGTCGCTCGTTCATCACTGGCTCCACGATCAAGCAAACGCTACTGCTTGACCCATTCTACCGAAACCTAATAGGAATTGGTATAAGGCGGGCATCCCTGAAGAAGTTGGTCTTGATGGTGTTTGATTTCTCGATCGGCTCCCAGAGAAGGGCGTTCGACTGCCCTGAGGTAAAACTCCTGACCGCCATCCACACCAAGGTTAAGACGACGCAGACCGACAGCATGGCGACCGCCTTACGGTTAGTGACCATAAGTCATGATTATCCGCATTCGTTTGAACTGCCACGCACTCCTCAAGGAGTTCGCGTGCCTGTCGGCCTTTGTCCGCCGTCCTTGGAGCGCGGCCTTGAGGCCGCTTCAATGTCCGGCCACCACACGCGATACGAACGCGCCGTTTGCCTCCTCGCTCGAAGCGGCATGAATGCCGCGCTCCATCACCGCCTCACGCCCAATACCGGTAGTTCACGTCGGGGAAGAGGTTGTCCAGCCACTCGACGCGCGCGAGCCACGGCTCGTCCACGCGCGTGGTGGTGAGCATCTCGTGCAGCGCGATGAAGCGCAGGAGGTGGTCCTTCACCCGCTTGCGCGCGTAGTCCGGGCTGGTGCCGGTGCGCAGGATGAAGGGCCAGTCGCTGGATTGCGCGAGGAGGAGTTCGCGCGCGGCCTGGTTCAGCGCACGCAGGGTGAGGCCGGCGGCCTCGGGGTGCGCGCGGGCCAGGGCGGTCATGCGTTCCTGCGCGACGGTGAGGTGCGGGAGAATCCAGTCGTTGGTCTCGTTGAGCCAGAGTTTCCAGTAGCCTTCCTCGCCCCAGCTCGACGGGCTGGGCCGGACGATTTGCAGGGTGGCGTTTTCCTTCAGGTAGTCGCTGGGAGTGACGAGCTTGAAGTCCTGCTGGTCGTAGTGGGCCTTGCGCACGAAGAGGTCGAGGAAGTCGGGGCCTTCATACCACCAGTGGCCGAACAGCTCGGCGTCGTAGGGCGCGACGATGAGCGGCGGGCGGTCCATGATGTCGCCAAGCTTGCGGGCCTGCTCGCGGCGGGCGTCGAGGAAATGGCTGGCGTGGTCCTCGACGGCCGCCAGCGCGAGGGCGCGGTCATAGACTTCCTTGTCCGGCGTGGGGCCGGTGATGCGGCAATACTTGAGGCCAGTGAAGCCGCGCAGGTCCGGGCTGGGCAGGTAGGGGCGGACGTAGTCGAAGTCGAGGTCGAAGCCCACGTCGCGGTAGAAGTCGCGATAGCGCGGGTCGCCGGGATAGCCCTCGTTGCGGCTCCAGACCTGGCGGGCGGATTCGAGGTCGCGGGCGAAGGCGGCGATGCCGTTAGGCGTGAGCACGGGGGCGAAGACGCCGTAGCGCGGACGCGGTCGGGCGTGCAGCAGCCCGTGGGTGTCCATGATGAACCAGCGGATGTTCGCCTCCTGGAGGACGGCCTCGACGCCCTCGACGTAGGCGCATTCCGGGAGCCAGATGCCGCGCGGGTCGCAGCCGAAGCAGCTCCGGTAGTGGTCGCGCGCGGTGAGTATCTGCGCGCGGACGGAGGGCGGGTGGTTCAGCAGCGGCAGCAGCGCGTGCGTGGCGGCGGTGGTGATGATTTCGAGGCGGCCCGCTTCCTGAAACTTGCGGAACGCGCCGACGAGATTTCTGCCGTAGGCGAAGTAGGTCGCGCGCAGGCTGGTGAGGCGCTGGTGATACATCCACGCGAGCTCACGGAACTCGCGATCCCAGTGCGTGCGGTGGATTTCCTTGTCGGCGAGTTCGAGCAGGCCTTCGAGATGGCGCACGTAGCGGTCCTGCAAAAGCGGGTCCAGCAGCATCGCGCAGAGCGTGGGCGAGAGCGTGAGCGTGAGGCGCGTCTCCATGCCGCGCGCCTGCCAGCCTTCCATCACCTGGATGAGCGGGAGATAGGTCTCGGTGACCGCCTCGAACAGCCAGCTCTCCTCCAGAAAGCGATCGTGCTCCGGGTGGCGCACGAAGGGCAGGTGCGCGTGCAGCACGAGAGCGAGACGGCTTTGCATGGCGGGATTGAAACGGAACTTGGCCCGGGGGAAAAGGATTTTAGCCAGTGGCTCGCGACCGGTGGGGCGCCCTCGCGCTGTGCAACCTCACGATGTTTATCGGCGTCCACCGTGCTTGTATGACCCGCGTGAAACCCGTCCGCCCGCTGGCCTTGCTGCTTCTCCTCGTTGGGTGCGCCATGAACCTCCCCGCCGCCACGAAGCCCAACCTCATCCTCATCATGGCCGATGACCTTGGCTACGAGACCATCGGTGCGAACGGCGGGACGAGCTACAAGACGCCCGCCCTCGACAAGCTCGCAGCCACCGGCGGACGCTTCACACACTGTTTCGTCCAGCCGCTCTGCACTCCGACACGCGTGCAATTGATGACCGGCCAATACAACGTGAGGAACTACATCAACTTCGGGAACATGGACCCAAAGCTCACGACGTTCGGCAACCTCCTCAAACCCGCCGGCTACGCGACGTGCATCGCGGGCAAGTGGCAGCTTGGTCGAGACCCGGAGCTGCCCACGAAGTTCGGTTTCGACGAGCATTGCCTCTGGCAGCACACGCGCCGTCCGCCGCGCTATGCGAACGCCGGCCTTGAAATCAACGGCGTCGAGAAAGACTACTCGAACGGCGAATACGGCCCCGACATCGTCAACGACTACGCCATGGACTTCGTCACGCGCCACAAGGACAAGCCCTTCTTTCTCTATTATCCGATGATGCTCACGCACTCGCCTTACCAGCCCACGCCCGACAGCAAGACATGGGACCCGAAGACAACCGGCGAGCAGGCGAAGCAGGACGAGAAGCACTTCGGCGACATGGTGGAATACATGGACAAGCTCATCGGCAAGCTCGTCGCACGGCTCGACTCGCTGGGCCTCCGTGACAACACACTCATCCTTTTCGTCGGCGACAATGGCACGGGCCGTGGCACGCGCTCGATGATGGGTGACAAGCTGGTCATCGGCGGCAAGGGCACGACGACGGAGTTTGGCATGCATGTGCCGCTCATCGCGAGCTGGCCGGGCAAGCTCGCCGCCGGAAAAGTCCACGCCGACCTCGTGGACAGCACGGACTTTTTGCCGACGCTGCTGGACGCCGGCGGAGCGAAAGCGCCGGGCAATCTCAAACTCGATGGCCGCAGCTTCCTCCCGCAGGCGCGCGGCGAGAAGGGCCAGCCGCGCGAGTGGGTTTACTCGTGGTATTCGCCGCGTCAGGGCGCGGACATGACCGTGCGCGAACTCGCCTTCAACCATCACTTCAAACTCTACCGCTCCGGCGACTTCTACGACCTCGGCAAGGACATCGCGGAGAAGCAACCGCTCACGGTCGCCTCGCTCACCGGCGAGGCCGCCGCCGCCGCAAAGCTGCTCCAAGGCGCACTCGACCAGTTCAAAGATGTGCGCCCGGCGAACCTCGACCAACCGGGAGCGAAGGCCGACAAGGCCAAGGCGAAGAAGAAGGCGAAGTGAGGCGGGCACTCCTGTCCGCTGTGTTGGTAGGGCGCGTCTGTCCCAGCGCGCCGGTTGCGGGTTCGGACGGTTAAGCGGCGCGCTGGGGACAGACGCGCCCTACCTTCCAGTTCACTTCCCGTCGAAATTCCCCTCCAGCTTCGCCGCGCCAGTTGTGACCTCCTGCCCGTTCGCCAGCAGGTTCTGAAGAATCCAGTTGCCCTTCCCGCCGATGACTTGCAGTGAACGCGTCGCCTTCCGCTCCGCACGATCATCGCGAATCACACAGCCGGCCACACGCGTGTTCGTCGTGTCGCGCAGCAGCAGGCCGACGCCGTCGGAGTCGAGGATGGTGGCGTTGGCGAGGTGGAAGCGGTCGCACTTCTCGATGAGCACGGCGGCGGGCTTGCGCCAGACGCCGTTGACGTGCAGGCCGGTGAGCGTGCAATCGCGCGAACTGCGGAAGACGAGGCCGCCGTTGACGTTCGAGCTTGTGCCGTAGCTGTAGCGCGGGTTGCGGTCGAACGCGTTCGGCCCGACCACCACGTTGCTCGAATCCTCCACGAGCAAATCATGCTGGTAGCCCATCCAAAACGTGTTGCCAGTGAGCGTCACTCCGCGCGCGTGCTTCAGGTGGACGTTCACCTGCACGTCGCTCAGGACATTGCCCGTGATGGTGATGTGGCCCCACTCCGCCATTGCCACGCCCTGGCCGAGGATGCGGATGTTCGCGGAGTCCGGGCCGGGGCTGTTGTGCTGGATGGTGCAGCCGGTGATGGCGACCTCGGCGATGGAGCCGCCCGCCGAGTCGAGCAGGATGTTTGCGGTGGGTGGAGAGTTCTTGCCCATGTTGCTCTCGATGTCGCAGTTCGCGATGTGGATGTTCCGCACGTCGCCGCCGCGCCCGACGATGCCACCGCCCGCGCAGTAGCTGATGTGGCTGCCGGTGATGTTGGACTGGTGCAGGTTCACCTTGTCGTAGAACACGCCGATGCCGGTGCAGTGGTAAATGTGGCAGTCGCTGATGAGGACGTTGCGGTTGCGCACCGCGAGGTGGATGCCGTGTCGCAACGAGCGGAGGTGCGAGCGCGTGATGGTGATTTGCATCGTCCCCTCGGCCTCGATGCCGTCCGCCTCCGCGTGCGCGCCCTCGATGGCGAGCGAGTCCACCACCGGCATGCGCTGGCGCTCCCAGATGTTGGGCTTGAACTGCTCCGGGTCCGCCGTGCCGCCGTGCGTGCCGAGGAACTTGAAGGCCGGTCCCGGTCCCGCCATCACGACGCGCGCCGTGCCATCGCCGACGAGCGAAACGAAGCCGGTCTTGTCCAGTGTGATGAGAACTGTCTTGGTGAGCCGGTAAGTGCCCTTGGTGAACTGCACGCTGCCACCGGCGTTCACCGCGCGTTGTATCGCCGCCGTGTCATCGGCTTTGCCATCGCCGACCGCGCCGAATTCGCGCGCGTCCTTCGCCGCCGCGTGCCATGCGACGACGCCGAGCAGCAAGGCCGTGGCGAGGGAGCGCATGAGGCCGCTTCCTTGTGAAGGCCTGTGGAATGCCATGCCAGGGTTACGACGCGCGCTTTCTCCCTTCCTTGGAGGAGGGGAGAAGGTGGCCGCAGGCCGGATGAGGGGTGGGGCTGCCAACGCCGACGCACGCAACCCCTCACCCCAGCCCTCTCCCCTCATCCGATGAAGGGAGAGGGAGTGGAGGGACAAAGCGAGGCCACAGTGATCCCGCTGGGTGTCTCTCCGTGAAGCTGTGGGCTGAGTTGTGTTGCAACGAGCGGCTGGTTTCATGGCCGCATTGGACGCAGGGCCAACGCCAGCCATCAAGCAGCAATGCGGCGTTCGCCCCCGCTCACTTGCCGATGCAGAACTGGCTGAAGATCGAGTCGAGCAAATCCTCCGTCGTCGTCTTGCCGACAATCTCGCCGACGGCGTTGACCGCGATGCGCAGGTCCATCGCGACGAGTTCGAGCGAACGCTCGTCGCGCAAGGCTTCCGCAGTCCGCACCGTCGCGGCGCGGGCGCGCTGAAGGGCATCCTGATGCCGAGAGTTGATCATCACTTGCAACATCTCGGCTCTGATCTCACCGGCCCAGACGACTTGCTTGATGGCGTCCTTGAGCTGCTCGATGCCAGCGCCGGTGAGGCAGGAGACGGCGATGGTAGGGCGCGTCTGTCCCAG
>JBEBFV010000053.1:0-20072 GCA_040081795.1 Limisphaerales bacterium | reverse complement strand
CACTCGCTGATCCGCGACCACCACCCTTCCAGCCACGCCACATGATCCGCGTAAGCGGCTTCGTTGATGCGTTGCAGCTCGGCCCGATGCTCCTGCGTCGGCTTCAGATCGGGATGCTGACGCTTCCACGCAGCCGTTCGGGTCTCATGGAAGCCATTCTCCGATTCGAGCCCCGCGTCCGGCCACAGGTGCAGTTTGCCCTCCAAGCCGAGCTCTTGGGCCACACGCTGCACCATGCGCAGCGAGCTCATCGCATAGGCGCGCGAATCGCTGGCTGTGTCGAAGACGGCCGTGTTGAGCACTTTGCCTTCGGCCTCGGCGTGCCGGGCAATCCGCTCGATGTTGTCAGCGCGCACGTTGATCGGCTCGTGGTAGATGGTGAGCGGGTTGAGTGCCTTGACGGCCGTCAGCGTGGCGCGGATGTCGGCTTCGTCACACTCCGCGTAGGTGGGCGCAACCGCCACGAAGATGTTCAGACCCAGGTCCCGTGCCGCCTGCAACGTGGCCAGCCGCTGCGTGGGCGCCGGTGCGTTCGGCTCGTAGATGCGGGCCAGTTGGTTGTCCAGCGTCGGCAGGCTCATCCCGAACACCAACCGGTTGCCGAGCGAGGCGAACAGGTCGAAGTCCTGCCTGGCGAGCGGGCTGCGCGTCAGGATGCGCACGTTTAACGTCGAGCGGTCCCGAATCAGCTCAAGAATGCGGCGAACCATGTGGGCTCGCTCCGCGTTCAGCCGTCGTTGCAGCTCCTTGTCCGGCGAGGTGATCGTCTGATACGCGTCGGTTGTGGTGCAGAGCATAACAGCGCGGTTGCCATCCGGGCTCAACTCGCTCAAGGGACGATTCTCCGCCGCCCGGATGTCCTTGAGGATCTGTTCCTCATCGAACGGGCGCAGCAGCACGTAGTCGCCCCACTGGGCGCCGGGATCATCGACGCCATACCGTTCCTTGAGCACTGGCTTAAGGAACTTCGTGGAGACCGCCGGCACGTAGCAGAACAGACAGCCGTGGACGCAGCCCACGGAGATGTTACACGCGAAGTCCGAAAGACTTTTGTGCTCGAAGTGGTTCGGCACTATCCGAACCGGCAGGTGCCAAAAATTCACCATCGCTGCCGGAGCTGCTGGTGGAGCGGCGAGAGGCTTCATTATGTCGAGCGCGATCGACTTTTCGTTCGCCTGCTTTAGCGCAGCCGTGACGAGGTTGGTGGTCGAATTGGCCACGGGGTTTACGATTGTTGTTTGCATGCAGTTTCTGGTTGTCCGACTTGTGTCGCCAAGGCGTGACGACGGTGGCCGCTGTGCAGCCGTTGGGTTTTGCCTCCGCCGCTACACCAAGAACACGGGTGGCGAGCTTGACCAGATCCGCACGGAAACCCCGCCCGGGGAGCGATTCCCGTGAAGCATCAACTTCCATGTGGTTGTTATGGTCGCCAGCCAGCCGGTCACCTCGGCCACCGCAGCGAAGGGCGGATTGCTGACAACGATTGGCAAGTAGCGAGAGACGAATTGGTCATATCTCATCAGTGCTTCCCGGGTCATTACACAGCACGGGCGCACCATCTCACGCGCGTAAGCGGGAAGTCGGTCGCTATACGCTTCAAGCACGCAAAGCTTGTCCGCGATGCTCGGGGGGTGCTCAGGATTCCACGGCTCAGGCGTGCCGTTGCGAAGCGCGCGCTGGTAGGCGACCTCGACCTGCGCGTCCAGCTCCAGCAGTGCCACAAGGATCGGTGTTGGCAACAGGATGGTAAGTTTCTGTTTGGATTTCATGTTGTGTTAGTTTTTGTGTGCTTGTCCGACTGTCGGCCGCAGACCTTCGTTGCCCTTCGGAGAAACAGGAGGACAATGGCTTGGCGCGCTTACCCGGAGTGCATTCCTCATGGCCTCCTCAAGGTTGTGTGCGGCCGAGGCCATCCAATCGGCTGCCTCGGCCAGCTCGAAGAGCGTGATTTTTTCTCCCTCGACGACGAACCGCGTGGAAATGGTCACGCCCGTCTTCACCGCGAACTCGGCGACGATAAGCGCGCGACGAAGCGCAACATACTCACCGGCCGGGTGGCGACTCAGCAGCCTGCCGAGCGCTTCGACCTTGGCGGCAGATGGCAACACCTGCGCGACGCTCAACCGGTCTTCATCTTCACGGAGCAGGGACTCCACTGCGGCGGCCAATGCTTCGTCCAGCGTGGTGGAGCTGTCCGAGAGCAACTCGGTCGCGACTCGGTAATCATCGGTCGATTCGGGATCCAAGCCAAGCAGCTCGTGCAGGTGGCTTCGATCTTTTTCTTGTGTCCAGCCGTCAGGCACCGTCACCGTAGCGATGTCATCAATTAGGTTCATAATTTTCGTTTCTTTCATTGCCTCGTGGTTGGTTGCAACCGCCACGTCCGAAGCTACGACGCGGCGGAAATTGGTGCTGACTAGGTCTGGCTTTGTCGGCTGAGAAACTCCGCCCTGGTGTCGCGCTGCATGGCCTTCACTTGATCCAGGACGGCGAACCTGCGACTGAGGGACATGAGCGAGTCGCGTTCGGGGTCGTTGTCCGGGTCGCCGTAACGAAGGCGATGAATTTTTTCCGATTGCATCAGACGGAAGGCTTCGCGCATCGCCGTGGTAGGGCGGCGGGTGAGTCCGCCTTGCCGTGCCTGGCGCATGGCCTCCTCGACGGTCAGACTTTCCAGATCAGCCAAGCTCCCCGCCTCACCGGATTCTGGCCGCGCGCCGAGCGCTTGCAGGACAGCGCGCTGACCGCCGGAGTAGGCCGTCTGGAGAAGGAGTTGCTCCAGTGGGGCGTGACGATCTTCGTCCCAAGCACCGCGCAGGCCGTCCGGGAGGACGATGGACAGCACGAATGCGCGCTCATCCCGGCGATAATGGACATTCCACAAAAGCAGGGCAAACCACTCCACTGCGCACACCGGCACCTTGAGCAGGGCCGCGACGTCGGACGGCTGAACGTCCGGGCAGAGCAGCAGCGCCTTCAACACCGCCGCGAGATGTCGATTCCCGGCGATAGCGAGGAAGGCGGTGAACTCGGCGCTCACGTGCCCGGTCGCATGATAGTCGTAGGCATGGCGAAGCGCGTCCTCGGTTACCGACCACGGCAACGGCTCCCCGCGTGCGGCGTGCAGCGCGACGAAGTGCCACGCGAAAGCCGGGTCAAAGCGAAGTTGTGCACGGCGACGTTGCGCGGCTTGGAGGCGATGACTGGCTGGCGTTCCGTTCGTAGCCGGCGGCAAAAACCACTCGACCGGCAACAGCTCCATCAGTTCCTCGACGCGCGCCAGGTCCATGCCCGGCTCACTGCCGAAGAGCACGGCCATCGTCGGCAACTCGTCTGTTGGTGAGAATGCGTTCACGCGATAAGGACAGTTGCCGGGGCATCGGGAGACATGTTGGGCGGCAAGGGCGGATCAACCGCTTCGGGCATCGCACCATTGAGCGACGCGAGCGAGGCCAGCGACGCGTGCTGCTGCGGTTCGTCGCCGGGTGCCGCGTCACCGGAGGGCGCGCTCTCACGAGCATCAACGTCGGCGCGTCGCAGGTCGTTGACGAATCCCGACACTTGCATCAGCGCAGGACGGAGAAGCAGCAACTCCATCAAGTGAACGAAGTCCGTGCCCGTATTCCGCCGGGCCTCGGCTGCGAGCGCGTAGGGCATATCCACCTTGCCACTAATATCGCAGAGTTGATGCTCGCGCCCTCGAACCTGTAGGGCGTAGTTCACTTCCAACGTGTCGGTATGCGTCATGGCCTGCTTGGCGAGCGGCGGAGTGATAGTGTCGTTGTTCATAATTTCACCCACTTATGGCTGGCGGCCTTGATCGCGCGAGCCGCTTTCCTCCGTTGTCGAAGATTCATTCCGTGGCGATGCGTCCAAGGCGTCCAAGGCGTCCAAGGCGTCCACCGACAGCACAGAAGTTCTGATCCGCACAGTTCGGTAGCCGCGTTTGCATTTCTTCTTGCGGCTACAGTTGTTCGTGCACGGCACACCGAAGAACTCACGTATGCACCGCTTCAGCCACTGCTCGCCTAGCATCTTGCTGGGCATGGCCAGGCCGTGCTGGCAGTGCAGGACTTCAATGGTCGCCAGCGCCTCTTTCGTTGTGACATCACTGCCATCATGGCGCTCCACCGCAGCGCGCACGCACGCGGCGAAGAAGGACTGCCCGTCGGGCACTTCCACGGTGGTCGCCTGCCGCAGCCTCGCCACCAACCGCTGTGTCTCGCAGGGAGTAGGGCGGTAGGGAGTGAGCCACTGCGTCGTGAAGGTGGATACCGCGTCACTGGTCAACCTCGCCACCGTGGCGGGGGACACATCCACCCAACGCGGTGCGCCGGCTGGCCGCTGCTGGAATTGGCGACGACTGGCGTGGTAGCGAACGTCCATCACCCGGGGAAGGAACGCTGTCCAGAAACCAAGGTTGAGTCTTCCTTGCGCGGCGACGCTGCTGCGGAACGGCCCGCCGTTCTGTTGAGTCAGAACATCCCTCAGCAGCGTCTGGCCGAACACTCCCAGCGCACGCCAGTCGAGCTTGTCCAGCCGCACGCGTGGCACAGGCACCAACGGCTTGCCGGGCGGAAACGCCTGCCAACCGCGTCGGGCACGCATCAGCACCGTCAGGGTGGAGCCATTGGACAACCACATGAAGGCACCGTCCCCCCGGCTCGCCGGCGCGGCACCATCCACGCGCAGCAGCAGCGCCGTAAAGCCGGAATGTTCCACACGGCACGCGCCGCGCAGGGCAGGATTGTCCGCGATGAACTTGTCCAGCTTGACCTTGTCTGCGAACCCCAGCGCATTGAGTCCGTCACTCGCCTTGCCGAGGGCGACCGCAATGTCGCCTTCTGCCAGACAAAGCTGGTGAGCGTCCGCCAGGCTCTCGGCCAGCGTTGGCAGCCCTGCTACGGCGAGGCGGAACCGCGGGTGGCGGGGATCAGCTTCCACCAGCAGCGTGTCCGGGCCGAATCGGGCGTAGAGCCGGTGGATGTCCGCAGTCAGAACAGTTAAGGATGGCTTCATGGTAGGTGCGTGAGGTGGCGTTCAGCGTCAGGCTTCAAGCTGGTTTCAAGGTCACAGGTGGACACCACGCTCCGGCTTCTTCAGCTTTACCACCCTGACTGTGGCTGTTGCGGACGGCATGGTGGTCTTGGGAACATACCGCAGGTGATCCCCAAATGAGCGTGACGTGCAGGGGATGCCGACAAGTTCCAGGATACGCTTCCGATGGTCGTGGCTGTCCTCGTCCTCCGCTGGGTTCACCACACACCCGAACCGGCCGTCAGGGAAGACAATCAAGTGGTCGCCCTTGTTGTCGGCGCCTTCCTCCTCGCATGCTGGACACCGGGCGATGGTGACGTTCCCTCCGTCCCGGGGGCTGGTGCGTGGATGTTTCAACTTGGTGATGTCGATCTTCATGGTGTTAATGGTGGAGTGGTTCGCAGCAACCCCAGCAAGGGGGGTATAAACATTTTTCCGGGGGAGATCATGACGTGTATGAAAATGTTTATGGGGGGTTGCCGGGGTTACTGCTTCACCCAGGTCGGGTGCCTCGGGCTCTGCCCCAAACGCTCGATCGTGTAGGTCTTCTGGTCATAAGCGCTCCCACCTGGCTCCTTGGCGGCCTTCTTGGTCGTTCGGGCAATACGGAACCCTTCAAGCTCAATCGAGTCCTCCGGGCCGAAGACCCGCCCGATGGCCATCCCCACCAGTTTCGGACCGGCGGTCTCATCCGGCTGGCGGAGGTTGGGAACATCAATCCCGTCCTCCATGGCCAGGTCATAGAGGCCAGTGGCCGTCAGCGCCTGACCGAGCCGGCCAAGCCTTTCAGCGGCGAGCACGAGCTTGCGAATGAAGCTCAAACCGGTGTTGCTGACCCGCTGCTGGGCGAGCAGGTGATCGTCCATCAACGGCGCCTCGCCGAAAAGCTCCTGCACGATCCAATCGAGGGTCTGACACCACCCGCGAAACGAATGCCGGGTTTCCTGCGTGCGCGGTTTGCTCGCCTCCAGCCACGCGATGATGACGCTGAAAACACAGCCGAGATAATAGGCTTGGTTGGCTTTGACGTGCGCGAGGACGTCGCCCTCGGGATATTGCTTGAACTGAAAACCAGGTGGCTGTTTGCAGATGCGCACGATGGACGCCCGGTTGGCCAGATCCTGCGTGATCTCGACCCCATTGCTGGTCAAGCCGACCACAAACCAGCTTGGGTCGATGAAGAGTCCGGCACGGTAAGGAACGCGGACGGGAAAAGAACTCCGTGCCGTCAAAAAGACTTCCAGGTGCGTGCTGTCAAACTTATCCCGCCGGTTGTCGAAGTTGATGAATGGGTGTCCAGCGAGTAACGCCGCGTTGAAGGTTTCGTCATCGGAGCCAACGCCGCCTTTCTTCTGAGTCACCAGCGTGGGGACCTCGTTGTAGATGGCGGCCTTGAGCTCCTCCCGGTAGCCCTTACCAGCTTGGGAAGCGTCTGCTTCCATCGTGTCCATCGGGATATGGTCAGCGAGATGTTGGCCAAAGCGGAGGGCGGGGGTGATCAGTGATGCCAGTGAACGTGAATGGTCACCTGGCGTCTGAAAATGGTAGTCGGCCAGCAGCGCCTTCAATGCCGCCGCCGCTTCGGCCAGCTCAACCTCCGGTGGCACGCCACCACCTGTGACGAAGATGCCTGATGCCGCGTCGTAGCCATTGCTGATGACCCGGCACTCGTCCCCATCGCTGACCAGCACTGGACAGTTCGCAAGCCCGATTATTTTAGGCAACATCTGCGACGCGGCCACAGTCGCCATGAGCGCATTGGCGCGATCCAAGCTGGCAGCCGTCGGCACCAACTCAGCGACTCCATCCTTGGCCTTCCGCCAGACAAAGAGTTTGGCGAAGTATTCCATGCGGCTGCGGAACATCTGCCCGGACACCAACTCCAGACTGCGAACGCCTTTCTGCAATGGCCCAACCTCCACCATCGCACCCTCCCGGGAAAAAATGGTGTTGGAAGCCGCGATAATCGGGAAGAGCTTCTCGGCGGTCTCGTTGATTCCGACGCCGCCTGACGGCAGCACGATCTCCTCCAGCACCGGCGCTGGATTGACGCCCGTAACCCCAGGTGTTGAGCCTGCCGCACCATCAACCGGCGCGGTGCGCTCCATCCCTCCGGGCCTCGTCCAGTCCGGCGGCCAGACAACCTCCTCAAACCTCATGACGATCGCCGGTGCGTCAACCAGCCACGTGTAATCAACGCCGCTGGGATGCGTTCCCCAGAGGATCGTTTGCATGCCGGTTGCCCGCCATTCGCCAACTTTGCGAGGCTTGCCCTTGTCATCGCGCAACTGACGGTGCTTGAGGAATTTGCTCCTGGGAAACGGTCCGGAAATCCGGAGCCAAAGGTTGAAGCCGCGAGAACCATGGGTGCGCAGGGTCGTCGCCAGCTTCGGGTTGAGGGCAAGAAACTCCGCGCCAAAAGCATCGTCGTCGAGGTCAATTGTGCAGAGGCCGTTGGAGGGTTCCCCGAGCACGACGCCGATGTTCCCGTCGAAGAGCGACCTCATGTAGGCAGGGTCCCCCATCGCTGCCATCGTCGTCTTTTGCCAGCCCGGAGTTTCGAGTCCCTTCTGCTTATGTGGAACCGGCAAAAGCACCGCAGGCCAGACCACGTGAAAGATGTGGTCCAGGATGTCGTGGGTGAGCGTGCTCATTCTTGCTTCGCGCTGGTGTCATTTGTCGCTGGAACTGTGTCCCTTGCGGCCCCGGTAGGGAGGGCGCGGAGGCAACGCAGGAGACTGGAAAATACCAGGAGCCGCACGCCAGTTTTGGCCCCCCTTTTGCGTAGGACGTGACTCCGCACCAGCGGCTTGAAGCCATTGGCCTCAGACGGCAAAATTAACTCGTTCAGCGTGCTTCGGCTCAGGCCAGTCCAAGGACACCGTGAGCCGGGTGGCGGCAGCCGGATGAACTCGGGCACAACGACGGGCGTGTTGTGCAGGGGAGCTACGGCCGTTAGTGGTTCGGATGTGAGGACCGCGTCGTTCGTGCGTGGCGCACGACATTTTTCATTCATGTCGTCTCCAACTAGCAGGAATCTCTCGCGCCTCGGCTCGGATTCCGTAAGCGATTATTTTGAGATCGCTTACGCCCGTGTTGGAACAGGGAGAAACGGGGTTTTACAAATCTATCTCACGACACGTGCCACCGCGCTGAACGCCTCGACAGAGACATGGGGCGTGAAAACCACGCTGAATGCGTGCGTGTCACGCCCACTCAACTCGGTGGGCTGCCAAACATTTGACAACTACCACTGGTTTGCGACAAACCCAACTTTTAGCTTACGGCGGCACACCTCCAGCGCACGTTCCTGGAAGGGGCGGGTCACGCTCTCCGGCACGCCCAGTCGGTCATTTTGAATGCCCGCCCAATTGAAGCAGGGATAGACCTTGAACATCAGAGACTCGATTTTCTTGTAACGCCCGGCGATGGCACTTACAGGATTGTCCCCCTTCTTAATTTTACCGTTCGGCTTTAGCAGCTTTGCCCAGTCTTTGAAGATGACCCGTTTGTGCATTCCTAACTGGGCTGGAGTCTTGGGCTTCATTGACTCCTGCGGATAATGGATCCAGTGCCGACACCAAATGAAATCGCGCCATTCCACCGGATTCCCAAATAATCCACCTGCCTTGTTGGTGCTTGTCGCAGTTCCATGCTCTGTATTCACCTCGTCAAGCCATTTACCGAATTCCTTCTTCAGAATGCAGCGCTCCTGTTTGGTCAACGGAGCCTTGGGAACACCGAATAGGTGATGGTTTTCAAAACGCTTTCGCAAGTCCTGGAGATCGAAGTCCAATATGAGATCAATTTTCGACGGCTCCAAAAGACGGTCAAGAAATGTCCAGTCTATCGTCGTCGTGACTGGTCCCGAGGACTGCGCCGGTTGCACGCCAAACATACACGGAATAAATGGTCGCTGATTGATGCCGGCGAGGGATGGGTCAAACTCTGCCCACAGCCACTCAAAATGAAAACGAAACAGGGGTGGGGTATCCGGCCAGGACGTATCCAGATTGAACGAACCATCGGTGGTCAGGAGTGGACCGGGGAATGAATTGCCTGAAATATCCTCCTTTAGCAGGCCCTCCATCCGCTCAAATTCGCCTGGTGGAAAAGTAGGAATCCCGAGCTCTAAGCAAGCCCAATTTTCGCCCGTCCATGGTGTGATGAATTCCTCAATCGGACGATGCAAACCCAGGTCGAAGAGCTTCGGGCGCAGCGCCCAGAGCGCTGCGCACAATGCGAATGGATTGTCGCGCCTCCATTCGTCTAAGAATCTGACAATCAGGGCGACTTCGGGCGTCAGCTTTTTTTTGATAAGCATCTCGTCATCGTCATTGCGTCCCCACGTTTGCGCGGTGGCCAGGAACTCGATGCGTCCGATCAAATGTCTGAAGTCTGGATTCCTGCGCAGCAGCTCCCAGATGCAGGCCGGAGCATGCGATCCTTTGATCGCAGCCGGGTTGTAGTCCTTTTCGGTGCGCGGCGGGTCGCTGTCCTTTATGGTGGGAGGCGGGACAATCGGGGCGTTGGATCTATTCCGTGCATCCACTAGCTTTTTCCTTTCGGATTCGTGCCGGTTGAAAATTCTGCGTCGGCACAGCACTGCGCGCCGTCGGTGCTGACGGCGACGAATTCGTGGCCCCTTTGGGCACAAGCGGCGGCGTCGCTCGCGGCGATTTGCTTAAACAAACTGGCAACTGGGTGTCGCAGGAGATGAAAACTAACCAGTGGGCGGGTAAGTGCAATGGTTGGGATGCTGCCATCTTGGTTGGCACTGTGAGGCTGGGATGCACTGCGGCGTTCAATTTCGAGAGGTTTTCAGGTGACTGCGGCACGTAAGGGTGGCTTGAACCTCGGGCACCGAGTCTCTTTTCGACTGAAACTTGAGCCAATTCGAGGTTTTCTGACACGGGCAAGCCGCCTGAAAAGCGGAGGACACGGGCGGATGTGTTATGCCATAGTGTTATGCCTTTATAAGTTCGCCTTCCTCGAATGTTCACAAACTACCGGTGAAATAAGGCTATTTTGAGAAGTGGCGGAGAGAGGGGGATTCGAACCCCCGATACGGCTTTTGACCGTATACCGGTTTAGCAAACCAGCGCCTTCAGCCACTCGGCCATCTCTCCAGCGACGCGGCCAATGAACCGCTTTCAGCTTCATAGCGGCAAGCAAATTATCCCCCCCCGCATGGCACGAAGGGCGTTCAGCGCGTTGGAACACTGGTCGCTTCGGAGTGCGCCAAGAACTGTGCGACAAGGCGGCGCCATTCCACGGGCCGCGATTCGACGTAGGACTGGTGACCGAGCGTGGGGAAGACGTGGAGCCTGGCCGACGCGGGCAGCGCGGCGTGGATGCGCCCGATGTCCTCAACCGACACACGCGGATCCTTCGCCCCGTGCATCAGCAGCACAGGACAGGTCACGGCGCGCGCGAAGTCCACCGGGTTGTGGGCGAAGGCGTCGAAGCCGCCCTGCCGTCCGCCCCAGAACACGAGCAGCTCGGCGAACGGCCATGACGGCACGCGCATCGCGCGGAACCGGCTGCGCACAGTGGTCAGCATCCGATCGAACGGGCATTCCATGACGAGCGCGTCGGGCTTAAGGCCGAGAGTGTGGATGGCGCGGAGGCAGGCCGCCGCACCCATCGAGGCGCCGTAGCGAACGCGCCTTGTGCCCGGCGCGAGCCTGGCGGCTTCCGCGAAAGCCGCCGCGACATCCTCCGCCTCGTGCCAGCCCGCGCTGGTCGTGTCGCCCGACGAGCCGCCGCTGCCGTGGAAATCCACGAGCAGCGCGCTCCAGCCCAGCTTGTGAAACTCGGCTGCCACTGGCAGCAACGACTCCTTGCTCGCGCCGTAGCCGTGGAAGAGGAGAGCCACGCCATTGGTCGCCACCGTGTTGGCGGGGATGAACCACGCCTCCAGTTGGATTCCCTTCGCGCCGGGGAATCGCACCGACTGAAACTCCAGCCCAAAGTCCCCCGGCGTCCGACGGTTCTCTGGCCGCACCAGCGTCACGCCCGTCAGCAGCACGCCCGCCTTGGCCAGCGCGCCGAGCTTTTCCGGCGACGCCGTGCGCTCGCCGCTGCGCACGAAGCGTGACATCGCCCGGGCGTGCAGCCACGCCACGGTGTTGACCGCGATGAGGCCAGCCACAAACGCAACGCCCACCACCAGCCGCCAGCGCTGCCGGATGCGTTGCAACAATTGCTTCACTTGGGCAGGGAGATACACCATCGTCCGGCACAGAAGAAGTGAACATTGGAATCCGCCATCGCAGTTCTCAGCTTGATGCCCGGTTGACCGGCATGCACATGGGGCCTTCGACGACGACCTGCTTCCTCCGCGTTTCCACATGGCACTGATCATCAACCGCCCCGCCTCAGCCGGCTCATCCTCCGGTCGCAATCCCGCACCCACCCGCACCCTGCTGCTGGTGGATGACGACGCCGCGATGCTCTTCACACTGCGGATGCTCTTCCAGCGACAGGGCTGGCACCTGCTCGAGGCCGACAGCATCCCGACGGCGATGAAGCTCTGGGAGGCAAACCTGAAATACATTGATGCCGTCGTGACGGACTACCAGTTCGACGGGACGCAGACGGGGCTGGACCTCGTGATGTTTGTGCAGGGCCGGCGGCGCGGCTTTCCCTGCGTCGTCATCAGCGGGACTTGGGTTGCGGAGAAGACTCCGAAGGACGAGCCGCAGAACAATGTCTTCTACCGGGCCAAGCCCTTCGAGATGCGCGAGCTTCTCGACCTCGTCAACCGCATCAGCGCGCCCGGCGGCACCGCAACGAAGCAGGCCTGAGCGGCTTCACGGCGCGAACTTCACCGCCACCGGCTCGCGCTCGAAGTCATTCGCCGACATGAGCGGCTGCGCCTTCAACCCGCCCAGCGCGGCGATGAAGCGGTCAGGGATCTGCTCCAGCCGCGTGTTGTAGTAGGTGGCGATCTCGTTGAAGTAACCCCGCGCCAGAGCGATGCGGTGCTCGGTGTCCACGAGGGATTTTTGCAGTTCGAGGAACAGCGGCTGCGCCGTCAGCTCAGGGTAGGCCTCGCGCACGGCGACGAGGATTTTTGTGCAAGCCGCATAGTCCGGACCGGCGATGCCAGGTGGCGTGGCGGTCTGTTGGGCGCGGAGCAAGGCGATGTGCTCCTGCAACTTCGCCTCGTGGTCCCGCAGGCCGGTGACGGTGGCGACGAGGTTTGGGATGAGGTCGAAGCGACGCTTGAGTTGCACGTCCACCTGCGCCCAGCCCTGCCGCACACGCTGGCGCAGGTCCACCATGCTGTTGAACACCATCCACACCCAGCCGAACGCCACCGTGAAGCCGAAGCCCAACGCAGGCAGCAAGTAGAACGGCCAGAGTTGCTCAAGGTTTTTGCCCTGCACGCCATCGCGCCACACGAATCCGCCCACCGCCAGCAGGAGACCGAAGATGAGCCAGCCCCAGAACGCCCACGCGAAGCCCGAGCTGATCTGCTGCTCGCTGCGTGTCGAGATGAGAAACATCGGCGCGCCCTTGTCCGCTGCGATCTCCGGCGCGACGACGTCCGCCCGTTCGCGCGACTGCCCCATCACGTATATGGGCGTGTGCAACGGAAGGGCCTTCTCATGGAAGTGCCGCCGGCCGGTCGAGTTCATGATGCCGCCCGACGGGCCTTTGCCGTAGTAGAGCGCGTCCCAGCTCGTGCAGGTCTGGTCGAACACTTCGAGCGCTTCGATGTCCGCCCCCTCGGGCTGCACCATGACCGCGCCGCAGTCATCGTTGAGATAGAATGGAATCATCTCGCCGCCGCTAGCCACAGTGGTCCAGCCACGTTCAGTGCGCGTGCGCGTCTTCGTCCTTCCTTCGCTGTCGGTGTAGGTCTCTGTCACGGTGCGCTCCCACTCCTCCTCGACGCCCCACGAGTAATGCACACACCGGCATGTCGCGAGGAAGCTGGTGAGCGGTGAATCCACCTCCGCCGTGCCCTTCAGCTCGACGAGGCCGATGAACACTCCGGTCGTTTTCGACGTGGGCAGGTTGTCCACGAGCCGACGACGCCTGCCCGCGCGCATCGCGCCCAGCAGGCACAGGAAGCCCAGCACGCAGCCGAGCACCGGCAGCCATGGGGCAACGTCGTTCATGGGCCTTGGCTATAGCAAAGCCGGGCAGGGGAAGGACACTACAGAAACCGGAGGGAATGGTAACGCTTGCCGTCCATCGCGCGACTTCCAACGGCTGATGCTGCGGGAAACTCCCACCCTGGCAATACCTCGCCTGTGCGTCTGTTTGGGCTTCCGGTGACGTAGGGAGCGCGGACTTCAGTCCGCTCCAGCATTCGGCCGACTGAACGGCTCGACGAAGAACTTGCCGTTAGAACCAAAAGAGTTGAAGTGGGCTGAAGCCCTCGTTCCTACGCATCCCGATGCGTCGGCTGCGGCTTGCCGGGGCGGAAGTGTTCGAGGTGTTCCAGGCGGAGGAAGAGGTTTGGGTGCTGCTTGCCCACTTCGGTCAGCGCGGTGTTGAGCGCGGCGTTGAGCGCGTCGGGCGAGGCTTCG
Source organism: Limisphaerales bacterium (assembly GCA_040081795.1). GTDB lineage: Bacteria > Verrucomicrobiota > Verrucomicrobiia > Limisphaerales > SXTU01 > SXTU01. The sequence continues at coordinate 6,489 of JBEBFV010000053.1, read as the reverse complement.
GCGCGGCAGTTGATGATGAGCTTGCCGGCGTCCAGCCAGTCGGACAGCTCTTGCGACAGCTCAGGGACGAAGTCGTTTCGCACAAGGTTGACGACGGCGAGGTCGCCGAGGCCCCCGTCCTCCGGCTCCAAGGTCATTTTGAGGTGCGCGATTTCCGCGTCGGCATCGGCGAGCAGGCGGCTCAGGGTGTTGGCGAGGTCGCGGATGACCAAGTTGCCGTCGAAGCCCTTTTGGTTTGAGAGCGTGACGGTGGCATTTAGCCAGCCGAGCAGCGCCTCGCCCTCGGCATAGATTTCGTAGTCAACGTCCATTGCCACGCGGGCGACCTGCTCGGAGGCGGTGATTTGGGTGAACCAGTCGTCGAGGCCGGCTCCAGTGCGCGCGGAGACGGCGAGAACTTTTGAGCGCGGAAATTCTTCGGAGAGTTTCAGGCGCAGGCGGTCGAGCTGCGCGGTGTCGAGCATCTCGCGCTTGTTGATGACGATGAGGTCGGCCTCCTCGAGTTGCTTGCGGTAGATGTAGAGCACCTTCTCAGAAAACTGCCCGCCAGTCGCGAGACCGAGCACGCGTTGGGCGCGGATAGGGTCCACGAGCACGCTCAAGGGCGCGATGAGAAACTGGTCCCCATACATCCGGCGCAGCGGGTAGGTGACGGTCGCGACGAGGTCGGTGCAACTGCCGACCGGTTCGGCGATGAAGACCTCGGGCCGGGCGTCGGCCTTGAGCTTGTTCGCGGCGTCCACGAGGGAGTTGAAGCGGCAGCAGAAGCAGCCGCCGGGGATTTCCTCCGTGGCGAAACCGCGCGAGCGGAGCATGGCGGTGTCCACAAGTTCCCTGCCCTGGTCGTTGGTGATGAGGCCGACACGGAGGCCCTGCGCGGTGAGACGTTCGGCGAGCCTGGCGACGGCGGTGGTCTTGCCGGCACCGAGGAAGCCGCCGAGCATGAGGTAGCGGGCTTTGGTCATGGTTGGGGAAAGTGATTAGCGATTAGTGAGGAGGCGTGCGGCGGAGGTGCGGACTAATTACTAAGCACTAATTACTTTCCCTCCTCCGCGTGCTCGCGCTCCAAAATCTTGTCAATCGTCTTGTCCAGCAGCTTCACGTAGTCATGCACGTCGAGGCAGCGGGACTCGGGCGTGCCGGTGGCGGCGTAGAGCCAGCCGTGGCCGTGCGGGTCTTTGTTCACGGTGGTGATTTTGGTCTTCAACAGCGGGTTCGCGCCGAGGAACTCGCCGTCCACGATGCAATAGACATCCGAGATGGCCTTGAAGCCTTCGAGCCAGCCGACCACTTGGCCGCACGCGACCTTCGCGCCCGGCTCCACTTCCCAGCCGCACTCGACCATGTCGCCGAGCATGCGCGTGGCGAACTTGGTGATGCCCACGCGCCACGAGCCGTCCGCCTGCCGCGCCGCCCACGCGTGCGACGGGCTGTAAAGCGTGTCGAGCGGGAGCTGCGCCGAGAAGCGCGAGCGTTTGTAGGCCAGGAACTTCGGCTGGGCTTGGCTCATGCGAATGCGCGTAGGAGACGAGGTAACGAGTCGCTAATCAATTCCTGAGTTGCGGTGCGAAGGGCCGGAGCAGAAAGAGAATGGAGACTCCTCACGTCGTCACCTACGACAAAGGGTCACAGCTTCCTCGCGAAGCTTTCGAGCGCTTTGGCGAACTTGTCCGGCGCGAAGTCGGGGAGGGATTGCGCGATGGCGAAGAGTTCCTTCAAGTCGGGTTCGAGCTTGGCGAGGGCGGCTTTGTCCAGCGGGGCGGTGAGACGGTCGAGGGCGAGGACGAGGCGTTCGGCGCGTCGGGCTTGCTGGAGGCGGGTAATCTTGGCGTCCGCGAACTCGGTGTGCGTCTTAGCGAGGCGTTGGAGGGCTTGGCGGGTCAGGTCGTGGCTCCACTCCATCTCAGCAGCGCGGCGGGCGAGGGTGTCGGCGGCCGGATGGGCTTGGGCGGCATTGGCGACGGACTTGAGAGTGGGCAGGGCGGAGTCGATGCCGTCGAGTTTTTGCAGGAGCCAGAGCGAGGCGGCCCACGGGGCGGTGAGCTTTTCGCCGGGAGTTTTCTCGCGGTTGAGTTGCGCGCTCATCTCGCGGAGGGCGACGGCTTGCCCAACGAGCCAGGCTTTCGGGCCGTGCCAGTCGCCCTTCTCGCGCCAGTGCTTCGGCTCGGAGACGGCTTGACCATCCAACTCGAAGAGAAGTTCGGGATGGCCGGCGGAGAGAAGTGCGGGGTCCACGGTCTGGTGACAGGCAACGCAACTGTTCGCGCGGACGTAGAGGTGCTTGAGGTCGCGCAGGCCGGCGAGCACGCGGTCGCGGTGGCTGTAGTCTGGGCGCGTGTGCGGGCGGATCCACTTCTCGGCGGGGCCGTGGCAGCTTTCGCAGGAGACGCCCTCGGCGGGCTTGGTGATTTCAGCGAGGAAGGCGGACTTCGGCACGTCGTGGAAGGGCGCGTGGCAGGTCGTGCAGCGGGAACTGGTGGTGGCGTCGGGGATTTTGAGCGCGGCGGCGATCTGGGCGGAGCGGGCGTTGACGAGGGTGTTGAAGGTTCGGGAGTGGATGTCCTGCTTCTGCCAGATCGTGGTCTGATGGCGTAGCTCGCCCGCGCCGCCGTGGCACATTGAGGTGGCGCAGCTCGGCGAGCCGGTGAAGCGCGCGGGCGCGTCGGCACCAGGCAGCGACGCGGCGGGAAGCAGTGCGGCCAGCAGGAGAAGGGCGGGCGCAGGGCGAGGCAGAAGGCGTTTCATTCCCGGAGCGGCATGGCTCATTGGTTGACGTCGAAGTTTCATGTTCGCGCGGAAGTGAAAGCAAGCGTGGATTTGTAAACGGGCTCCCACGCGCTGGTGCAAATTCCCACGAAGCCCGCAGAAGCGCGACACGGCCACACAGCAAGCCTTCTCCCTTCCCCGGAGGAGGGGAGAAGGTGGCCGCAGGCCGGATGAGGGGTGTGCCGTTTGTGCAGAAAAGCGAGCCCCTCACCCCGGCCCTCTCCCCTCATCCGATGAAGGGAGAGGAAGGGGAAGAGTCGCGTCCGGTCACCGAGTCGCTTGCACGGTATTTCCACCAAGCGTGGCATGGCGTCATGCTGGCGGACATTCGTGCGGATTCAGCGCGCCTCAGTGCAGCACCCTGATGCAGGACGGGCTGGTGACGGCGATGGGGTCGCCCACTGCCCTCAAGCCGCCCGTTGCCGCGTCTATGCGAAAGACCACGACACTTTTGCCGGGCATGTTCGCGCACAGCAGAAATTTGCCGTCCGCCGCGATCGCCAGGTTCTGCGGCCCTTTGCCGAGGCTCGGCTCAATCCCGACCAGCGTCAGGCGTCCGTCATCACTGAGGCTATACCGAGCGATGCTGTCGTGGCCGCGATTGGTGCCGAAAAGAAACCGGCCGTCCGGCGTGATCTTCAGGTCTGCGCAATAGCTCTTGCCGGTGAAGCCGACGGGCAGGGTCGAGATTGTCTGGCGCTCGGTCAGGGTGCCGGTCGTCGCGGTGTAATCGAAGAGCGTGACCGAGTTCTTCAGCTCGTTGATGACGTAAACGTGTTTGCCGTTGGGATGGAAAGTGAGGTGGCGCGGGCCGGCACCGGGCGGGGCTTTGGCGAACGGCGGCTGGTTGGGCGTGAGCTTCGCGGTAGCCGCGTCGAGGCGATAGCCCAGCACCTGGTCAATCCCGAGATCGGCGGCGAAGGCGAACCGGTTGTCGGGGCTGACAACGAAGCTGTGGGCGTTCGGCCCTTTCTGTCGCGGGAGGTCCACGCTCGATCCGGCGTGCTGGAAGAACGAGACCATCTCGCCGAGCGAGCCATCGTCGCGCACAGGGAGCGAGCCGACATTGCCCGTCGTGTAGTTGGCCACGAGCACAGTCTTGCCCGTGGCATCCACGTCGAGGTAGCAGCTCGCCGTGCCGCGTGTGGACTGGCGGTTCAGCAGCTTCAACTTCCCGGTGCGCCCTTCGATGGCGTAGGCGGCGACCTGCTCGGGTTCCTTGCCGCCGAAGGTCTTCGCGTGAATCGAATACAGAAACTTCTGATCACGGGTCACGGCCATGAAGAACGGATTCTCCACGCCATCGTTGCGATGCGCTGGTTGCAGGCGTCCGGTCTCCGGGTCCAGATGAAAGGCGAGAATCGCGCCGTTGGTGCCGGGGGCGAAGGCCGAGATGAACACGAGCGGCGCGGCGGCGTGCGCGCGGTGCGTGGCGCTGGCGAGGAAGGTGCAGGCCATGAGGAGGATGAGGTTTCGCATAAGTATCTGGGTCAATTCTTCTGCACTGCTCCGGCTCAAGCAATGATCGCCTTGATCGGCTCGCCGTGGTCCATCTCCAGGCGCTTACGACTGGGGATTTCCAGCTTGTGCGAGTCCAGCCCGAGCTGGTGCAGCGCCGTCGCGTGGATGTCGGTGACGTAGTGGCGGTCCTCGACGGCGTGGAAACCCAGTTCATCCGTGGCTCCGTGCTGGACGCCGGGCTTGATGCCGCCACCGGCCAGCCACGCGCAAAAGCCCTGCGGATGATGATCGCGCCCGTCGCCCTGCGCGCCGGGCGTGCGGCCAAATTCGGTGCCGAAGACGACGAGTGTGTCGTTGAGCAGGCCGCGTTGCTTGAGGTCCTTCAACAGGCCGGCGATGGGCTTGTCCACCTGCGTCGAGAGATTGGTGTGGTTGGACTTGATGGCCGAGTGCGCGTCCCACGCGCCGCCGCCGCCGCCGCCGTGGAAGACTTGCACGAAGCGCACGCCACGCTCGACGAGCCGCCGCGCGACGAGGCATTGCTCTCCGAAGCCCTTGGTCTCGCTGCGGTCCATGCCGTAGAGCTGGCGCGTGGCCTCGGTCTCGCGCTCCAACTGCATCGTCTCCGGCACGCTGGCCTGCATCTGGTAGGCGAGCTCGTAGGACTTGATGCGGGCGCGAAGGTTTTGGTCGTCGGGGTAATCAATGCCGGCGAGGCGGTTTAACTTGCCGAGCAAACTCAGGTTCCGCACCTGCTCCTCATGCGTGATGCTGCCCGCCGGTGGCGCGATGAAGGGCAGCGGCTTCTTCGGGTCGGTGCTGAAGCGCACGCCGCCGTGCTCCGGTCCGAGATACGCCGAACCGTAGGTGAACGTGCCGCCGCAGCAATCGCCCGTGGGTGTGCCGAGCACGACATACTCGGGCAGGTTTTCGTTCAGCGAGCCGAGGCCGTAGCTCACCCAGCCGCCGAGCGTCGGATGCTCCAGCTCGCGCGGGTGCCGGCCCGTCTGCCAGGTGAGCTGCGCGCCGTGGTCGTTGTGAATCGTCCAGAGCGAGCGCACCACCGCGAGGTCGTCCGCGCACTCGCCGATGTGCTTGAACCAGTCGCCCACCACCAACCCGCTCTGCCCGTAAGTCTGGTAGCCGGTCTGGAGCGGCATGATGACCTTGCGGTTTCCGTGGCCGGGATTGCCGCCGATGATGTTCCTGCCCTCGCTCTCCAGCACTTTCGCGTAAGGCGTCTCGGCGATGGACTTGCCGGCGTATTTGTTCAGCTCCGGTTTGACATCGAAGCTCTCCAAGTGGCTGACGCCACCGCAGAGAAAAATCCAGATGACCGACTTGGCGCGCGGCGCGAAATGCGGCAGGCCGCTCGGAGGCAGACCAGTGGAAGGCGCAGCAGCGCGGGCGTCGCGGAAAAGCATCGCGCCGAGGGCAAGGCCCGTGAAGCCCATGCCGGTGTCAGCGAGGAAGGAGCGGCGGTTGACGCCGGAACAGAATTTCAACTTTGAGGGATTCATAATTCGGGCCCCGCATAATGTGCTCCCCACGCGAGAACAGCGACTCGGACCTCACGAAATCCGCACTGCCTCAATTGCATGACGGCATTGGTAAGGGAATTCGTGTCAAAGCCCATGGCGTAGGTCGAAATGACTGCCAAATCGCGCTCCGGCACCAAGTTCAAAGCGTGCTGAAAGTCCGGTAGAGTGAGCAACCCATTAGTGGACTTGGAGGATTCGGGAGCAGTCAGTCGCACGCCCCCCCATTCACAACTGAAAACCGCATTTGCGTTGGCCATCCACTCGCCAGCTTTCGTTCGGGATTGAAGCAATCGCTGTTCTGCATCGCTCAATTCCTGCCGAAGCGGCTGGGCTGGGCGCTCACTTCTAAAGAGACTTGCTGACAGTAGTATCAATGCCACTGCACCGGGAACGCACATCAGGATTGCAAAGAACCACCTTAGGTCGTTGCCTGCCGATGTATTAGCCTTTGGTCCTTCGGCGTTCATCTCACGGTCACGAAGTCGTTGTGGTTGAGCAGCACGAGCACGAAGTTCTCGCGGGTGCGGTCCTTGGTGGCGGCGGCAAGAAACTCGCGACCCAAGCGCGTTTCCTCCGCCGTCGGACGACGCGCAAGGACTTGCGTGAAGGCCGCGCGCACGAAGCCTTCGTCATCGTCGGTCGCGAGCTGCTTCGCCAGCCGGCGCGCCTCGGTCTGCGCCAGTTCGCTGTTCGCCAGCGCGAGCGCCTGCTGCGGCATCAC
>JBEBFV010000421.1:0-5690 GCA_040081795.1 Limisphaerales bacterium | reverse complement strand
TCGTCCTCCAACTGGAGCTTCATCGCGGGATGGAAATCCTTGCGCAGGCTGAACACGCGCCACGCGCCGTCGGTGTCGAAGCCCACGCGCAGGTAGGTGGTCATCAGCTTGCGGTTGTCGCACTTCAGCTCGTTGCCGGGCACGCCGTTGACGATGTCCACGCTGAAGTGCTCGCGCCAGCCCTTGCCCCACTCGGGCTTGTGGAAGCGCTTCACCACGAAGACCAGCTCCTTCACATACTGCGGGATGCTTTCGAGCCACTCATTAAACTCGTCCGAGTAATCGCGCGGTGACGGCGCGAGTAGCTTGATGACCGAGCCGAGCGAGCGCTCGCGCGAGAGCAACGGGCGCGAGTCCTTGCCGTTGCGTGCGGGGTCGCGGAAGCGCTGCGAGTAATCGCGGGAGAGCAGCTTGGCGACCTTGTCGAAGTCCCGCTTGAAGTCCGCGACGAAGACCGGCCCTTGCAGAATCGCGTCGGAGAGCGACTTGGAAATCTCCGACTTGCCGCCGCCCGAAACGGTGCTGGGCTTGTGGCAGAAGGTGCCTTCACCGCGCGTGCCGACGAGCCGCCAGATGCGGTTCGCGGGCTTCTCCATCTGGATGCGATAGCCGCTGGGCCGCACGTAGGTCTGCCCGGCGAGGAGCTTGACGCGCTGCGGGCCACGCTCGTCGGCCCACGTCACGGCCTGCGTGTGGAGGTCGAAGCTCGCGTCCTCCGGCACGTAGAGAATGTCGGCGAACTTGCGGTCCACCGCGTAGCCCTCCGGCTTGAGCTCCATCACGTCTGCGAAGAGCGCCGCCGCGTCCTCGAACGAATGCCCGCGCTGCTGCACATGGACGCCGCCGGCAAATTCCTCCCCCAAGTCGTAGCTCGGGAAGACCAGCGCACCGCCGGAGTGCTCCTCCTCGCAGTTGCCGAAGAGATTCGCGGCGAAGCTGATTTGCGTCTTCACCTCCTTCTTGCAGTAGCCGAAGTAGTTGTCCGCGATGAGTGTGACGATGACGCCGGACTCGTCGCGCGCGGTGAGCTTGAACGCGGAGCCATCGTTGTAGAGTTCGCCCTCGTCGCGCCAGCACATCCCGTCGCGGCGCTGGCGCTCGGTGGCCTTATCCCAAGGCGGCAGGCCCGCGTCCCTCTTCGTCACCGTGGTGAGATGCGGCGCGAGGATGACGCAGCCGGTGTGGCCGGTCCAATGCTCCACGTCCAGTGCCGCGTCGTTGACCGGCAGGTAGGGATCGCCCGCGTTGCCGAAGATGCTTTCGACGAAGTCCAGGTTGCTCACCAGGTTGCCCGGCGCGAAGAAGCGAATCTCCATCGTCTTCTCCTCGCAGCAGCCCGGCACGGCCGGAGACACGAGCGGCCGCAGCAGCAGCGACACGAAGCACTCCGCCGGGTCCGGCTGTGACGCGGTGAAGGGCAGGCGCAGCAGCGACTGCGGCGGCTTCAGCGCGGCGGCGAGGAGCTTGGCGAAGGTGCGGACGGGGACGGCTTTCTTGTCATCGGGAATCGGCAGCCCGCCCTCGGCCACATGGAAGACGCCGGCGGTCGTGCGCTTGTCCTTGGCCGGGTTGTGCAGCACTCCTTGCCGCACGCGATACGAGCTGACGATGTCGGAATGGAATTCGTCCTTGTCCGGCGGCAGCGACAGCGCGCGGGCAACACCGTGGCGGTCGAGCACGAACGTCTGGTGCGGCAGCCGCACGGGCACGCCTGTCTCGTGCAGATACTCGTCGAGGAACTGCTGGATGCGCCAGTCCACCGGAGCCTGGTAGTCGGCCAGCAACCGCTCCGTCTCGCGATGCCGCGCGAGCAGCGACTCCGTGAGGTCGCGGAACTCCGCTGCGTCCGCCGTCGCGTGCGTGGGGCAGCCCAGGGCTGCGAGCTTGAGATTGATGTAGGTGACGAGCTTGGGGTCGGTGAGCGGGGAAGCGTTGCCGCCGAGTCCGAGGTTTTTCAGCAAGTCAGCCTTCATGCGGGGCGACTCTAGGGAGCCGATGCGCGGCAGGGCAAATGACATTTTTGAGGTTTCCGTGAGAAAGCCGTTCATCCCGCTGCTTCGCCACCGCCAGCCTTTCGGCGTTGCCCGGTGGTGCGGCGGCTGGCTACTCTCCCACCATCTCAACCATCGCCATTCAATTGCCCGGCCCTTTGTTGGAGGACTTCGTGCGCGAGCAGGGCGTCCCGCCGTCTGTGGTCGTGCGCGCGCTCTACTCCCTCGACGGCGGCATGGGCGAAGCCTTTGTCGCCGCCACCACAGACAGGCTAGTGGTCTTCAGCAAGAAACTCAGCGGGCCGTGGCGAAACTTTGCCTTCCCGTTCGCAGAGATCGAAAGCCTTGCGCTCCTTGCCGACGGCTCGTTCTGCAAGATGGACATCGTCTCGACCCGCCGTCGCGCCTCGCTGAAGTTCTCCGGCTGGGACCGCCCGACGCTGGACCGCATCGCCACGGAATGGGCCGTCGCCACTGGACATTCTGTGCGCGTGGGCCGGGACGCCGAGCACGCCGTGCCGCTCACGCCGCTGACCCTCTTTTGCGCCGCGCTACAAGCGGCCATGCAACTTGATGGCGACCGGTGCGCGGCGGAGGAGCTGTTCCTGAGCCAGGCCATCACGGACGCGCAGGCGGTGCAGGAGGGGCTTTCTTACTGGGAGCAAAATGGCACGGACGAAACTGTCGCCGCCGTGCGCGAGCGGCTGAACGCCGACCAGCAGTGGTGCGTGCTCGCCAACGCCGTCGCCATGATCATGGCCGACGGCAAGCTGACCAGCGAGGAGCAGGAGTTCACGGAGAACCTCCGCGCCGAGTGGCACATTGCGCAGGCGGACTACGACCAGATTCTCCAGGTGCTCTACTGCAAGAACAACCTCGCGGTCTTCATGACGGCGGACGGACAAGTGGCCACCGAGGCGTTGAAAGGTTTTTACGCCGGGCTGCTCGCCATGTGCCAGGCGGATGGACAGCCCGGCGAAACCGAGCTGGCGATGATCCGTTCGCTCGCCGCCGGTGCCGACCCGGTCGAGGCCGCGCAACGGGTGCTCGACGCAGATGGCGTGGACGGCCTGCTGGCCCGCCTGCCGGAGTTGCTGACCCCGGAGCAATGCTGCTGCCTATACGCGAACCTCATCGTGCTCGCGATGTCGGATGGCACGCTGCGAAGCCGCGAGCAGGCCTTGCTTCAACGTGTGCGAGAGACACTGCGCATCGCGGAGGAGACGGCTGACCTGCTCTACACCGTGCTCTACCGCAAACACAACGTGGCCCTCCTGTCGGCGGGTTGAGTAACGGAGCCTACGCCAGCACGCCCTTCACGATCTCCGCCTCGCGTTCGAGACCGGAGAGCCTCATGTCCACGCCGAGGTGTTTGAAGGTCAGCTTCATGTGGTCCACGCCCATCAGGTGCAGGAGCGTGGCGTTGAGGTCGTTCAGGTGGACGGGGTCTTTGACCACGTTGTAGCTGAAGTCGTCGGTCTCGCCATAGACCGTGCCGCCCTTGATGCCGCCGCCGGCCATCCACATGCAGAAGTTCCGCGGGTGATGGTCGCGGCCATACTGGTCCTTCTTCAGCGTGCCCTGCGAATAGACCGTGCGCCCGAACTCGCCGCCGCACACGACAAGCGTGTCCTTGAGCAGGCCGCGCTCCTTCAGGTCGGTGAGCAACGCGTAGGTCGGCTGGTCCACGTCGTTGCACTGGGACTTGATATCCTTGGGCAAGTTGCCGTGCTGGTCCCAGCCGCGATGGAGAATCTGCACCACACGCACGTCGCGCTCGGCGAGCCGGCGCGCGAGCAACGCGCTGTGGGCGAAGGTGCCGGGCTTCGTCACCTCCGGGCCGTAGCGCTCGAGGATGTGCTTGGATTCGCTCTTCAAGTCCACCAGCTCCGGCACGCTGGTCTGCATACGGAAGGCCATTTCATACTGCGCGATGCGCGTGACCGTCTCGGGGTCGCCGAAGCGCGCGTGGTTCATCGCGTTGAGCTTGCCGAGGCCGTCGAGCATCGCGCGGCGGTTGTCGGCGGCGACGCCGGGCGGGTTCTGGATGTAAAGCACCGGGTCCGCGCCGCTGCGGAGGGCGACGCCGTTGTGCCGCGTCGGCAGAAACGCGCTCTGCCACATGCGCGTGAAGAGCGCCTGCGCCGCCGCGCCGCTGGACCAGCTCGGCGTGAGCACGACAAAGCTGGGCAAATCATTGTTCTCGCTGCCGAGGCCGTAGCTCAACCACGAGCCGAGGCTCGCGCGGCCGGCGACCTCGCTGCCGGTCATCACGAACGTGCAGGCCGGGTCGTGGTTGATGGCCTCGGTGTGGATGCTGCGGATGACGGCGAGTTCGTCGGCCATCTTGGCGGTGTGCGGGAGCAGCTCGCTGACCCAGGTGCCGGCCTTGCCGTGCTGGGCGAACTTGAACATCGAGGGCGCGACCGGCAGCCGCGCCTGGCCGCTGGTCATCGTGGTGATGCGCTGGCCCTTGCGGACGGACTCGGGCAAATCCTTGTCGAAGTGCGCCTCGAGCTGGGGCTTGTAATCCCACGTATCAATCTGCGACGGCCCACCGTTCATGTGCAGGTAGATGAGGCGCTTGGCCTTGGGCGCGTGATGCGGCAGGCCCGTGAGCGCGGCGTGAACGCGCGGGCCGCTCGACTTCCCCGCCGCGGCGTCGCGCATCATCGCGGACAGCGCGAGCGAACCGGCGCTCAAGCCGGCGGCGCGGAAGAACTGGCGGCGGGTCTGGTGGAGGAAAAAATCGTTCAAAGGGTTCATGGGGAAGTGATTAGTCTTTAGTGTCCGTCGGGATTGCGGAGCTCTGTGCGAGCACTTTCCGCATGAATGGAAAAAAGGTAAAGAGACCCAGCATGGCCATGTATACGGCTTGTGACCTAATGGCGCGTCTCGCTTCCTGAGCCAGTTGATTTGGTGAATCTGCGTAGAACAGCGAGAGAATCAGTTCGCCAGCGAAGCTCGTGAAAAACACCAAACACAGCGAGGTCGCGATTAGGGGCACGCTGAACCCGCTGGCGTAGAAAGTTGGTGCCCATCGTTTCAGCTTTGGAGCCTGTCTCCACGTCATCAAAACGATTCCAGAACCTACCAACCCAACCGCGAAGCTGAAGAGCAAGAACCAACCCGATGTCGGCTCCACTTGATAGCTCCGAACAATTTGCCATGCCACTACAGCCGGCCACGCGGCAAAAATGCAAATCAACCCCACAGCCGAGGCTCGCGACTGCGCAGGAACGGCTTGCGGTTCAGTTGTCGGTTGTGTGTTCAATTCTTTGTCACCACTTCATCCAAGTTCAGAATCAAGTTCGCCACCATCGTGTAAGCCGCCAGCTCGCTCGGGTCGAGGGAGGCGTCGGATTTCGACTCGCCGAAGGTGATGGCTTTCTTCGCGGCGTCGGTGCGGCCTTGATACTTGGCCCATTGGGTGAAGAGCGTGTCGGAGAGGACGGCGGTCTCGGCCTTCGTCGGCGGGCGGGCGGTGGCGAGACGGAAGCCCCAGGCGAGGCGGGCCTCGGCGTGGCTGCCACCCTCCTTCAACATGCGCTGGGCGAACGCGCGCGCGGCCTCGAAGTGCTGCACGTCGTTCATCAGCACGAGCGCCTGGAGCGGCGTGTTGCTGCGCTCGCGGCGCACGCAGGACTGCTCGCGGCTCGGCGCGTCGAAGGTCGTCATGCTCGGCGCGGGCGCGGTGCG
>JBEBFV010000420.1:0-5703 GCA_040081795.1 Limisphaerales bacterium | reverse complement strand
GCGCGAGCCGATGGGCGTGGTCGCTGCCATCGTGCCGTGGAACTTCCCCTTCCCCATCGCGTGCTGGAAGGCCGCGCCCGCGCTGGCCGCCGGCAACTGTGTCGTGCTCAAACCCGCGTCCCTCTCGCCCCTCACCGCGCTGCGGCTCGGCGAACTCGCCCATGCCGCCGGCCTGCCGCCCGGCGTGTTGCAGGTGCTCGCCGGCCCCGGCTCGGCCATCGGCGACGCGCTCGTCACGCATCCGCTCGTGCGCAAGGTCTCCTTCACCGGCTCGACCGAGATTGGCCGGCGCATCATGGAACTCGCGTCCCGCGACCTGAAGCGCGTCTCGCTCGAACTCGGCGGCAAGTCGCCGAACATCGTCTTCGCCGACGCCGACTGGCAGCGCGCCGCCGACACCTCGCCCATGAGCGTCTTCGCCAACACTGGCCAGGACTGCTGCGCCCGCAGCCGCGTCTTCGTCGAGCAAAGCATCTACGAGCCGTTCGCCGAGCGCTTCATCGCCGCCACCAAGGAGCTGGTTGTTGGCAACCCTGCGCTGGACGCGACGCAACTCGGCCCGCTCGTCTCCGCCAGCCAGCGCGCGAGCGTGGAGGACTTCCTCGCCGACGCGCGGAAGCACGGCACGCAGTTCGGCTGCGGCGGCAAGCGGCCTTCCACGAAAGGCTTCTACCTCGAGCCCACCGTCCTGCTCGACGTGGACAAGTCCACCCGCTGCTGGCGCGAGGAAATCTTCGGCCCCGTCGTGTGCATCGTGCCCTTCGACAACGAGACGCAGATGCTCCGCGCTGTGAACGCCTCGCCCTACGGCCTGAGCGGCTCCATCTGGACGAACGACATCCGCCGCGCCCTCCGGGTCGCCCGCGCCGTGCAGAGCGGTGTCCTGAGCATCAACTCGCACAGCAGCGTGCATGTCGAAGCGCCGTTCGGCGGCTACAAGCAGAGCGGACTCGGACGAGATTTGGGCATGGCGGCGATGGAGGGGTATACGGAGCTCAAGAACATCTACGTGGCGGAGTGAATGTCAGCGCGCTTTCCAGAGCAACTAGCCATTGCCGCGCAAGTGTCCGATGAACTACGATGCATCGCATGAGCACACAGGAACTTTTGTTGGACGAACTCAAACAACAGCCCGAACCAGTGCTTCGCGAGGCTCTGCACTACGTCCGATTCCTCGCCCGTCAGCGTGAGGAGGAGAAGTGGGCGGACGTGTTGCCCAGCCGGGACGTGGAGCAGGAAGTTCTCGACCTCATTGACCGCAAATGAACCCGCGCCACGGAGAAGTCTGGCTGGCGGACATGGGCATCGCCGGCAAGACGCGGCCCGTGGTTGTCCTGCTGGCGGATGAGGTGCCAGTGGAGCGGACGCTCATCATTTACGTCCCAGTGACGCGTCAGGCACGCGGTGGCCCGCTGGAGGTAGCCCTGGGACACTTGTCATTCCTGGACCACGAATCCGTTGCAAACGCACAGGCCATCGGCGCGTTGCCACGCGTCCGGTTTGAGAAGTTTCTGGGCACCCTGCCCGCCGCCGACTTGGCCAAGGTGAAGGACGCGCTCAGAATCGCCTGCGCGCTGTGAAGGGTTCACGCGCCGGGTTGGCATCACTATGAAACTCGCTGAACTCCGCCGCGAAATCCGCTCCGGTTCCATCGACACCATCCTCGTCGCCTTCCCCGACCCGTTCGGACGGCTCGTGGGCAAGCGCTTTCGCGCCGACTTCTTCCTCGACTCGGTCGCGAAGCACGGGACGCACGGGTGCAGCTACCTGCTCACGGTCAACATGGATATGGACCCGCTCGACGGCTTCAAAGTAGCGAACTGGGCCACGGGCTTCGGCGACTTCGAGTTCCGCCCGGACATGGACACGTTGCGCGCGCTGCCGTGGCAGCCGGGCGCGGCGATGGTGCTGTGCGACTTCGTGCGCGAGAGCGGCGAGTTGGTGGCGGAAGCGCCGCGCTCCGTGCTGCGCCGGCAGTTGGACTTGCTGGCAGAGCAGGGGATGACCTGCCTGTGCGCGAGCGAACTGGAGTTTTACCTGTTCAACCAGACCTACCACGCGGCGCACGCGAGCGGCTATCGGGAGCTTCAGCCTTCGAGCGACTACCGGATTGATTATCACCTCATGCAGCCGACGCGCGACGAGCCGCTGATGCGCGCCATCCGCAACGGCATGTGCGCCGCGCGCGTGCCGGTGGAGAGCAGCAAGGGCGAGTGGAGCCGCGGCCAGCACGAGATCAACTTCACCTGCGCCGCGCCGCTCCCGATGGCCGACATGCACGTCGTCTTCAAGCAAGGCGTGCGCGAACTCGCCGAGCAGCACGGCAAGGCGGTGACCTTCATGGCCAAGTATGCGCCCGGCGAAGCGGGCAGCTCGTGCCACATCCACATGAGTTTGTGGAAGGGCGGGAAAAACCTGTTCTGGGACGAACGCGAAATGCGGAACGCGGAACGCGGAGTGAAGAGCGGCAATCCCTCGTCACCCGCCACCCGTCACTCGTCACTCTTCAGAAAGTTCCTCGGCGGCCTGATGAAATACTCCCCTGAGCTGTGCCTGTTCTTCGGACCGAGCATCAACAGCTACAAACGCTACCAGCCCGGCTCGTGGGCGCCGACGCGCATGGCGTGGGCGCTGGACAACCGCACCACCGGCTTCCGCGTCGTGGGGCACAGCGACTCATTCCGCCTCGAGAACCGCATGCCCGGCGCGGATGCGAACCCGTATCTCGCCTTCGCCGCGATGCTCGCCGCCGGCACGGCAGGCGTGCGCGAGGAACTCGACTGCGGCGACGCCTACGTCGGCAACGCCTATGTGGATGAGCAGCTCGCCCGCCTCCCCAGCTCGCTGCGCGATGCGACCGACCTGTTCGAGAAGTCGGAGCTTGCCCGCACCGCCTTCGGCGACGACGTCGTGGACTTCTACACACACCACGCGCGCCTGGAGCACCAAGCCTTCAGCGACGCGGTGACCGACTGGGAGAAGCAGCGTTATTTCGAGCAGATTTGAAATCGGCCTCGTTGCCTGTCCGCCGCCCTCGCCTCCGCTGCGAAGATGATCTCAAAGCCGTGGCGCGGATCACGGAGTCATCCGAATGTCGGCCAGCGCCAACAATCATCGAACTCCGCCTCCGACCGGGTCGTCGGAAACTCCATGTCCGCCGCCGCCCAGACTGAGTCGTCCCGTTTGGTTCTCCCGGGCGTGGTGCTGGCGGTGCTGCTGGTCGGCGCCTCCTATGCGCCCGCCACGCCTGCGAACCGCGCCGCACTGGAACATCACTACGACCGCTTCCTCGCGAAGGAGGTGAACCGCTGCACGACCTGCCATCTGCCCAGCGAGCGCAAGGAGCCGAAGTCCCTCGAAGACTTCCCGCACAACGCCTTCGGCCAGCGTCTCCACGCGCTGGGCACAGACCTCACCGCCGCCGGCAAACCCGCGAGTCTCGCCGCCCGCCTCGCGCTCGTCGCGCGTGAGGACAGCGATGGCGACGGCGTGCCGAACGAGACGGAGTTGCTGCTGGGCAAGAATCCCGGTGACGCGAAGGACAAGCCGCCGACCAAGGAACTTTCCAAGGCGAGCGCGAAGCAGGCGGAGTTCGCCAAGTTCCTCGCCGCCTATCGGTGGCGGCCTTTCGAGACGGTGGCGCGCCTAGCCGTGCCCGTGGTGAAGAACGGTGCTTGGGGGCGGAATCCCGTGGACGCGTTCGTCGCCGCCGAGCATGAGGCGCGTGGGTTGAAGCCCCGGCCCGAGGCGACGAAGGAAGTTCTGCTCCGCCGCGTTTACCTGGATTTGATTGGTCTGAACCCGACGCCCGAGGAACAGCGGCAGTTTCTCGCCGACACCAGCAGCGACGCTTACGAAAAGGTAGTGAACCGGCTGCTCGACGACCCGCGCCACGGCGAGCGCTGGGGCCGGCACTGGATGGATGTGTGGCGTTACAGCGACTGGGCAGGCTGGAGCGGCGGCAACCAGATTCGCGACAGCAAGCCGCACATCTGGCGCTGGCGCGACTGGATTGTGGAGTCGCTCAACAAGGACAAGGGCTACGACCGCATGGTGCTGGAGATGCTCGCCGCCGATGAAGTCGCACCGCTCGACACGGACGCCTTGCGCGCCACCGGCTTTCTCGTCCGCAACTTCAAGATGCTCAGTCGCGAGCAGTGGATGGAGGACACGCTCAAGCACACGTCGCAGGCGTTCCTCGGCGTCACGGTGGGCTGCGCGAAGTGTCACGACCACATGGTGGACCCGATTTCGCAGCGCGAGTATTACCAGCTCCGCGCCGTCTTCGACCCGCACGATGTCCGCACCGACCGCATCCCCGGCCAGCTCGACACAGCCAAGGATGGTCTCGTGCGCGCGTTCGACAAACAGCCCGACCGGCGCACGCACCTGCTCATCCGCGGCGACGAGCGCACGCCGGACACGAACAAGGTGATGGAAGCCGGCGTGCCCTTTGCGCTGTGCGGGCTGACCAGTGTCGCGCGCACCGGGGGCAAGCTGGCGGTGGAGCCAGTGAGGTTGCCCTTGCTCGCCGTGCAGCCGGACCAAAGGGAGTTTGTTTTCCAAGACACCTTGGCCGCGAGTGAACGCGGCTTGGCCGACGCACGTGAGGCGTTCGCGAAGTTGAAGACCAGCACCAACTCCACACCGGAGAAACTTAAGGAACAGGAACTCACCCTGGCCGTGACCGAAGCCAAGCACACCGCGCTCGCCGCTGTGATTCGTGCGGAGAAACTGGAGGTCACGGGCCGCAAGGATTCCGATGACTGGAAGCGCGCCGCCACTGAAGCCGTCACCGCGCAACGCCAGCAGGCCGTCGCCGACGCGCGGCTCAAACTGCACCAGACCCAAAACGCACTCGTTGCCGCGCTGAAGAAGGCCGACTCCGGCAAGCCCGTCGAACCGAAAGCTCCGGCAAAAAAGGGCGAGAAAGCCGCTGACCCTGAAGCGCTCAAGAAGCAACTTGCTGACAACGAGAAAGCCCTTGCTGCCGCCGAGAAGGATTTGTCCGCCGCGCCTGCCACTGCCTTCAAGCCGCGCACCGTTGAGTCGTATCCCGCCACCAGCACGGGTCGGCGGCTGGCCTTCGCGCAGTGGGTGGCGGACGCGCAGAATCCACTGACCGCGCGCGTGGCGGTGAACCAGATGTGGCTCCGGCATTTCGGGCGCGGCATCGTGCCGACGCCCGCGGACTTCGGGCGCAATGGCCGCCCGCCGTCGCACCCGCAGTTGCTCGACTGGCTGGCGTCGGAGTTCGTCGCGCGTG
This sequence comes from Limisphaerales bacterium, assembly GCA_040081795.1. Taxonomy (GTDB): domain Bacteria; phylum Verrucomicrobiota; class Verrucomicrobiia; order Limisphaerales; family SXTU01; genus SXTU01. The sequence goes on along the minus strand of JBEBFV010000420.1, from coordinate 437 downwards.
GCTGGAGCATGAAAGCCATCCACCGACTGCTTGTGACCAGCAGCACCTATCGCATGGCGTCCACGCCGGACGTGGCGAGCGCGAAGCTCGACCAGGACAATTTCTTCCTCTGGCGCATGAATTCGCGCCGCCTCGAAGCCGAGGCCGTGCGCGACAACCTGCTCTTCGTCTGCGGCAGCCTCGACCTCGCGATGGGCGGGCCGGAGATTGACCACAACCTTGGCCTGTCCTCGAAGCGCCGCAGCGTTTACCTGCGTCTCGCCGCCGAGAAGGAGGTCGAGTTCCTGAAAATCTTCGACGGCCCCGCCGTGACGGAGTGCTACGAGCGCCGTCCGAGTGTGATGCCGCAGCAGGCGCTCGCGCTGGCGAACAGCGAACTGGCGCAGACCGAGGCGCGCCGGCTGGCGAAGCAGCTCGCGACCGACGATGACGAAGGC
>JBEBFV010000419.1:0-5707 GCA_040081795.1 Limisphaerales bacterium | reverse complement strand
TTCGTCGAGCTTGGTGGCGTTCTGCGCGTCGTTGTAGAAGGGGAGGATTGCCACCCACGCCGCGCCGCCGACCGCAGCCAAGGCCAGCACAGCCATCCAAATGTTGATGGGCTTGTCGCTCTTCTCCACGATCCACCAAGCCGCGTAGTCCAAGGCCGCCGCGCTCGCCAGACACACGACGAGCGAAAGGGATGGCCAGCGGGCCAGACGTGTTTCCGATCTGTCACTCATGGCGGCGGAGGGTAGGGCGAACGCGCAAAGTTCAAAGGGCAAATTTCTCTTCCCAGACGACAAGGACGGTTTCTTTGGAACCAGAATGGACACAAGGCACACGTAGGCCACACAGGGAGGCCAGCTAATTGGCGAAGGCTGTGCTCGCGCACGAAGACGTGCCGGCGCTAGAGGACGTTTGCAGCCAGCTCGGCGAGTTCGGAGCGCTCGCCTCTTTGCAGTTCGATGTGCGCTGCGATGGCCTGATCGCGGAACTTGCTGATGAGGTAGTTGAACCCGTTCGAGGAGCTGTCCACGTAGGGGTTGTCGATCTGGTAGGGGTCGCCGGTGAAGATGATTTTCGTCCCGCTGCCGACGCGCGTGACGATGGTCTTGACCTCCAGCGGCGTGAGGTTTTGTGCCTCGTCAATAATCATGAACTGGTTGGCGATGCTGCGGCCCCGGATGTAGCTCAACGCCTCGACGACGATGGTGCCGCTGCGGAGCAGGTCGCTGCTGCGGCGGTGGTCGTTGCCCATGTTCAGATCGCTGAGGAGTTCCAGCGCGTCGTGGATGGGCTGCATCCACGGGCCGAGTTTTTCTTCGAGCGAGCCGGGCAGGAAGCCGAGTTCCTTGCCCATCGAGATGGTCGGGCGCGCGACAACGAGCCGACGGAACTCGCGGTCCATGACGGCGCGCTTGAGGCCGGCGGCCATGGCCATGAGCGTCTTGCCCGTGCCGGCCTTGCCCATGAGCGTGACGAGCTTGATGCGGTCATCCAGCAGCGCGTCGAAGGCGAAGTGCTGCTCGCGGTTGCGCGGCTTGATGCCCCAGACGCCCTCGCGCACGTCCACGATGGGGACGAGTTTTTTGCCGGTGGCGTCCACCTTCGCGAGCACGGTGCGCTTCGGGTTCGCGCTTTCGGTGAGCGTGCAATACTCGTTCGGGAAATACTGGCGGTTGGTGGGCAGCGGCAGCTCGTCGTCCGCGCGGAACCTCACGATCTGCTCCGACGTGACCGTCAGATCGAACACCCCGGCATACAAGTCCTGCAGCCGGATGCGATCGGTCTCGTAATCCTCGGCGGACAATCCATGCGCGTCAGCCTTGATGCGGAGGTTGATGTCCTTGCTGACGAGCACGGTCGCCACATCGGGCTGGCCTTGTTTGACCATGAGCGCATGCGCAAGGATGCGGTTGTCCACGTTTTGAACAGTCGTGTGCAGGCTGCCGTTGGCGTTGCCGTTGCCGTTCTTGCTGTCGAGAAGGATGCGCAGGTGGCCGCCGTTCTGGATCGCGACGCCCTCGCTCAAGCGCCCTGTGCCACGGAGGCTGTCGAGCATCCGTGACACGCCGCGCGCGTTCTGGCCCAGCTCGCTGGAGTCGCGCTTGAAGCGGTCAATCTCCTCGACCACCTCGATGGGGATCAGGACATTGTTGTCCTTGAAGTTGAGGAGGGAGTTTGGGTCGTGGAGCAGGACGTTGGTGTCGAGGATGTAGTTTTTCACAATTGAAACAATGAACCCCGCCGCCGCCTCGCCGCCCGGCAGAAACGCCGGAGCTGGTCGCGCGGGATGTGGCTTGGGACATGAACCATCAGCGGGAGAAGTCAGCGGCGCGTGCCTTGGTCATGTGCGAATACCACGCGCGAATCTGCGTGTGCGCGCCGGGCAGCTCGTATTTGCCGGAGGCGAGAAAGTTGCCAAGCATCCCGTAGAGGTCGAAGTCCACGAAGCGCGGGCGATCGCCCAGCAGGAACGGCTTCTCCAGCAGCATCTGCTCATAGGGAATGAGCCGTTCCTCAAGCTGCTTAAGCAAAGCCGGTTGCTCCCCGCGCCAACTCTCCAGGCAGCCGCGACCGAACTTCCGCTCCTTGTGCCGCACGAAACCCAGCCGCTCCTTCGCTGGGATGACCGCACGGTGGTAAATGTCGTTGAGCCGGAATCCAACGCCTTCGATTTCATCCTCGATGTGCCGCCAGAGAATCGTCTGCAAGCCGCGCAGGTGCGGCGGGAACAGCCCCAGGGACAGCTTGTTGTCCAGATACTTCGCGATCACCTGGGAGTCCTCACCGGTCTCGAACACCACCTGCCTGCCGTCACGGATGATGGGCACCTGATAGTAGCGCTCGCGCGTGAGTTTCCAGACCAGCGAGCGATCGGTGTTGGGGATGTTGGTGATCTTGAAGGGAACGCCCGCAAACTCCAGGATGCGCCGCTGCACGATGCAGAAGGGACTCCACGGAAATTGGATCAGCTCTATCATTCAGCCGGTGCTGGCAGGGTTCTCACTCATCCGCGTGCCGGCGAATCTAGGACTGGCCTCCCGGCGAGACAAGCGGAAGTTTCCCAGGCCAGCCCGGCCCGGCCCGGCCTCTGCGGGAGGACCGCTTGCGCGAACGTAGCCTTTGCACCGCGCTCGCCGTCTGCCATGCTGCCGTCGTATTAACATGAACAACACGCCTCCGAACAACGCCGTCTCGCTGCGGGATTTCCTTTCCACATCCACGAAGTTCGCCGCCAGCGCCGCCGCCCTCGGCACGCTGCCGGTCGAGCGCTTCGCCCACGGTGCGTCGCCCGGCGACACCATCAAGGTCGCGCTCGTCGGCGCAGGCGGTCGCGGCACCGGCGCGGCGGACCAGGCCATGCAGGCCGGTGCCGACGTGAAGCTTGTCGCCGTCGCGGACGTGCATCAGGACCGGATGGACCGCAGCCTCGCCTCGCTCAAGAAGCACAAGGACCAGCTCTCGGTGAAGGAGGAGAACAAGTTCCTAGGCTTCGACGCCTACAAGCAGGCCATCGCACAAGCGGACGTGGTCATCCTGGCGACACCGCCGGGCTTCCGCCCGATGATGTTCGAGGAGGCCGTGCGACAGGGGAAACACGTCTTCATGGAGAAACCCGTCGCCGTGGACGGGCCGGGCGTCCGCAAGGTGCTGGCCGCCGCGGAGGAGGCGAAGAAGAAGAATCTCAAGGTCGCGGTCGGCCTCCAGCGGCATCACCAGCCGAATTACCAGGAGAGCATGAAGCGCCTGCACGGCGGCGAGATTGGCGACATCGTCTCGATGCGCTGCTATTGGAACACCTCGCCCGTCGGTCCGAAGTTCACGCGCGAGCAGGCCACCAAGCTCCTCGGCCGTGCGCCCACGGAAATGGAATACCAGCTGCGCAATTGGTATATGTTCACTTGGCTCTGCGGCGACCACATCGTCGAGCAGCACATCCACAACCTCGACGTAATCAACTGGGTGAAGCAGTCCTTCCCTGTGAGCTGTTCTGGCATCGGCGGCCGTGCGTATCTGAGCGAGCCTGACCACGGAGAGATTTTTGACCACCACGCCGTCGAGTATGTCTATGCGGACGGCTCGCGGATGTATTCGCAGTGCCGGCAGATTCCCAAGTGCAAGGGCGAGGTCTATGAAGCCGTCCAAGGCACGAAGGGAAGCTGGATTGCCGAGCGCAACGTCTTCGCCATCCGCGACCTGAAGCAGGAAGTGAAATGGCGCTACCAGGCGAAGGAAGGCGAGGCCAACGACGGCCATCGCCTGGAGCACATCCCCTTCTTCGACGCCATCCGCCACAACAAGCCGCACAACGAGGCCGAGCGCGGTGCGAAGAGCACACTCACCGCTATCATGGGCCGCATGGCGACCTACGGTGGCCAGCCCGTGACGTGGGAAGAAGCGCTGAACTCGAAGCTCGACCTGTTGCCCGAGCGCCTCGCTTGGGACGCCGCGCCGAAGCCCAAGCCGGGGCCGGATGGAAGGTATCCGTATGCGATTCCGGGCCGGACGGTGGCGCTGTGAGGCCGTCCTCTCCTGCTCGTAATCCTAATCCTAATCCTGCTCCTCCTTGCTCGGTCCGAAGCTGGAGCAGGATTAGGATTAGGATTACGAGCAGGAGGAAAAGTTCCCCGCGCTGGACAACCCGCCGCGACTTCCTACACTCGCCTCGTTCCAGCTTGTTGAACGAGCTTTTTTCGTCCGCCGCGAATGTCGCGACGGACGGCCCAGTCCAACGCGATTGAAATTATGAGCAACCTGATTGTCCCCGCCACCGCTCCGGTCACGCGCCGGAGTTTCTTCTCCACCTCCACCAAGTTCGCCGCCGGCGCAGCCGCCCTCAGCGCGCTGCCCGTCGAGCGGTTCGTCCACGGCGCTTCGCCCGGCGACACCATCAAGGTCGCCCTCATCGGCATGGGCGGACGCGGTTCGGGTGCGGCGAACCAGGCCCTCAGCACCGGCGAAGGCGTCAAGTTGGTTGCCGTGGCTGATGTGCACAAGGACCGCATGGAGAGCAGTCTGAGCAACTTGGCGAAGCAACATAAGGACAAGGTGCAGGTGAAGGACGAGCACAGGTTCATGGGTTTCGACGCCTACAAGAAAGCCATCGCGCAAGCCGACCTCGTCATCCTCGCGACCCCGCCGGGCTTCCGCCCCATGCAGTTCGAGGAGGCCGTCCGTCAAGGCAAGCACGTCTTCATGGAGAAGCCGGTTTGCGTGGATGTCGCCGGCTACAAAAAGGTCATCGCCGCCGCCGCCGAGGCCAAGAAGAAGAACCTCAAGGTCGGCGTCGGCCTTCAGCGCCATCACCAACTCGGCTACATCGAGACCATGAAACGCATCCACGACGGCCAGATTGGCGAAGTGGTTGCCACGCGTGCCTACTGGAACGGCAACACCCCGTGGGTCAACAAGCGCGCCGACCTTGAAGCCAAGTATGGCAAGCTCACCGAGCTCGAATACCAGATGCGCAACTGGTATTACTTCGTCTGGCTCTGCGGCGACCACATCTGCGAGCAGCACATCCACAATCTCGACGTCATCAACTGGGTCAAGCGCGGTCACCCGGTCAGGGCGCGCGGCAACGGTGGTTGCGAGACGCGCAAGGGACCGGACTACGGTGAAATCTTCGACCACCATGTCGTTGAGTTCACTTACGAGGACGGCTCGGTTTGTTACAGCCAGTGCCGCCACCAGCAAGGCTGCTGGAATGAAGTTGCCGAATACGCCATCGGCACGAAGGGCAAGGCCAGCATGACTGATGGTCGCTGGAGCTTCACGGGCGAGAACGCATGGCGTTTCACCGGCAACCAGCCGCGCGAGCGCTACCAGCAGGAGCACGACGACCTCTTCGACGCCATCCGCAACGACAAGCCTTACAACGAGGCCGAATACGGCGCGAACAGCTCCATGACCTCTGTGCTGGGCCGCATGGCGACCTACTCCGGCAAGGACATCTCGTGGGAGGAAGCGCTCAACTCAGAAGTCAGCGACACGATGGTCAAGCGCATTGATCAGGTTCCGTGGGCCGAGGCCATCAAGCTCACTCCGAACAGCGTCCCCGGACCCGACGGGATGTATCCGATTGCCATCCCTGGCAAGACGGATGTGCTCCGCGCCCGCAAGGCCGTCTGAGTCGCCCACAAAGTTCGCATCTCGCCAGCCTGCGCTTCGCAAGGAACGCGGGCTGTTTCTTTTGGAGTGCCGGTCTCCGAC
>JBEBFV010000418.1:0-5723 GCA_040081795.1 Limisphaerales bacterium | reverse complement strand
GCTGTCGCAGTGCATCGCGTTGAGCACGCACACGTCGTCAATGACGCCGCCGATGTGGGGGAAGAGGTCGCTGACCCAGAGGCCGCTCTGGCCGTATTGCTTGAAACCCCAGCGGGACTTGATGAGGAAGCGGTCGAACTTGCCGGGCTTGTTGAGCCAGCGCGAGGCGGTGACGGCCTTGCCGTGGTCGCGGATGAGCTGCGGCTTGTAGTCGAAGGTGTCCACCTGCGAGACGCCGCCGGTGGAGTAGAGGAAGATGACGCGGTCGGCTTTCGCGGGGAAATGACCCGAGCGCGGGGCGAGCGGGTCGGTGGAGGCGGCCTGGGTCTCGTGGCAAAGGCCGGCGAGGGCGAGAGCACCGAAGCCACCGGAGGCGCGGCGGAGGAACTCGCGGCGGGTGGGGAACAATCCTGCGGACGGCGACTGCAAGTCGCCGGCACGGGTCTTCAGCTTGCGGTTAGTCCACATACAGAAAGGCATTGCTCGTCAGCAGCACGCGGGCGAGGCCGGCCCAAGCGAGTTCGGCGTCGTTCGTCGGAGGCTTTTCGAGGGTGGTGAGTTTGGTGCGATAGGACGCGAGGAAGGCCGCTGCGTCACTCACTTCGCTGTCGCTCGGCGCGCGGCCGTGGGCCATCGCGAAGGCTAGGCGGATGCGCTTCGTGTCGTCGGCGGATTCAGCGAGCAGGCGGCGGGCGAAGGACTCGGCCTGCTGCTGCACGAAGGGCGAGTTCATCAGGAAGAGCGTTTGCGTGGGCGTGGTGGTGGGCAGGCGCTGGGCGACGCTGAGGTTCGGGTCGGCGGCGTCGAAGAGCGCGAGGAAGGGATGGCGGCGGTTGCGCTGCTGCATCAGGTAGAGGCTGCGATGGTCACTGTCGTAAACGGCGAAGAACGGGTTGTGGATGGTGTAACCCCACTTCTGCACGTCGGGAAACGGATGTGGGCCGGGCACGGTGCGATTGAGCCGGCCGCTCACGGCGAGCATGGCGTCGCGGATGGACTCGGCATCGAGCGGGCGTCGGGCGTGACGCCAAAGCCAGATGTTGGCCGGGTCTTTTTTCAGGTTGGCGGCGTGGTCGTCGCTGGCGAGCTGGTAGGTCTGCGAGCGCATGATGAGCCGGTGCAGCGCCTTCACGGACCAGCCGGACGCGATGAACTCGGACGTGAGCCAGTCGAGCAACTCGGGGTGCGTGGGCGGCTCGCCGCGCAGGCCGAAGTCGCTGGGCGTGGGCACGAGGCCCGCGCCGAAATGCCATTGCCAGACGCGGTTCACGAACACGCGCGCGGTGAGCGGGTTGCTTGGGCGCGTGAGCCAGTCGGCGAGTTCGAGACGTCCACTGCCGGTCGAGTCGGCGGGAAGTTTGTCGCCGCCAAGCACGTCGAGGAAGCGACGCGGGGCCTCGGCCCCGAGCTTGTCGGGCTCGCCGCGAAGCTGGATGCGCACGTTGACGGGCTTGTCCTCGCGCACGCCGTAGGCCACGGGATACAGCTCCTTCGCGGCCTCGTCGGCGCGGAGTTTCGTGGTCGTGGCGATGTCGGCATCGAGCTTCTTCAGCCGGTCGGCAAGGTCAGCGGGCGGCGCGGCGGGCAACACAACGGGACCGGTGCCCGGCTCGGCGAAGGGCGTTTCGAGCAAGGCGATGTTGTCGAGGTCGCGCTCGGGCGCGGGCGCGCTGACGTGGCCGATGGCGTCGCAGATGAAGGTGTCCGCCACGCCGTCCCAGTTCGCGCCGAGCGGCTTGTCCGCGAACGTGGTCAAGTCGCCGACCACGCCGAGTGCGCCCGAGTAAGTCTTCTTCGCCGGGTCGAGTGTGAGGCGGAGCGTGTGCCACGTGCCGGGCTGGAGCTGGCGGAGGACTTCCCATTTCGCGCCGTTGCGGAGGGCGAGTTCCGTCGCGGTCACACTGACTTCCACGGCGAGCGACGCGATGACGCCGCGCCCGAGGTAGAAGCGATACGCGCCGGACTTGTCCGCCGGCGCGACGGTGCGGAAGTCCACGCTGAAGTGCATTTGCTTGCCAGGCGCGGCCTTGAGCGGGCGGTTGAAAACGTAGCGCACGCCGTTGTTGGCCTTGCCCGTGCCGACGCGCACGCCGCGTGTGCCGACGGGGTGGATGTGGGCGAAGGGGCTTTGGGCCTCGGCCAAAACTTTGTTCGGTCCCTCTGACAACCACGGAGCGGTGGGCGGCTCGCCGAGCTTCTGTAATTCGAAGCCGAGGTCCGGTCCACCGCCGATGGACTTGTTGTCGAGTGCGACGCGGTCGGCTTTGAGTTTTGCGAGCGAGGCGTCGAGGCGGGCGAGTTCGGCGGCCTTCAGTTTGTCGAGGCGAGCGGCTTCGGCGGGTTCGACGAGCGGGGGAAAGTCGGAGGGACGCTTCTGCTCCTCGCCGCCGGGGAACGCCCACTTGGTGCTCTGGAAGATGCCATAGAGCGAATAGTAATCCGCCGCGCTGACGGGGTCGTATTTGTGGTCGTGGCAGCGGGCGCAGCCGAGGGAGAGGCCGAGCAGCGAGCGGCCCACGGAGTCAATCGCGTCGGCGAAGTCGAGGTGCTGGTAGTCGGGCGAGGGTTTGTAGCCGTAGCGCTTGCCGATGGCGAGAAAGCCGGTGGCGGTGATGCGGCGGGCATAGTCAGTCGTCGGCCCGCGCTCGGCGAGGATGTCCCCGGCGAGTTGTTCGCGGATGAATTCGTTGAACGGCTGGTCGGCGTTGAAGGCATTCACGACCCAGTCGCGATACTTCACCGCTTCGCGCACGGGGTAGTCTGCGCCGTCGCCAGCGGTGTCGGCGTAGCGCGCGACGTCGAGCCAGTGGCGACCCCAGCGCTCGCCGTAGGCGGGGGAGGAGAGCAAGCGGTCGATGAGCGCCTCGTAAGCACGTCGCTCACTTTGCCGCTTTATCGCTTTCTCACTTTGGCCGGTGGCAGGTGAGAAAGTGGGAAAGTGAGAAAGTGAGAGGTCGCGCTCGAACGCCTCAATCTCGGCGGGCGTCGGGGGCAGGCCGGTGAGGTCGAAGGTGGCGCGGCGGATGAACGTGCGCGGGTCGGCGGGGGGATTGGGCGCGAGGCCTTGCTGCTGCATGCGGGCCAGCACGAAGCGGTCGAGGGGCTGCTGACTCCAAGAGTTCGCCTGCGGAGTCGGAGGCTGCGGATGCGTGAGGGGTTGGAAGGCCCAGTGTTTCCGCACAGCGGCAGGGTCCACGCCAGATTTGGCGACGGCGATGCCTTCGCGCGGGTCGGGTGCGCCGAGCTTCACCCACTGCTCGAGTGCTGCGATTTCCTCTGAGCCGAGCGCGCGCTTGGGCGGCATCTGCAAATCTTTGTCCTTCCGCCGCACCGCTTGGATGAGGCGGCTCTTCTCCGGGTCGCCGGGGACGATGACCGGGCCGTGGTCGCCGCCCTTTTGCCAGCCGGCTTTCGTGTCGAGGCGGAGGCCGGACTCCTGCTTCTTCTCGCCGTGGCACTGCTGGCAATGTGAGACAAAGAGCGGGCGGATTTTGGCCTCGAAGAAGGCCGCACTATCGGACGCTGCGGACCGAAGCTCGAAGCTGCCACAGAGCAGCACAGCCAAGATGATCGAGCCACGGATGAAACACGGATGAAACACGGATGGAGCCGAGGCCAACCGGCTGTCGTGCTTCGCCCTCCGCTCAGTGTTCAATCCGTGTTTCATCTGTGGCTAAAGAATTTGCTCCCTCAAGCGACGCGGTGCTTGCGGACTTGCTCCTCGTCGAGTTCGAGGCCAAGCCCCGGCGCATCCGGCACGGGGAGGAAGCCATCCTTCATCCGCACATGGCCTTTCGTGAGGAACTCGCGCAGGCTCGTGTTCTCCTGCACCACGAACTCGGCGATGAGGGCGTTGGGAATCGCGTTGAGCCAGTGCAGGGCGGCGTGGACGTTGATGTAGGTGCTGAAGCCGTGGTTGGCCACCTTGAGGCCACGGTCGGCGGCGAGGCTGGCGATTTTCATCGCCTCGGTGAAGCCGCCGCAGCGCGTGAGGTCCACCTGCGCGATGTCCACGCGGCCCTTGTCCATCAGGTCGAGGAAGGACTGCCGACCGCTCTCCTGCTCGCCGGCGGCGATGTGGACGGGGCTGGCAGCGGTGAGCTTGGCGTAGCCTTCGTAGTCGTCGGGCGGCAAAGGCTCCTCCAGCCAGAAGATGCCGAACTCGGCGAAGGCCTTCGCGCGCTGGATGGCGGTGCGCGCGTCCCACACGAGGCCGGCGTCAATCATCACGTCGCCGTCCGTGCCGAAGCCTTTGCGCGCCTGGCGGACGAGGTCCACATCGGTCTTCGCGTCCTGGCCCATCGGAGCCCAGCCGAACTTCACGGCGGAGAAGCCTTTCGCGCGGATGCGCTTGGCGAGCTCGCCCGTGGCCTTGGGCGTCGCGCCGAAGAGCGAGCTGGCGTAGCAACGAATCTGTTTTTGAAAGCCGCCGCCGAGAAGCTTCCAGACCGGCAGACCGAGCGCCTTGCCCTTGATGTCCCACAGCGCGAGGTCGATGCCGCTCATCGCATGCACGCCGATGCCGCGCCGACTCGAGTAAATGGTGCGGTGATACATCAGGTGCCACAGCCGCTCGGTCTCGAAGGGGTCCTGGCCAATGAGCAGATGCTTCAGCCCCGTGCTGATGGTGTGGCTGAAGGGACCCTCGATGACGGCCTTCGCCACGAGCGGCGCGGAGTCCACCTCGCCGATGCCCGTGATGCCCGCGTCCGTGCTGACCTTGACGATGAGCGCGTCCTGCCCGCTGTCGCACTGCGCGCGCACGAGTTTTTGCGAGACGTAAATGGCTTCGACGTTGGTGATTTTCATGCGTGGCTCGGGGCGTTGGATCGGAGGATGGACGCGGGCTTTGCTGATGGGAATTCAGAAAGATCCAGGTCACTTGGCATGAGTGATCGAGATGCACGGCGCCAACACCGACGGTTGTCCCTGACCTTGACGCTGCCAACTCGCAAGCGCACTGTGCGAGCGTAACTCACAGGCACCATGAACACTGATATGCGCCGGCTTCGTTCCCTTGGCTTCACCCTCATCGAACTTCTCGTCGTGATTGCCATCATCGCCATCCTGGCGGGGATGCTGCTGCCGGCGCTCTCCAAGGCCAAGGCGAAGGGCAAGGGCATCAAGTGCGTGAGCAACGTGCGCCAGCAGGGCCTGGCGCTGAACCTCTACGCAAGTGACTTCACCGACGGCCTGCCGCCACTTTGGGAAGGCCCAGCCATCTGGCCGCCCGTATCCAACGCTTACAGCCCTCCTCCACAGTGGTTTTGGCAAAAGCTGACGCCCTATCTCGGCAAGGAACTGGATACCCGGACCAACGCCAACATCGTCTGGCGCTGCCCGGAGGTCCGCGAGCCGGATATGGCAGGCGCGGGAAGCCCGTGGCAGTTCAACCTCGGCGGCTATGGTCCGGTGGAGAGCACCATCATCCGCTACATGCTTCAGGCCGACAATGTCACGCCGCTCGGCAGCCGCAGGCTCACGGAGATCAACCGGCATGCTCAGATATGGTTGATGGGGGACATCGGCGTCCTGCGCAATCCCGCCATCGGCCCGGTGGGCGGCTACACGACCACGCCCACAACATTCGCCCCGGACGCCGCCGGAGTCTTTGCCAACAATCGCGGCCCGGCGCTTCGGCACGTTCTCCGAGCCAACATGACCATGGTGGATGGGCACGTCGAAACCTGGGTCAACGAGAAGCTCACGAACAACTACAACAA
>JBEBFV010000417.1:0-5732 GCA_040081795.1 Limisphaerales bacterium | reverse complement strand
GCCGCTACAGCGACACGCTCCGACTTCCGCTTGGGCTTTGACGCCCCGTCCGCTACCTTCCGCCCGCGATGAGTCAATCCGATGTCTTCGACGTTCTCGTGCGCTACCTGTGCTTCGTGCCGCTGATCACGATGCACGAGTGGGCGCACGCATGGGTCGCATGGAAGTGCGGCGACAATACGGCCTACAACGAAGGTCGCGTCACCTTCAACCCCATCGCGCACATGGAGGTCATCGGCACCGTCGTGTTGCCGCTGGCCGGCTCGTTCATCGCGCTGACCAACCCCGCGCTCGCCGGCTTCATCATCGGCTGGGGCCGGCCCGTTCCCGTCAACATCGGCAACCTCCGCCGCCCGCGCGTGGACGACACGCTCGTCACGATCGCGGGGCCGACGATGAACTTCATCATCGCGTTCGGGCTGGTGGCCGTGACGAAACTATTCGTCGAGTTCGGAGTGGGCAAGTATGCCGAGGACTTGGTGCGGACTGCGCAGTTGAGCCTCTTCCTCTGCTTCTTCAACTTGATCCCCGTGCCGCCGCTCGATGGCTCGCAGATCATGCGGAACCTGGTCGGCATGAGTTATCATACCTACGCGCAGTTCAACCAGTGGGGCTTCATGATCCTCATCGTCGTCATCAACATCCCCGCCGTGCAATTCGGCCTGCGCGTCGTCACCAATGGGACGCTCAACGTGATGGCCCGCATCTTCGGGCTGGCCTGAGTGGAATTTGCGTTGAGTTCCCCCGCCCTGCGCCCGAATCTCCCCGCGCTGAAAGTGATGAAGACCTTCGCTCAACTCGGTTTTCCCGGCCGCCTCATCGCGGTCGAGGGCCTGGACGGCTCCGGCAAGTCCACGCAAATCTACCTGCTCAAGCGCTGGCTGGAGCTGCGCGGTTTGAAAGTCTTCTTCAGCGAATGGAACTCCTCCGAGCTGGTCAAGGCCGCCACCAGCAAGGGCAAGAAGATGACCCTGCTCACGCCCACCACGTTCAGCCTCATCCACGCCACGGACTTCGCCGACCGCTATGAGCGCCAGCTCGTGCCACTGCTGCGCGCGGGCTATCTCGTGCTGTGCGACCGCTTCTTCTTCACCGCCTTCGCGCGCGACATCGTGCGCACCTGTCCGCCCGAGTGGGTGCGCGGCCTCTACAGTTTCGCCGCCCAGCCGGACATGACCTTCTTCTTCCGCGCGGACTTGGAGGTGTCCTTGAACCGCATTCTCGACGGACGGCCCGAGCTGAAGCACTTCGAGGCCGGCATGGACATGGGCTTCTCCACCGACATCTACGAGAGCTTCCGCATCTTCCAAGGCCGCATGCTCGAGCAATACCTCGCCATGAGCCGCGAGTTTTCATTCAACGTCATTGACGCGAACGAGACCGTCGAGACCCAGCAGGCCATCGTGCGCAAGCTCGTCGCCGACCGCATTGACCTCCCGTCCTTCGCCATCAGAAAAGCGTGACCATGGCCACACCGCGCAAAGTCAGACGCCTCGCCCCAGCGCCCCGCACGCCGGAGGTCGTCATCCCCAAGCTCACGCCCAAGCGCTTCTATGGCGAGGGCATCCCCGGTGCGGAGGAGGAGAAACTGCGCGGCAAGCTCATCGTCGTCGAGGGCGCGGACGGCTCGGGCCGCTCCACGCAAATCGCGCAGCTCGTCGAGTGGCTCGAAGGCAGCGGCCACGCCACCGTGCAGGTCGGCCTCAAGCGCTCCGACCTCGTCAGCGAGGAACTCGACAAGGCGCAGGAAGGTAACATTCTCAGCCGCACCACCCTGAGCCTCTTCTACGCCACCGACTTCGCCGACCAGGTCGAGAACATAATGCTGCCTGCGCTCAAGGCCGGCTTCATGGTGCTGGCCGACCGTTACATCTACACCCTCATGGCCCGCGACCTCGTGCGCGGCATGGATGAGGCGTGGCTGAAAAACCTCTACGGCATCGCGCTTGTGCCGGACGCGGTCTTCTACCTGAACATCACGCCCGAGCAGCTCGTGCAGCGGAACTTCGCCAAGAACAAGGCCCTCGACTACTGGGAGAGCGGCATGGACCTGGGCCTCTCGCGCGACATGTTCGACAGCTTCCTCAAGTATCAGGCGCTCATGGCCCGGCAATTCACCCGCCTGCAAGCCACCTACGGCTTCGACATCGTGGACGCCGACCGCTCGCCCGAAGACGTGAACGCCGACCTGCGCCGCAAGATCGAGTCCGTGCTGGCGGGCCGTTGAGATTTAACAATTCAGGGCTGGCCGCTCGGACTGCGGCTGGTTAAATCGCGGTAGTTTCCCGCCGGGCTTGCGTTGGCCGGGGGACGCAGGCACAAACAATTTCCACCAACCCAAAGCGCACATGGCCGAAGCATCTGGCAAACGTGAACACTTCGTCGGCGTGGACCTCGGCGGCACGAAGATATTGGCCGGGGTCTTCACCCCGCAGCTCAAGTGCCTGGGCAAGGTGAAGATGAGCACCAAGCCCGAGCGCGGCCCCGAGGGCGTGCTGGAACGCGTGGCGCGTTGCGTGCAGGCGGTGGTGGACGAGTGCGACCTGCACATGGACAACGTGAAGGCGATGGGCATCGGCGCGCCGGGGGCGATTGACCCGGAGGAGGGGCGGATGATTTTCGCGCCGAACCTAAAGTGGGAGGACGTGCCGCTGAAGAAGGCGCTGGAGAAGCAGCTTGGCCTGCCGGTCTTCGCAGAGAACGACTGCAATGTCTGCGCGCTCGGCGTGTATGAGACGGAGCTGGACCCCAAGCCGCGCTCTATGGTCGGCATTTTTCTGGGCACGGGCATCGGCGGGGGCATCGTCCTGGATGGCAAGCCTTACTCGGGCTTCAACCGCACCGCCGGCGAGATCGGCCACATGGTCCTCGAAGTCAACGGTCCCAAATGCGGGTGCGGCAACAAGGGCTGCTTCGAGGCGTTGGCCAGCCGCACCGCGCTCTTCCGCCGCATCCAGACGGCCGTGAAGGACGGCCAGAAGACCGTGCTCACGGACATGCTCGGCCCGGAGCTGACCGACATGAGGAGCGGAGACATCCGCAAGGCGCTGCGTCGTGGCGACAAGTTCATCGAGCAGATCGTCGAGGAGGCCGCCGAATACACGGGCATCGCCGTGGCCAACGTCATCAACTTCCTGAACCCCGAGGTCATCGTCCTGGGCGGCGGTGTGATGGACCAGCTCGCCGACGACATGATGGCGATCATCATCGAGACGGCGAAGGATTACGCGCTGCCCGGCACGGCCAAGGGCATCGAGATCATCGCCAGCAAGCTCGGCGACGAAGCGGGGATCACGGGTGCGGCGGTCTTGGCGAAGCGGGAGTCGAAGGAGAAGTGAGGGAGTGATTAGTAATTAGTGCTTAGTCCTGTGAACCCCGACCCTGAGCACTTCGCCGCGACTAATCACTTATCACTAATTACTAATCACTCCTCGGAGCGGCGCGCCGTCATCGACATCGGCACGAACTCAGTGAAGCTCCTCGTCGCGGATGTTTCCGCTGACGCCGTCGAGCCGGTGTGGGAGGGCAGCGAGCAAACGCGGCTGGGCCGTGGCTTCTACGAGGATCACCGACTTCGCCCCGAAGCCATTGCCGACACGGCCAAGGCGGTTGCACAGTTCGTCCAGACCGCCCGTGAGCAAGGCGCGAGCACCGTGCGAGTCATCGCCACGAGCGCGGCACGGGATGCCGTGAACGCAAGCGAATTACTTGACGCCGTCCGCACCGCGAGCGGGCAGGCCGTTGAAGTTATCAGCGGCGAACAGGAGGCGGACTGGGCCTTTCAGGGCGTGCTGACGGACGCCTCGTTGCGTGAGCAGCCCGTGCTGATCCTCGACGTGGGCGGCGGCAGCACGGAGTTCATCCTCGGCGACGCGGGCCGCTCCGTGTTCCGCGAAAGCTTCAAGCTCGGCACCGTGCGCTTGCTGGAGTCCACGCGTCTCTCCGATCCGCCGACGCCCGCCGAACTGGCTGCCACGCGCTCCCAGCTCCGCCGCTTCCTCGACCGCGAAGTCCGCCCGCAACTCACGCCGCATCTGGCGCGACTCTCCCCTGCCCTGCCCTGCCTGGTCGGCACCGGCGGGACCACGAGCATCCTGGCGCGTATGGAGCACAGGCTGGCCAGCTACGACCGCGCCCGAATCGAGGCGACGCACTTCGGCACCGAACGGTTGCGCTGGCACGTCGAGCATCTCTGGCAACTGCCCCTGGCCGAACGCCGCGAGCTCCCCGGCCTTCCGCCCAAGCGCGCGGACGTGATTCTCTTTGGCGCGGCGATCTTCGAGGCTGTCATGGAGTCCTTCGGCATCGCCACGCTGCGCGTCAGCACGCGGGGGCTGCGCTTTGCGGCAGTGCGTCCATAGGCTGGGTGGCTTCGGAGTTCTCCCCATGGGCAAACCCAACGCCTTCGGCTAGCCTTGAGCCGTCAGTTCAACCAGTCTGTTCCTATGAAACGCATCCTCTGCCTCACTGCCATCGCCGTCACCTCAATCACTCTTTTCACCGGGTGCGCCGCGCTCATCATCGGGGCGGCGGCAGGCGCGGGCGGCGTCGCCTATGTCCAAGGCGAGTTGAAAGTGACGGAGAGCGTGCCCGTGGAAACTGCACAACGCGCAGCGGAGAAGGCGTTGCAAGACTTGAAGCTCGCCGTCCTCAAGCGCCAGCAGGACGGACTCTCTGGCTCAATCGAAGCCCGAACCTCCACCGACCAGAAGATCACCATCAAGACCAGGCGCATCGCCGAGAAATCAAGTGAGGTTGCGATCCGCGTAGGAGTGCTGGGAGACGAGGCCAAGTCCCGACAAATCCTGAACCGGATGCAGGCGAACTACTCCGCCGTCAAGTGATGGCGGACGAGAGCTTCAACGAGTTCGTCCGCGAGCAGCTTGCCGGGCTGCCGGGCATCGAGTTCCGCCGGATGTTTGGCGGGCATGGGATTTACCAGCGGGAGGTCTTCTTCGGGATTCTCCACCGTGGCCGGCTCTATTTCAAAACGGACGACGCGACTCGTCCCGACTACGAGGCCGCCGGCATGGGTAAGTTCCGGCCGAACGCCAAGCAGATGTTGTCAGCCTACCTTGAAGTCCCCGCCGCCGTGCTGGAGGACGCCGGGCAACTCTGCGCCTGGGCGTCACGCGCGGCCGAAGTCTCGTCCGACGAGATGTGAAGCGCGGCGACCTCCTCCTAATCCTGCACTGAAGGGCAGTGGAAGTAGGAGCAAGATCAGGAGCACGAGCAGCGGCGGAAGAACTACGGGGCCAGGACCGTGAGCCTATGCCCAGTGCAGTGACCATTGATCGGAGGTTGTGCTTGCCAAAGCGCGGCTCCTCCATAGATTTGGCCGCTCTTGTGCCTATGACGCTACTCGCAATCGCAGGTTTGCTCGCCGCCGACGCCCTTCCGACCGGGGGGCAGGAGCTTAACCCCAAGGCCCAGATGATGCAGACCGTCGGCATGATGGTCATCATGCTGGTGGCCTTCTACTTCATCCTCATCCGCCCGCAAAACCAGCAGCGCAAGAAGCAGGAGGAGATGATCAAGGCGCTCAAGAAGGGCGACAAGGTCATCACCTCCAGCGGCATCCTCGCCGTCGTTGTCTCCGTCAAGGACCGCAGCGTCAGCATCCGCTCCGACGAAACGAAGCTCGAGGTGCTCAAGTCGGCAATCACCCAGGTCGTTTCGGATTTCGACAAGGCCGACCCCGCCCCAGCCACTGCCCCCGCGAAAAGCTAGCC
>JBEBFV010000052.1:0-20270 GCA_040081795.1 Limisphaerales bacterium | reverse complement strand
CTTAAAGACTGAACGTGAGCTGGATATCATGAGGGCTGCCGGGGCGATTGCCTCGGTGGTGCTGAATGATGTGGGGGCGTTCATCCGGCCGGGTGTGACGACGAAGGAGGTGGATGACTTCGCGGCGTCGCGGATACGGCATTATGGCGCGACGAGCGCGTTTCTGGGTTACCGGAAGTATCCGTGCAACATATGCATCTCGGTGAATGACGAGGTGGTGCATGGGGTGGCGGGGCCGAGGCGGATCCAGTTTGGCGACATCATCAGCCTGGATGTCGGGGTGAGGTATCAGGGTTATATCGGTGACACGGCGAAGACGATCGCGGTGGGCGGATGTGGGCTGCTGGCGCAAAAACTGATTGATGTGACGACACAGGCCTTGTATGAAGGAATTTCCCGGGCGTTGGCCGGGAACCGGGTCGTGGACATTTCGCGGGCGGTGCAGGGGTATGTTGAGGCGAATGGGTTTAGTGTGGTGCGGGAGTTTGTGGGTCACGGTGTGGGGCGGACGGTGCATGAGGACCCGCAGGTGCCGAACTTTGTGGAGTCGGGCAAGAGTTCGGCGAAGTTGAAGCCGGGCATGACGATTGCGATCGAGCCGATGGTGAATGCGGGATCGCCGGTGGTGAAAGTGTTGAGTGACAAATGGACTGTGGTGACGCAGGACGGGTTGCCGTCGGCGCACATGGAGCACACGGTGCTAATCACCGAGTCCGAGCCGGAGATTTTGACGTGTCCGGAGAATCTGCCTTCGTCGTTGAGGGCGCGGTAGTGGAAGCGCTGCCGAACGGGCTGTTGCGGGTGGAACTCGCCAACGGGCACCGGTTGCTGGGACACGTGGCGCGCCGGCAGGCCCCGCTGGCGGAGCGGGTGCTGGTTGGCGCGGTGGTGACGGTGAAATTGTCGCCCGGCGACTTGTCGCACGGGTTCGTGATTTTGAACGAAAGCAAACTATGAAAGTTCGGGCATCGGTAAAAAAAATGTGCGAGCACTGCAAGATCGTGAAGCGCAAGGGCATCATTCGCGTGATCTGCACCAATGCCCGGCACAAACAACGGCAAGGTTAAACCCCAGACCCTATGGCACGCATTCTTGGCATTGATATTCCCGGCGACAAGCGCATTGACATCGCGCTGCGCTACATCTACGGCATCGGCCCGGTCAACGCGCTGGAGATCATCGCGAAGGCGAAGATTGATCCATCCATCCGCGCGAAGAACCTGACCGAGGCGCAGATGTCGCAGATCGTCCACGCGATTCAAGACGGCAAGTATGTGACCGAGGGCGACCTGCGACGGGAGTTGGGGTTGAACTTGAAGCGCCTTCAGGCCATCAAGTGCTACCGCGGCATCCGTCACCTCAAGAGCCTGCCCGTCCGCGGTCAGCGCACCCAGACCAACTCGCGCACCCGCAAAGGCCCGCGCCGCACCGTCGGCGTCCAGCGTGCCGCCAAGCCGGCCGCCGCCGCCTGATTTCCAAACTGTTTACCGCTATGGCCGAAGAAAAGAAGAAACCCTCCCAGAAGAAAGATCCCAAGCCCGACGCCGCAGCCCCTGCTGCCGCCGAGGCCAAGCCCAAAAAGGAAGCCGCTCCCGGCGCGCCTGGTGCTCCGGCCCCGGCCAGCACCCCGGCTGTTGTCGGCGTCACTGCCGCAGTTGCCGCGCCGACCGCCGCCGAACTGCTCGCCGACGAGAATGCCGGCAAGAAGATCGTCAAGGCCAAGGGCGCAAAAAACATCGCCGTTGGCATCGCGCACATCCTCTCCACGTTCAACAACACGAACGTCTCCATCACCGACATGCAGGGCAACGTGATCGGCTGGTCCAGCGCCGGCCGCGTGGGCTTCAAGGGCTCCCGCAAGAGCACGGCCTTCGCCGCCCAGCAGGTCGCGCAGGACGCTGCCCGCCAGGCGATGTCGCACGGCCTGCGTGAAGTCGAGATCCGCGTCAGCGGCCCCGGCTCCGGCCGTGAGTCCGCGATCCGTGCGTTGCAGGCCATCGGCCTGGAGATTTCCACCATCAAGGACGTGACCCCGGTGCCGCACAACGGCTGCCGCCCCCGCAAGAAGCGCCGCGTGTAATCCTCAACTCTCAACTCCTAACTCCCAACTTTTCGCATGGCACGTTACACAGGTCCCCGCGTCCGCGTCAGCCGCCGTTTCGGCATCCCGATCTTCGGCCCCTCGAAATATCTCGAGCGCCGCAACTACCCACCCGGTGTCCACGGCCCGAAAGGCTCCCGCCGCAAGACCACGGAATACGGCCTCGGGCTGATCGAGAAGCAGAAGTTCCGTTATTTCTACGGGCTCATGGAGAAGCAGTTCCGCAACGTCTATGAGAAAGCCCTTCGCCGCCGCGGTGTGACTGGCGAGCAGATGTTGCAGATTTTGGAGACACGCCTCGACAGCCTCGTTTTTGGACTCGGCTTCGCCTCTACGCGCTCCGCCGCCCGACAGATGGTCGGCCACGGTCATATCAAGGTGAATGGTCGCAAGGTCAGCATCTCCTCCTACGCCGTGAAGGTGAACGACGTCATTGAGGTGAAAGATTCCAGCGTCTCTCGCCAGCTCGCCACCAAGAACCTCGAGCTGTCCACCGCCCGCGCGGTGCCAGAGTGGCTTACGCTCAACAAAGACGCCTTCAAGGGCACCCTCATGCGCATCCCGTCGCGCGACGAGATCCACCCCATCGCGAACGAGCAGGCGGTGGTTGAATTTTATTCCCGCTAACCAAACCGTCCCCGGGGTCGGGGACAAAACGCAATTACATGGGCCGGTGCGCGCCGGGAATAGCGCCGTCGGCCAGATTAAAATTGCAGAAAAAGTAACACACCATGCCAGTCCGACTAGCCCGGTTCGAAATGCCCAAGCGGTTGCAGAGGGAAGACTCCACCGCCACGCCCACCTACGCCAAGTTCAGCGCCGAGCCGTTTGAAACCGGTTTTGGCCACACCATCGGCAACTCACTCCGCCGCCTGCTGCTCGGCTCGCTCGAGGGCGCGGCCGTCACCTCGGTCAAGATCGAGGGCGCGCAGCACGAGTTCACCATCGTGGACGGCGTCGTCGAGGATGTCACCGAGATCGTCCTGAACCTCAAGAAGGTCAAGTTCAAGTCCGACACCCACGACACCCAGCAGCTCATCCTCAGCGTCAACAAGGAGGGCGAGGTCACTGCGGGAGACGTCGAGTTGAACCAGCACATCACCGTCGTCAACCCCGAGCAGGTCATCTGCACGCTCGACAAGAAGAAGAAGCTCGTCATGGAGCTGGAGGTGAAACTCGGCCGTGGCTTCTGCCCTGGCGACGAGAACAAGAAGTCCGACCAGCCCATAGGAGTCATCGCGATTGACTCCATCTTCTCCCCCGTCACCCGCGTGAAGTATGCCGTCGAGGCCGCACGCGTCGGCCAGCGCACGGATTATGACCGCCTGGTGGTCGAGATTTGGACGGACGGACGCATCACGCCCGACGACGCGCTCCTTCAGGCCAGCGCCATCCTCCAGAAGCACCTCGACGTGTTCGTTAACTACGACCGCAACGCAATCCAGTTCACCGAGGTCGAGGACAAGCAGGACGAGGAAAAGGGCAAGCTCAAGAAGCTCCTCAACATGAGCGTCAACGAGATCGAGCTTTCCGTCCGCGCCGCCAACTGCCTCAACAACGCGAACATCACCACCGTCGGCCAGCTCGCCATGAAGTCCGAGGGCGACATGCTGAAGTATCGAAACTTCGGCAAAAAATCCCTCCAGGAAATCAAGGACAAGCTCCTCGCCCTTGGCCTCACGCTCGGCATGCCCATTGACCAGACTTTGCTGGATGCCCCCAAAGAGGACAAACCCGCCGTCTGATAACCGGTTGACCTATGCGCCACCTTAAACGCACCGCAAAACTTGGCCGCACCGGCGAGCATCGCAACGCGATGCTCGCGAACATGGCGTGCTGCCTCATCAAGTCCAAGCGCATCACCACAACGCTGGCCAAGGCGAAAGCCTTGCGCCCCGTCGTGGAGAAGCTCGTCACACTCGGACGTCGTGGGAACCGCGCAGTCGAGGCTGCCGCCACTGCCGACGAGAAGAAAAAGGCTGACTTCATTGCCGAGAACGTCCACTGCCGCCGCCTTGTCGCTGCACGCGTGCGCCAGCAGCCCCGCACCAACTTCAAGGGCACGCCCACCGTCAAGGGCAAGGTGCTGCGCGAGAGGTGGCGTGAGAACCAGGACATCGTCCACATCCTGTTCGACAAAATTGCGCCGCTCTTCAAGGACCGCAACGGCGGCTACACACGCATCCTCAAGCTCGGGGGAACCAAGGGGAAATGGGCCGGCCAGCGCCAGGGCGATGCCGCCCAGATGGCAATGATCGAGTTCGTGGAGAACGAGGCCGCCGCGCCCGCCGCAGCTCCCAAGGCCGAGGCCGCCAAGTAAGCCCGCCGTCAAATCAACTCTCGCAAAGCCCGCTCTGACCGAGCGGGCTTTGTCTTTGGTGCTCACCGTTCTGGGTATCGGACATGACGACAGGCTGGACCGCCGACATTGAACGGGGGATACCGTGCTCAGGTTGGGCTGTTCTCCCCCGAAATCGCTGTTGCCGCGAGCGTCGGTTCTCGCCATCGTCATTCTTACCCAGAACCATGAACCCGCTGGCTGCCACCTATCTCGCCGTCACTCTTGCGCTGGCTGGATTCGCGCACGCCCAGACGGAGGTAGGGGTAAGAATTTCGCCCAGATCCTTCCAACCCGCCGCCGATTACCTCAGCTCCTGTGGTGGTCATGCGTTGCTCGTCTATCGCGATGGTCGGCTTCTTTTCGAGGAATACCTGAACGGCCACACGCGGGAGCAGCCCCACCGGCTCGCCAGCGGCACGAAGAGCTTCGTTGGCGTGCTCGCGGTCATGGCGTCGGAGGACGGGTTGCTCAAGCTCGACGAGAAAGTTGCCGACACGCTGACGGAATGGAGGGTGGACGGGCGCAAATCCCAAGTCACCATCCGCCAGTTGCTCTCGCTCACCAGCGGCATCGCGGGCGGCGAGGTCGGCGAAGTGCCAGGCTACCAGGAGGCCGTGCGGCTCTCGGAGGCGAAGTTCCCGCCCGGCGAGAAATTTCAGTATGGCCCTGTGCCGTTCCAGTGTTTCGGCGAGCTGCTCCGTCGCAAGCTGGAGCCGCGCAAGGAGACCGTCGAAGGCTTTCTCAAGCGCCGTCTCCTCGACCCCATTGGCCTGAAGCCTTCGTCCTGGCGCAAAGATGCCGACGGCAATCCCAATCTCCCCTCCGGCGCGGTGCTGACCGCGCGCGAGTGGGCGAAGTTCGGTTTGTTCGTGCTGAACAAGGGCGCGTGGGACGGAAAGCAACTCGTCTCGGAAAAATTGCTGAGCGAGTGCTTCCAAGGCACGAAGGCGCACCCCACCTACGGCCTCACCTTCTGGCTCAACGCATCCGACGAGCGCCCGCGCGACCTGGCGATGGCTGCCGGTGCGGGCAAGCAGAAGCTCTACATCGTCCCGTCGCTCAAGCTGCTCGTTGTCCAGTTCGCCGAGGCCCCGCGCCGGTTTCAGGAGCGCGAGTTGATGCGGCTCGTGCTAGATGGATTGGCGAAAACTCCCGTTGCTGCGCCTGAAACGAAGCGCACACCCACTGCTGCAAAATGAATCTCCACGCCCTTGTCCTCGCCGGCCTGTTTGTCGCTGCCGCTTCCGCACCCTGCGCCGCGCAGACGAACGACTCCACCCTCCGCCCATTCAAAATCGCCGTGCCCGACGCGGTGCTCGCCGACTTAAAGGACCGCCTCGCGAAGACGCGCTGGCCCGCGCCCGCGCCCGGCGAGCCGTGGGAATACGGCGTGGACCTCGGCTACATGAAGTCGCTCGTCGAGCACTGGCGCACGGGCTACGACTGGCGTAAACATGAACGCGCACTCAATCAGCTCCCGCAGTTCACGACCACGATTGACGGCGTCGAGATTCACTTCGCGCACGTCCGCTCGAAGCACACGAACGCGCTGCCGCTCATCCTCGTTCACGGCTGGCCCGGCTCGTTCGTCGAGTTCACCAAGGTCATCGGCCCGCTCACCGAGCCGGAGAAGCACGGCGGCAAGGCCGAGGACGCCTTCCACCTCGTCATCCCGTCGCTTGTCGGCTTCGGCTTCTCCGGCAAGCCAACGGAGCGCGGCTGGAGTTCGCAGCGCATGGCGGAAGTCTTCGCGAAGCTCATGGCCCGGCTCGGCTACGCCCGCTACGGCGCGCAGGGCGGCGACTGGGGCGGCGGCATCGTGCGCTGGCTCGCGGGCGGTGACAACGCGCACTGCATCGGTGCGCACAACAACTTCCCCGGCGGCAGCCAGCCGGCGGAGGAGCCGATGCGCGGCGTGACGCAGGCGGAAATTGACCGGATGCAGGCGCGCCGGAAGGAACTCGCCGACCACTACGGCTACAGCTCCATCCAAGGCTCGCGGCCGCAGACCATCGGCTACGGCCTGAACGACTCGCCCGCCGGCCTCGCCGCGTGGGTCGTGGACAAGTTCTGGGCGTGGAGCGACCACCGCGGCAACCTCGACAACAGCTTCACCAAGGACGAGCTGCTCACGAACATCATGATTTACTGGGTCACGCAGACCGCGCCGACCTCCGCGCGCATCTACTTCGAGTCCTCGCACAACCATTCGCGCCCGGCTTCGATGACGCCCTTCACCGGCGGCGGCAAATCCTCGCCGATGGGCTACGCGCTCTTCCCGAAGGAAATCAACGTCCCACCGCGCGCGTGGGTCGAGCGCAGCGTCAGCCCGAACATCCTGATTCACTGGACCGAGATGCCGCGCGGCGGCCACTTTGCCGCGATGGAGACGCCCGACCTGCTGGTGCCGGACGTGCGCGTGTTCTTCCGCAAGGTGCGTGAGTCGGGCCGATAAGAAGAATGCGCGTGCCTCAAGGCTTGAAAAGATCCGCCAAAGCAGTTAGCAATCACCGTATGCAAGCCATCGCCGAAGAACCCTCCGAAGTGGCCGTGTGGAAGCGGGCTATTGACCCCGAAGCCGGTGAGTTCTGTTCCGCCGCTGCCGAAGCGCTGCTGGCCTTGCGCCTCTCGCCACACGATTTGGACCGCGCTGATTCGCTGGCCGCGAAGGCCCGGCTCGGCAAACTCACTTCGCAGGAGACGCGCGAACTGGACAGCTACCTCTCCGTGGGCAGCGCGCTGGATTTCCTCAAGTCCAAGGCCCGACGCTCGCTGCGTCAGCCCGCCGCCTGAGCCGTGAGTGCGGAGGCGAACTTGCGGGAGGAAGTCCGCCGTCGCGCGGGGTGCCGCTGCGAGTATTGCCTGATGCCCGATTGGGCGGCCGAACTGCGGTTTCAACTCGACCACGTCATACCGGAACAGCACGGCGGGCCATTCACCTTGGAAAACTTGGCTTGGTGCTGCCCCCGCTGCAACCGGCACAAAGGCCCCAACCTCTCCGGTTTGGACTCCGACACGAACGGGCTGACGCCGCTCTTTCATCCTCGTGCCGACATCTGGAAGGAACACTTCGTCTGGCAAGGGCCGGTGCTGGATGGCCTGACGCCGAAAGGGCGCGCGACGGTGCGAGTGCTGCGAATGAATCATCCCGACGCCGTGCTGGTGCGTGACGCGCTGCTGGCGGAGGGGGTTCTCCTTACGCCAATAATTCCCGAGTAACCAACTCAAGGGCGCGGCGTCGTTTGTGTTATGCTGCGTTCAATTCGATGGTCGCCATGAAAAAGCTCCTTTGGACTCTTCCTCTTTCGCTGGGTCTCGCCGCCGTCGTGCTTGCGCAGCAGCCGCCCGGCAAGAAAGGCCCGGGCGGACCGCCTGACCCAGTCACGGCCTTCCGTTTCCTCGACACGAACCGCGACGGGAAGATGGACAAGCGCGAGTTCGCCCGTTCGCCGCGTTTCCGCGACCAGTCGGAACTTGCCGATGCCACGTTTGCTCTGCTCGACAAGAACAAGGACGGCTCACTTACGCAGGCGGAGTTCAACGAAATCGTCGCTCTCGCGCCGGGCGGGCCTCGACCGGGGGATAACACGCCGACGCAGCCGCAGTTCGCTTCACCCAAGTCCGCGACCGCCGCGAAGACGCCGGAGCGCACTGCGTCTCCGGAGGATCTCGCTTTCTTCGAGTCCAAGATTCGGCCTGTGCTGGTCGAGAAGTGCTACAAGTGCCACGCCGCTGGTGAGGGCAACAAGGTGAAGGGCGGCCTCGCGCTCGACACGCGCGACGGCGCGCGGAAGGGCGGCGATTCCGGCCCGGCTGTCGTGCCCGGCGACACAAAGAAATCGCTGCTCCTCGAAGCCATCCGCTACACGAAGAACGACCTCCAGATGCCGCCGGAGAAGGACGGAGGGAAACTGTCTGACGCGGTCATCAAGGATTTCGAGCGATGGATCCAGACGGGAGCGGCCGACCCGCGCACAGGCGGCGCGGTGGCGAAGAAGGAATACGATGGCTCGAAGGCGAAGGACCACTGGGCTTACCAGCCGCCGAAGAAGTCGCCGGTGCCCGCCGTGAAGAACACCGCTTGGCCGCGCACGGACATTGACCGTTTCGTGCTGGCGAACCTGGAGGCGAAGGGCCTCGCGCCCGTGGCCGACGCCAGCAAGCTCACGCTGCTGCGCCGCGTTTACTTTGACCTCATCGGGCTGCCGCCGACCTTCGACGAGGTCAACGCCTTCCTCGACGACAAGTCCGCCGACCCGTTCTCAAACGTCGCGGACCGGTTGCTCGCTTCGCCGCAGTTCGGCGAGCGTTGGGGCCGGCACTGGCTTGATGTGGCGCGCTACGCCGAGTCCAGCGGCAAAGACGTGAACACCGCCTACCCACACGCGTGGCGCTACCGCGACTACGTCATCGCCGCCTTCAATGCGGACAAGCCCTACAACCGCTTTGTGCGCGAGCAGGTCGCGGGCGACTTGCTGCCATCGAGCAGCGACAAGCAAAAGGCCGAGCAACTTGTGGCCACGGGCTTCCTCGCCATCGGCGCTCGCGGCCTGAACGAGCAGAATCCCCGACTGTTCTACCTCGATGGTGCGGACGAGCAGATTGACACGCTCTCGCAGGCGTTCCTCGGCACCACCATCGCGTGCGCACGCTGCCACGACCACAAATTCGACCCCATCTCGCAGAAGGATTATTACGCGCTGGCCGGCATTTTCCTCTCCACGGACACGCACTACGGCACGGTGCAGGGCGTGCAGACACGGCGTCCGTCCGAGCTGTTTGACCTTCCGAAGAACGCCAAAGCCCCGACGCTCAACCGCACGATGGGTCGCGAGGAACGTGCGCGCGTGGAGAAGCAGCTTGCTGACAAGCGCAACGAACTGCGCGACCTCTTCATGCCTGCGGCTGGGCAGAAGGGGAAAGGCCCGCAAGCGGACAACGACCCGCGCCGCACGCTTGACCGGCTGCGCCTATTGTTCGAGACCGGCCAGCTCGAATCTCGGCTCAGGCAATTCGACGCCACGACTGGCGAAGAGAATGCGCTGGCGATGGGCGTGCAGGACTTGCCGCGCACGCAGACTTCCGAACGGATTGTGAACGTCCGCCGTCTGGCTGAAGGGCGGTTTAGCGCGGGGCGCCCCACCGAGTTCAGCGCCATCGCGGACGCGGCGCTTTACACGCGCGGCGATGCCAGCAAGCCCGCCGAGAAGGTCGCGCGTGCCTTCCCCGTCGCGCTCACTCACAGCCCGCCGCCGCGCATCCCGACCTCCGCCAGCGGCCGCAAGGAGCTGGCCGAGTGGCTCACCGCCACGGGCAACCCGCTCACCGCGCGCGTCTGGGTCAACCGCGTGTGGGGCTGGCTGCTCGGCGAGGGCCTCGTGAATTCGCCGGACAACTTCGGCACCACTGGCGGCAGGCCGAGCAATCAGGCGTTGCTCGACACGCTCGCCGTGAAGTTCGCTGAGTCTGGCTGGAGCACCAAGCAGCTCATCCGAGAAATCGTCTTGAGCCGCGCCTACCAGTTGTCCACCGCCTACAACGAGCGCAACCACACCGCCGACCCGGAGAACCGGCTCCAGTGGCGCATGTCTCCGCGCCGGCTCGACGCCGAGGGCGTCCGTGATGCGATGCTGCACGCCGCCGGTCGGCTCGACCTCAAAGCCCCGGTCGCCTCCGTCGTGCTGACGATGGGCGACCAGCCGATTGATGGCCCGAACCGCCCGGGCATGAGCGACGCCATGCTCAACACCGATAACACGCATCGCTCGGTCTATCTGCCCATCGTGCGTGACCGGGAGCCTGAGGTTCTCGACCTGTTCGATTTTCCCGACGCGAGCCTGGTCACCGGCAAGCGCGAGAGCACGAGCGTCCCGGCGCAGGCTCTCTTCCTTCTGAACAGCCCGTTCGTGGCCGAGCAGGCCGATGCGCTCGCGAATCGGCTGCTGCGCTGGCAATCCGGCGGCGTCAGCGCAGACGAGACGGCTCAACTCAAGGAGCGCGTGGACGTGGCCTACTGGCTCACCCTCACGCGTCCGCCCAGCGCGAACGAACTCAAGGCCGCGCAGGATTTCTTCGCGAAGTTCACCGGCGGCAAACCCGCCAGCCCCGCGCTGCAAGCCGCCGCGTGGACGAGCTACTGCCGCGCGCTGTTCGCGAGCGCGGAGTTTCGTCAGTTGAACTGAAGCCACAGATGAACACAGATGGAACACAGATGATGGCCGGAGCGCGGACGCCTACGTCCGTAGCAAGTCTTCTGCTGTCGGCAACGGGCGTCCGCTCTCCAAGTGTCCTCTCATTAGCACCCGGCTTCAGCCGGGTGTCCTTCGCCGATACGCAGCGGAAACCGTTTCAACGGTTTCGGCGTTGTCCGCCAGTCGTCGAGCAAACCGTTGAAACGGTTTGGTCAGCATCTGTGCGAGCGAACACCCGGCTGAAGCCGGGTGCTAATGAGAGTGGCCCAATCGCCGCTTTCCCTGCCCCCTGACTGACCAGCCGTTCCAGATAACCCCAAACCATCCGAACGCCATGTTTTCCATTCCGCGCTCCGCATTCCGCATTCCGCATTTGCTGTCTCGCCGCGCCGCGCTGAGTTCCGTCTCGTGCGGATTCGGTTGGCTGGCTTTCTCGGCGCTAGCCGCGCGGGCCGCCGCCGCTGCGGACAAGCCGCTCGCGCCGAAGCAGCCGCATTTCACGCCGCGCGCCAAGCGCGTCATCTTCCTGTGCATGAGCGGCGGGCCGTCGCATGTGGACACGTTCGACTACAAGCCGCGCCTCATCGCCGATGACGGCAAGCCCGGCTCGCGACCGGGCAGCGTGTGGATGGCGCCGAAGGCCGAGTTCAAGCAGCGCGGCAAGTCTGGCCTGTGGATTTCAGACCTCTTCCCAAACGTCGCGCAGCACGCGGACGACCTCGCGCTCCTCCGCTCGATGCAGACGGATTTGCCCGCGCACCCGCAGGCGTTCCTGCGCATGCACACGGGCACGTCGCAGTTCGTTCGCCCGTCGCTGGGCGCGTGGGCGACCTACGGACTCGGCACGGAGAACGAGAACCTGCCCGGCTTCATCACCATCGGGCCGCCCAACAACGTCGGCGGCGCGCAGAACTACGGCAGCGCGTTTCTGCCCGCGATTTTCCAGGGCACGCGCATCGGCAGCGGCGGGCGGTTCAGCGGCTCGCAGGCGCAGGTGAAGAACCTCCAGCCGCCCGGCACCGCGCAGGCGCAGCGGCTGGAACTCGATTTGATTCAGTCGCTCAACCGCGAGGCGCTGGCCCGCGACCCGCAGAACGCGGAGGTCGAGGGCGTCATCGAGAGCTTCGAACTGGCCTTCAAGATGCAGAGCCAGATGCCCACCGTGCTGGACTTGAACAAAGAGACCGACGCGACGAAGAAGCTCTACGGCATCGGCGATCGCGAAACGGACGACTTCGGGCGGAAATGTCTCATGGCCCGGCGGTTCATCGAGGCGGGCGTGCGCTTCGTGGAGGTCGGAGCCGGCAATTGGGACCACCACTTCAATCTCTCCGGCGCGTTGGCTCGGAGTTGTGGCGGCGTGGACAAACCCATCGCTGGTCTGCTCACCGATTTGAAGCAACGCGGCCTCCTGAAAGACACCCTCGTCATCTGGGGCGGCGAGTTCGGCCGCACGCCCTACGCGCAGGGCAACGACGGACGCGACCACAACAACAAGGGTTTTACTCTATGGATGGCCGGCGGCGGCGCGAAGGGCGGCACGAGCTACGGCTCCACAGACGAGCACGGCGCGGAAGCGGTGCAGGACAAAGTGAGCATCCACGACCTGCACGCGACGATTCTGCACCTGCTGGGCTTGAACCACGAGAAGCTTACCTTCCGCTACGCCGGCCGCGACTTCCGCCTGACCGACGTGAAGGGCGAGGTGGTGAACGGCGTGGTGGCGTGAAGCAAACAGCCGACGGCCCTGTTCGGAGCGTCGGCTGTGTTGGCGGGGATGCCTTGGTCAGAACTTCCAGCTCGAACCAATTTGCGCGTGGGCTGAGGTGAAGTCTTCACCCACGTCGGCGTAGAGTCCGAGCTTGAGGTAGCCACTGGTCTTCTTCGCGGCATTGGGCTTGGCTCCGAAGCGGTAGCCAATCTCGCCGCCGAGCGTGACGTATTGGTCCAAGGCTGCTGCGGAAAGGAACTTGGTGTGGATGCCATACACGTCAAAAATCCAGCGCTGGCCAATCGGCACGTCGAGCTTGAGGCCGTTCTTGACGATTTGCTGGCTGACGCCGGGGTCGAGCTTGTAGCTGCTGATGGTGAGCGGAAAGCCCTCGTGAATGCTGAGGTGGTTGCCCAACGAGAGGGTGACGGGGCCGAAGTCGTGGGAGACGACGCTGTTGAGTCCGCCGTTGGCGAGGAAGCCGCCGGCCAGCAGGTCCTTCGAGGCGGAAACATTTCCGCCGACGAAGGGGGTGAGCTGCCAGAACCACGGGCTCTCCTTGGTCTTGCGCACGACTTTCACGGGAACCCCGACGCTGAGGCCCGCGCCAAACACCTTCGCCCCGTCTATGTCAATGTAGCTGAGTGGCAGGTCGAAGTTCAGCCCGACGCGTTCGGTGAGCTTGAATCGCGCAAACATCGGCAGGCTGTAAGCTTTGCCCTTGATCCCATTGGCGTTGAACGCGCCGACATCTGCCATGATGCCGAGGGCCACGCGGTTGGCGGCGGCGGCAACCGCAGCGTTCTGCTTTTCCTCACGGGTCTCGGCCATGGTCATCGCGTAGTTCTGATAGGACAGGGCTGCGGCGCTGGCCGTGGTGGCATTCGGATTGCCGTCGGACACAGCGACGAGGGACTGCGCCGCCATGGATTTCAGAAACCGCGCATAGACGGAGGAGCCGTCCTTCTTGAGGAAGTTCTCGATCTGCGTCTCGAGGTCCGCCTGGTTCACGCCGGCGAAGACTTGGGAGAAGCCGATGCTCGGGATGTTGAGTGTGGCCGCCGTGCGCAGCGCGTTCATGTCGAAACTCATCGCGTTTTGGACAGTGCCGTATTTGAGGGTGCCTGTGTAGGCGGCGCCCGGCCCGGCGAAGAACGCGAACTCGTCTTTGCCGTTGAGGATCTTGTCCACCAAGGTGAGCAGGCTGCTGCTTCCCACCACCGTCCCACCGGGGGCGACTGACATGGTGAACAAGTCTTCGGACCGCAGATCGCGGCCGCCGGCCCAGAGCAGGGTGAACAGGATGACGGCGACGTTCAGGAGTCGGCGGGAGCGGGATGTGGTCATGGCGTGGACAGGGTGCGGGTTTGTGTTGTGTGTTTTGGGAACGGCGTGGTTATCTTCGCAGTCACTTGACCCGTCAACGCCATTTTCGGCCCTACTCATGCATATGAACACCTTTCCTCCTCGCCGTTTGCTCGCCGTCCTCGCGATGTTGAACGCACTTGCCGGCTCTGCCTTTGGGCAGGGCGCCGCCCCGGCAACTGCCGCAGCCCCGGTCGCGACCGTGCGCTCCATCTCGGTTGAAGTCTCCGTCCTGCGTTTCAAACCAATCAAGGCAGAGCGCCTCGTGCAGGGGTTCAAGGGCCTCGGCACCGACCTCAAGTCCGTCGTCGAGTCGCTCAAGAACGATGGCGAGATCAGCGTGCTCTACAACGCCACGCGTGACATGCGTATCGAAGACAAGGCGGAGGCGAAGTTCGACGCGCTGGAAATCCGCCCCGTCATCATCATCGGCAAGGCCGGCGCGCCGTTGCCGCCCGTGACGCAGCTCGGAGTGAACCTCAAGGTGTCCACCCGCCCGGCAGACGGCGAGCGCTTCGGGCTGGTGTGGGAAGGCTCGATCAGTTGGTCGCCGGAGATGCTCACCAAGTGGCAGGGAGAGAAGTTTCTCAGCTTCGCCGGGGCCGCCGTCAGCACGCTGAAGAGCGGCGGCATCCTCAAGGCCGATGACACCAAGAACGCCGACATCGGCCTGGGCCTGGCGCAGCTCTTCAACCCCAAGGGCAAGCCCACCGAGAACGAGATCTACGAGCTGCCGGTCAACAAGACCATCGCCCTCTCGGGCAGCCGCAACTGCCGGAGCGCCGACCTGATCATCAACGCCACCACCGCCGAGATGGGCAGCAAGGAGGCGCAGACCATCCTCCTGGTTCTTCAGCCGATCCTGCACCCGTGAGCAATCCAGGCTCATCGCGGCCATGGTCATGGTCCCTGCTGGCAGCGCTCCACGTCGCGCCGTCAGCCGTGGCCCAGATCACCTTCATCAACGTGGACGACATCCCGCCGGCTGCCGCTACGAACTTCGCGGCAGCCGCTGCCAGCTCGCAGCCCCTGCATCTCCACGCCGCCGTCGTGCGGTTCCTTCCCGCCAAGGCCAAGACCGCGCCCGAGTTCACCGGCGAATCCACGCTGGCCGCCGTCGTCGCCACCCTTGCCAAGCAGGGCCAGGTGAACCTCCTCTACTCAGGCGACCGCATCACTCCTGGCGGGGCCGGCAACGTGGCCGTCTTTGACTCCCTCGAGCGCCGCCCGGCCTTCTCCACGGCGGCCGAGCAGAACCAGACACTCACCAACCGCGAGTTTGGCCTCCGGCTCACGCTCAAGGCCCGGCCGCTTGTGGATGGCCGCACCGAGCTGGACTGGCAGGGCCGTTTCATCTGGTCCTCCGACCTCCTCAACGCATGGGCCGGCGAGAAGTATCTCGTCTTCGGCATGAAAGTCGCGCAGTTCGTCCGCCCCGGACTCTTCTACTACCAGAGCGAGGACCCGGACGATGACGAGCCGGCCGGCCTCAACCTCCGCGCCCTCTTCGGCAAGAAGAAGAAGGAGGAGCCCCCGCCCAAGTCCGCCGTGCCCGACATCTCCTACCTCTCAGCCGAGGACCGTGAAATCCCCCTCAGCGGCCAGCGCCCGGTGAAGCCCGGCGAGCTGATCGTCATTTCCACGCCCACCGGCCGCGACCCCAAGCAACCGGAGTTCATCTACCTGCTCGTCCGTTTCACCGAGGCGGACTGAACGACGGCGGTGTAGCCGCCGACGTGAGGGGGCGGAACCGAAGTAATCAGTCTTCAGTGTTCAGTATTCAGGTGGGCACTCGGCGTGGGATCCCTTCTGAACACTGGATGCTGAACACTGATTACTTCCGCCGCACCGTAACCTTCCCCTCCTAGCGCACCGTCTCCTTTCTCGACCCGCCGCGTTGCCCGTGGCCGGTCGCTGAAACCATGTTGAACCGACCTTTCGCGGTGACTTTCTGGGGCGCAGGAATTTTCTCCGCCGGTGCCTGCCTCCTCGCGATGGTCGTGACCTCCTCCGCCGCTGACAAACCGACGGAGAAGATTTCCCCGGACCAGCTCGCGTTCTTCGAGAAGCGGATTCGCCCGGTGCTCGTGGCCAAGTGTTACAAGTGCCATTCCGCCGAGGCCGAGAAGGTCAAGGGTGGTCTGCTGCTCGACACGCGCGAGGGCATCCGCACGGGCGGCGCGACCGGCCACGCAGTCGAGCCGGGCGACCTCAAGGGCAGCCTGCTCATCGCGGCGATTCGCGGTGAGAAGAAGGACCTCCTCATGCCGCCGAAGGAGACGCTTCCGCCCGAGGTCATCGCGGACTTCGAGAAATGGGTGCTCATGGGCGCGCCCGACCCGCGCGACGGCAAGGCCAAGCTCGCCAAGAAGCCCGACCTCGCGGAGGGCAAGAACTTCTGGTCGTTCCAGCCGGTCAGGCCCGTCGCCGTGCCGCAGCCCAAGGACACCAAGTGGAGCGCGTCGGACATTGACCGCTTCGTCCTGAAGAAACTGGAGGAGAACAAGCTCAAGCCCGTGGGCGACGCCGACCCGCACACGTTCATCCGCCGGCTTTACTTCGACCTCATCGGCCTGCCGCCGACGCCCGAGGAAGTCACCGCGTTCGTCCGCGACTTCTCACTTTCTCACTCTCCCACCCGCTCACCTGCTCCCGCAGCGGCAGGTGAGAAAGCGGGAAAGCGGGGAAGTGTGAACCCGGCCGTCGAGCGCGTCGTGGACAGGCTGCTCGCCTCCTCGCACTTCGGTGAGCGCTGGGGCCGGCACTGGCTGGACGTGGCGCGCTACGCGGAGTCCAGCGGCAAGGAGCGCAACTTCGCCTTCCCCGAGGCGTGGCGCTACCGCGACTACGTCATCGCCGCCTTCAACGCCGACAAGCCTTACGACCGCTTCATCCGCGAGCAGGTGGCGGGAGACTTGTTGCCCGCGAAGGATGCGGCGCAACGCAACGAGCAGCTCATCGCCACCGGTTTCCTCGCCATCGGGCCGAAGGGCCTCAACGAGCGCAACCGCGAGGCGTTCATCATGGAAACCGTGGACGAGCAAATTGACGTGACCACCCGCGCGGTGATGGGCGTGACTGTGAGCTGCGCGCGCTGCCACGACCACAAGTTCGACCCCATCCCGCAGCGCGATTACTACGCGGTGGCCGGCATTTTCAAGAGCACGGAGACGCACTTCGGCATCGGCGGCGGCGGCAACGGCAAGAACCGCCAGCCTTCGACTCATGTGCCGCTGGTGAAGAGTTTCAATCCACCGCCCCCGCTCACTCAGAACGCTCCGGCGGCTGCGGTTCAAGTGGCGTCGGCTTCGCCCTCCAAGCTCACGCCCGAGATGGAGGCGAAGCTCAAGCAGTTCGTGCAGAAAAATCCCAAGCTCGCCGTCCGTCTCAAGACCATGTCCGAGGCGGAGAAGGTCATGGCCTTAGAGCGCCTGCAAGGAAACGTCAAGGGTGCCAAGCCCGCGAAGAAGCCCAACAAGTATCCCGAGACGCCCGAGGCGCCGAAAGCCACGGGCGAGCCGAACGGCGAGTTCGCGATGGCCGTGCTCGATGGCAAGCCTGCCGACTGCCCCATCTACGTTCGCGGCGAGCTGGAGGAGAAGGGGCCGGTCGTCCCGCGCGGTTTCGTGACCGTGCTCGGCGCGCCGGAGCCGGCGAAGATTGCGCCCGGCCAGAGCGGCCGTCTCGAACTCGCCAACTGGCTCACCGCTCCCGAGAACCCGCTCACCGCCCGCGTGATGGTGAACCGCGTCTGGCAGCATCTCTTCGGTGACGGCATTGTCAGCACGCCGGACAACTTCGGCGCAACCGGCGAGCGCCCGACGCATCCCGAGTTGCTTGACTACTTGGCGAATCGCTTTGTGGCGAGCGGCTGGTCGGTGAAGAAGCTCGTTCGCGAAGTTGTCCTCACCCGCACTTATCAACTCAGCAGCGCGTCCGACGCGAAGAACTTCGCCGCCGACCCGGACAACAACTTCCTTTGGCGCTCGAACCAGCGCCGGCTCGACGCTGAGTCCATCCGCGACGGCATCCTGGCTGTCAGCGGTCGGCTCGACCTCAAGGCTCCCAACGGCTCTCCTCTCAGCGGCTTGAGCGACACCGACCTTGGTCGCGCCGCGCGCACGGCGCTCAAGGGCGATTCGCGCAACCGCAGCGTTTACCTGCCCATCGTCCGCGACATGCTGCCGGAGGCGCTCGACCTCTTTGACTTCGCGGAGCCGAGCCTCGTCGTCGCCGCGCGCGAAGTGACCACGGTGCCGTCGCAGGCGCTCTACATGCTGAACAGCCCGTTCATCCAGGAGAACGCCGCCGCCTTCGCCAAGCGCTTCCAAGGCACCAGCGCTGACCCGAAGGAACGCATCACCACCGCCTACCTGCTGGCCTTCTCGCGTCCGCCCACCGCCGCTGAAATCGTGCGCGCGGAAAGCTATCTGAACACCCACGCCTCCGGACGCGGCAGCTCGTCCGAAGCCGCGCTGAACACTTTCTGCCAGGCCCTGTTTGCTTCCGCTGAATTCCGTTACGTCAAGTAAGCCTATGAACACCAACCGTCCCTTCGATTGCCGCCAAGTCCAGCCACTCGCGCTCACGCGCCGCGACATGCTCAAGAGCGTTTCCGCCGGCTTCGGCTATCTCGCGTTCGCCGGCCTGAGCGCCCAGGCCGCTGCCGGCTATCAAAGTCCCACGCTGCCCAAGGCCCCGCATTTCACGCCGCGCGCCAAACGCGTCATCTTCCTCGCCATGCAGGGCGGGCCGTCGCACCTCGACACCTTCGACTACAAGCCCAAGCTCATCGCCGACGCCGGCAAGGCGGGCGAGCGCGGCAAGCTCATCGCGCCCGTCGCCGAGTTCAAGCAGCGCGGCCAGAGCGGGCTGTGGATTTCCGAGGCGTTCCCGCAGGTCGCCCAGCACGCGGACGAGCTGTGCCTGCTGCGCGGCATGCACACGGACATCCCGAACCACCCGCAGGCCTTCGTGCAGCTTCACACCGGCAGCGCGCGGTTCGTGCGCCCCTCGCTCGGCGCGTGGACGCTCTACGGTCTCGGCACCGAGAACCAGAATTTACCCGGCTACCTCACCATCGCCGCGCCCATCGCCCTCGGCGGCGCGCAGAACTACGGCAGCGCCTTCCTCCCCGCGTCGTTTCAAGGCACGCGCATGGACGCCCCGCCCAGCACCGGCCCCGTGGTCAGGAAGGCCAGTCGCAACGACACGGGGGCGAACCAGGGCATCGGCAACATCAAGAACACTAGCCTTTCTGCGGACGCCCAGCGCGCGCAGCTCGACCTCGTGCAGTCCATGAACCGCGATTTGCTCGCCACGACCGGCGCGAACCCGGAGGTCGAGGGCATCATCGAGTCCTACGAGCTGGCCTTCCGCATGCAGAGCGAGGTGCCCAAGGTCATGGACATGAGCAAGGAATCCGCCGCCACGCTCAAGGCCTACGGAATCGGTTCCGGGGCGACCGACAACTTCGGCAAGCAGTGCCTCATGGCGCGCCGGCTCGCCGAGGCGGGCGTGCGCTTTATCGAAGTCTGCCATCAAGGCTGGGACCATCACGGCGGCTTGAAGAGCCGCATCGCCGGCAGTTGCTCGGCCGTGGACCAGCCCATCGCCGCGCTGCTCGCCGACCTCAAGCAACGCGACATGCTCAAGGACACGCTCGTCATCTGGGGCGGTGAGTTCGGCCGCACGCCCACCAACGGCGCGGCGGACGGTCGCGGCCACAACGCGAAGGGCTACTCCATGTGGCTCGCGGGCGGCGGCGTGAAGCCCGGCATCAGCTACGGCTCCACCGATGACTACGGCGCGAAGGCCGTCGAGGATAAGCTGCACGTCCACGACCTGCATGCGACCATCCTGCATCTCCTCGGCCTCAATCACGAGAAGCTCACCTACCGCTACGCCGGCCGCGACTTCCGCCTCACGGATGTCCACGGCCAGGTGCCGAAGGCGATTCTCGCCTGAACTCCGTAGGAGACGAGGTGACGAGTCTCTGACTGACTCCGAACCAGCCGACCTTTGCCAGGGCCTGGCCCTTTCTTCGGCTGGTTTGCTTCGCACGTTGACTCGGGTTTGATCTTGGATTTCAGCGGAAAGTGATTTCGTTGGCTCGCAACCCAGCGGAGTTTGTAACGCAGCCATCTCCGCAGTAGAGCGATCCAGAACTCGTGTAGAACCTCGGCAAAGGGGGCTCGCGCCGTTTCCGACGCATCCGCTGGCTGTTGCGTGAGACAAAGGGAGAAGCATATCGGCCGGCTGGCTTCGCTTGGTGAGACCGACGCGGTTTGGGTCTG
The DNA here is from genome assembly GCA_040081795.1 of Limisphaerales bacterium. GTDB lineage: Bacteria > Verrucomicrobiota > Verrucomicrobiia > Limisphaerales > SXTU01 > SXTU01. The sequence continues at coordinate 265 of JBEBFV010000052.1, read as the reverse complement.
TGGCACAGCCGGTGAGCGCGAGTGCAATCGGCGACAGCTGCGAGACAGTCTTTGCGAGGGGCCGATTTTCATAAGCGCCGTTTTCCGAGAGCGAAGGATGTCGGTATACAGCCTTGGTGCGATCAAGTTTCTGTGCCGGGGACTCGCAGCTGCCGTTCGTGGGATGCGGTTGAGAGAATTATGTCAGGATTCCCCGCGCAGCAGTGTTTCTCCTCATGTGAGAAACTGCCAACCCAGCCGCCCCGCTTCCGCCTTCACCCTCATC
>JBEBFV010000416.1:0-5746 GCA_040081795.1 Limisphaerales bacterium | reverse complement strand
GGCTTGCACAACCTCCGCACGACGGCACGGGCGACCACCTGAAAATAACGCCAATTCATTCATACGCCTTTTCACCTATTACGCATAGAGTCTATTGTGCGGAGCCGGTGCCACGCGCGTTGACACTGGCTTGGTGATCGGGAATCTGCGTGACCACATCGTAAGCGTCAAGCGGAGCACCCCTAGCACGAGGCGTCAGAGACGCCATAGGCTTTCGGGACTATGGCATCTCCGACCGCGACGAGTCCGGCCACCGTTTTACCCGTGGCCACCACCACCCCGGGAGTTCTGCTCAAGATGGACACGCGGGGGCGAGTGCGGACCTCGCCGGAACGACGGCAGGCCATCTTGGCGGAGTTCAACCGCAGCGGCGTGTCCGCCGCCCAGTTCGCCCAACTGGCAGTGTGCTAACGACCAGATCGTGAGACCAAAGGACTGAGAGAAAGGGGTAACACTCGAACGATAGGAAGCGAGTGTTACATGAATGATAAACCAGTAGTCCAACCACCTCTGCCACCCCGGGGTGGCACGCGACACCCGGGGCGGGGCTGCAAACCTTCCTGGCCGACGGCCGTGTGGAGCTGGACAACAACCTGGTCGAAAACGCGATCCGACCCACGGCCGTGGGCAAGAAGAACTGGCTGTTTGTCGGCGAGGTCCAAGCGGGGCAACGCAGCGCCATCCTGTTCACGATTATTGAGAACTGCCGGCGCGTGGGCATCAATCCCTTCGCCTATCTGCGCGACGTGCTCACGCGGCTGCCGCAGATGACCAACCAGCAAACGCACACGGTCACGCCGACCGCCTGGGCCAGCGAGCAGCGGCAACTCCAGCAACCCGTCCTCGCGCTCGCATCGTAGGTGCCAGAGTCGGAAACCTCTAGCATCTACGCAGCCGCCGCCGAACCTTCGTCAACAGGTGCTCCGCTTGACGCTTACACCACATCGAGGACGAAATGCACGAGATCGTCGTCCTCAACCCAGTCCCGGAGGTCAGGCGGCAGCAGCATGGGAGTGGTCCGATCAATGCGAATGAGTTTCTCGACCATGGCAGAGCCAGGTTAACAGGCACCACCCCGAGAGCAAGGAAAGCCCGACCGTCTCGCTAAGCTATGACGCCTACGCTTTCAACGCATAGTGGTGCTCCGCGTGACGCTTACGGTTCACCGTTGGTATCCGCGCTTCAAAACTGATTTTAATGAAGGCGCTGCACTTTTGAACCGACGCGTCACAGCGCGATTTCGTCTCACCCTTCACCCGGCGTTTACAAGCATCCATTATTCACCATCCGGCAAACGCCAGCGCCCGGTCCAACCATTTGTCGGACTCGACCACCTTGCCTCGCGCCTTCGCCGCCTGCTTTTGGGCGATGAATTGCGCCAGCCAAACGATGCCTTTCATCGGGACTTGACCTCCAGGAATCCCAAGCTTAAGTCCCTTGGCGGCAGCCCGAACCAGGACCGGAGAGAGATATTTCCGCAATAATTCGTCCTCGGCCGAGACGTAGATTTGTGCTCTGCCGGGGTCGCCCTGACGCCCCGAACGCCCTATCAATTGACGGTCCACCCGGCCCGACTCATGGCGCTCGGTGGCGATGACAAACAAACCCTGAGCAATCACCTCGGCCGGCAATTTGATGTCCGTGCCACGGCCGGCCATGTTGGTCGCCACTGTAATCTTCCCGGGTTGGCCCGCCTCCTTGATGATGGCTGCTTCGTGGGCGTCGCTGACCGCGTTTAGGAGTTGGCAGTTCAGCCCAGAGGCGGTCAATTCTCTTGCCAATCTGTCACTCGCATCCACGCTGCGTGTCCCCACGAGGATCGGCTCACCGCTCTCGTGAGTGCGTCGAATTGTCTCCTGAATAGCCGTCCACTTTTCCTCACTCGTCGCGAAAAATCGTTCCGATTCCATGCGACGGCGGCACGGTTTGTTCGGGGGTATCTGCACCAACGGGAGTTCGTAAACGTGCCAGAATTCCATCGCCGATTCGTGCCCTGTGCCAGTCATGCCCGACAATCGGTGATACTGCCGAAAGAACCGCTGGAAGCTCATCCGCGCCACGGTCTCGTTCGCATCGGTTAATGAGACCCCTTCCTTGGCCTCAATTGCCTGATGCAGCCCTTGTGACCACGTGCGCCCCGGCATCGCCCGCCCGGTGAACTCATCCACGATGACGACCCGGTCGCGGTTCACCACATACTGCTTTCCGCTACGGAAGAACTCGCGAGCACTGAGGGCCTGTTTCACCACTTCTTCCCGGCGCTGAACCCCCTGCCAGATCCCGGGCAATTGGCTACTCTTTTGGGCCAGCTTGTCGCGCCCCATCCCGGTTAGTTCAATTTCCCGAAATCGTTCATTCACCCGGTAGTCAGCACCGGGAGTGAAATCCGTCACCACCGCGCCGGCCGCCATCACGACTTCGTTCAGCGCTGGGTTTTTCTTGGGTGCGGAAATGATCAGCGGCGTCACCGCCTCGTCAATCAGCACGCTGTCAGCCTCGTCCACAACCGCTGTGTGCAGACCGCGCATGACCACCTGCTCGCGGAGTCCTCCCCTTCCCGGCAACAGTTGCCGAATGAGGCGTCGCGTGGGCTGTTCGATTCGCATCGACCGCAATTGATCGCGCAGGAAGTCACCCAACAATTCCTTGCTGGTCGCATAGGTGATGTCCCGGTCGTAAGCCTGGCTGCGATCCTCGGTCGCGAGGTCCGCGGTCACCGTTCCCACACTCACCCCGCAGAGTCGATAAAACGGTTCCAGCCACTCCGCATCGCGCCGCACGAGGTAATCGTTCACAGTCACAATATGGCAGGGCTTTCCCGACCAACCGGCTAACACCGCCGCCAATCCCGCGACGAGCGTCTTTCCCTCCCCCGTCGCCATTTCAACCAGATGGCCGCGATGCAAGGCGAGCGCGCCCATCAATTGCACGGGAAAGGCCCGCAAACCAATCTGACGATCCGCCGCCTCACGAACAGCGACTAGAGCTTCGGACACCTTTTCCGCCGGAATCGTTCCACCCTTTCGAAAACAAATCCGTAGTTCCGCCAGTCGCGTTTGAAGCTCCTTTTGCGACATCGCCGCCCATTCCGATTCCCGGGCGAGCGCCGTCGCCACCGTTCGACGCAATTGCCCGCGAACACCAGGACGACGACGCCACATGCCGATCATTGAATGCACGAAACCGTCCACTCCGGAGTGCAGTTCGCCGGGCCGGCGATGCGCAAAACGTTGGTAATCACGCGTCCACTTCATACCTGATACCGCTCCTGCAACAACTGCCAGAACCGGCGTAGCCAAAGCTTCAGCAACGGTTCGTGCCCGGTGTAAAACCGCACCTTTCCGGTGCGTCCGTGGCTCAGTCCATTTCCGGTTCCGGCCAAATCTCCGGCCACGCGAAAAAACGGCTCGGCCGCCCGCCGACCCTGAGGATCATCGAGCTTCGTGGCAACTTCGCCTCCCGCAGCCCATCCCAACGCCGCTGAGGGCAGTTGCGATTGTTCACCCGGAACCACGCGGATGTTGCGAATTGTCCGGACTTCTTCGACCTGGCCGAACAACCGCACTTCAGCTTCGGTCAAGGGAGCGGTGAACAACCGATCGGCATCCCCCTGATCCACCGTGGCCACAAACTCGTATGCCGATTCATCCACCAACATGCCGATGGGCATGCCGCGTTCGAACCAACGCCCCGCAAATCGTGCCGCCCCCGGGGCGACCCAGGTGCCGCTCATTCGCGCACGGACGGTCAACGCATCAATGCCGGTATTGATGCGAGCCAATCGTTCTTCGACAGAACCTTTCAGCTCTCGCAACGGTTTGAGATTCGCCGCATTGCTTTCGAGTGCCAACATGATGCGCATGTCCAATTCGTTGAGCCGTGCCTCGGTCTGTCGTTTGGCCAGCGTCAACTCAGAGTTCCGGAGGCGCAGCAACGGTTGCCCCTTCTCCACCACTGACCCCGGCGTGGCGATCACCTCCTCCAGGAATCCCGATGTCTCCCCGATCACCTGCGTCCATGAACGGGATTCGATAACCCCCGGCGCGCGGAAATAGCTCGGAAATGGAATCACCCAAAGCAGAACCACCGGCACGGCCATGATCCCGAAACTGACAGCGAAAGCCCGCAGGCGCCGACGCTCAAGCCGTTCGCTTGAGGCCAGATAATTCAACAGCTTGACGACCGGCACGATGATCCAGGTGATCACCCCCACCACTAACATGATCAGTCCGAGAACGAGGAACTTGTCCGCCACGAACAACAGGATGGAGGCGAACACGATGACTCGGTAGATGGCGGACAGAATCCCAAAGGTCGTCAGCCAGGTCTGCTCCTTGAGTTTATCCGCCGGACTGAAGGTCTGCTTTACCTTGAAGAGATACTTCTCACACAAGTGCCGCATGTGCTGCCCGCAACGCTGATGGAGATTGGGCGTCTCCAGCAGATCACAAAGCATGTAGTAGCCGTCAAACCGCAGCAATGGGTTGAGGTTGAACCCGACCGTGGAGATCGAGGCCACGAAGATCATGTTGTAGGCCAAGCTGTGAAGGGTTCCCGTGCCGGTGTTCGCCCACACGATGACCGCAATGCCCGCCACGAATACTTCCACGATCATCCCCGCCGCAGCCACCAGCATTCGTTGCCAGCGACTGCGAAAGCGCCAGCTTGAGGTGGCGTCCATGTAGGGAATCGGCGTGAAGACCAGCAGCATCACGCCCATCACGTGCACCTCGCCGCCGAACTTGCGGCAGAAATACGCATGGCCGAACTCGTGCAATAATTTGGTGACCACCATCGCGGCGTAGAGCAGCGGGATATTGCTCGGGGCCAATACGCCCTGGGTTTCCTGCACGATCGAGTCGTAGTCGTCGGCAACGAGCTTCAGCGCATACATCACCAGGCCGAGCCAAATCATGGCGCCGAACGCACTGATAAATTTCCCCACAATCGGCAGCGTGCGCACGAGAAACTGATCCGGGTCAATCAGCGGAATCCGCATGAACATGATCTGCAGGAACCGCGCCCGCGCCTCCTTCGAACTCCGCTTCCGATGCCGTTCAAACAGCTCTTTCGCATCCTCTGCCATGCTGTATTGCAGCAGGTTCGTCTGGTATAATTGCGCGAGTATCTGGATGACCTCGCCCTGTCCCGGCGCCTCATCCGGAAACTTGTCCAAACACTCGCGCCAGACCTCGGCCACCGTCTTGTCCGGCCGCAACCGGGCTACGAATTCATACGCCGGCGGTCGCAACCGGAAAAACTGATTGGTGAAGGGGTCCTCAACGACCATCCATTTTTCGCCGCGGAAGAACTGTCGCCGGACAGCCACCCCCACGCGCAGGCTGATCCGCTGGTCGGCCACCCGATGCCAGGATTCGCTGAAGGTTGATCGGTCCATTGGATTCGTTTGTAGTCCGTTCTCTGTCGTTCCCTCAAGGAAGCCTTCAAATCTTCGCCAGCAGCAACTGACGACTGATAACAACCAAGGACGATTTCACCACCACAGCCACATTCGGAGGAAATCGACAGTGCGATGCGTGAAGATCCAGATGAGTCGGCGTTTGCCGACCTCAAACGTGCATAGGCCGCTCATGCCCGGTCGCCACCAGTCCGCGACATCGCCTTGAAAATCAGCACTGACAAGAAATACGTTTCCCTCCTCACGCGGGATCGCGGCGGATTCAATCTGCCTAATCTTGATTGGAAACACCTGCTCGGGCCGGCTGAGGAAGGCGACTTCACCGGT
>JBEBFV010000415.1:0-5747 GCA_040081795.1 Limisphaerales bacterium | reverse complement strand
ACCCAAGCCGGCTTGGAAGCCGGCGCTCCATCAACTGCATCACTGCAACGCCGCGCGCATCGCTGCAAACATGTCCTTCGCGCTGGCCTGCGTGACGGGTTGCTTGCCCTTCTCGTCCGCATCCTCGATGAGGTTTGCCGGGAGTTCCTTGAGGAACGGTGATGGATGGCAGGGCATCACCTGGCCATACTTCTTCCGCCCGCCGCAGTGCGAAATCATCAGCTCCCGCTTCGCACGCGTGATGGCCACATAGAATAGCCGCCGCTCCTCGTCCATCGTGCCCTCGACCTTCGAGCGCGAGTGCGGCAGCAGGCCGTCCTCCAAGCCCACGACATACACGTGCGGATACTCGAGGCCCTTGCACGAGTGCATCGTGATGAGCGTCACGGCGTCGCCGGCCTCCTTCTCCTCCTCGCGTTCGGAGTCGAGCGTGATGTTCTCTAGAAACGCGTCGAGGCGGTCTGACATCGGCTTGCCCACGCCGTCGCGGTCCATCGTGGCAATCAAGTCGCGCAGGCTGCGGATGCGGTTTTCGGCGTTCTCCTGGTTCTTCTCGCTGCGGCGGAGTTCGTTGTAGTAACCGGTCTCGTTGAGGAACTTCTCCGACCATTGCCGAAGCGCGTCAGGTTTCGCGGCGAACGCCTCGTCGGCCAGCTTTGCGCGCGTTTCTTCGATGAAGCCGAGGAACTCCTGAATCGCCTCGCGGGCACGGCCTTGAAAGCTGTTTTGCACATCCGTGTGGCGCATCGCGGTGAAGACTGAGCAATGCCGTTCCTGACTCGCGCCGAGCAGGCGCTCCATCGTCACGTCGCTCAGGCCGCGCGAGGGGACGTTCGCGATGCGCAGCAGACTCACGTCGTCGTGCGGGTTCAGGAACGTCTTCACATAGGCGAGGAAGTCGCGCACCTCGCGGCGGTCGAAGAAGCTCTGCCCGCCGATGAGGTGATAGCGGATGCCGGCCTTGCGCAGCTCCATCTCAATGGGCCGCGACTGAAGATTCGTTCGGAAGAGGATCGCCTGGTCGCCCCACGGCACGCGCTGGGTCATGCGCTTGAACTCGATGGTCTCTGCCACCGTGCGCGCCTCGGTGTCGTCGGTGTCGAACGCGTGGAGCTGAATCTTCGTGCCCTGCCCGTTCTGCGACCACAGGTTCTTCCCGCGTCGGCGGGCGTTGTTCTTGATGACCGCGTTGGCGGCCTGGAGAATCGTGTTCGTCGAGCGATAGTTCTGCTCCAGCTTCACGACCTTCACCTCGGGGTAATGCTTTTCGAGGTCGAGCAGGTTGGCCACCTCCGCGCCGCGCCAGCCGTAGATGGACTGGTCATCGTCACCGACTACGCAGAGGTTGCGGTGCTTGAGGGTGAGCGCGTGGACCAACTGAAACTGCGCGGCGTTGGTGTCCTGATACTCGTCCACCATCACGTAACGGAAGCGCGCGCGGCAAGCGTCGAGCGCGTCGGGATGCTCGGTGAAGAGGCGGAGCGTGAGCAGGATGAGGTCGTCGAAGTCCACCGCGTTGCAGGCCTTGAGCGCGGACTCGTATTTCTTGCGGACGTGCTCGGCGAGCGCGGAGACATTTGGGTCCTTGAACGCCGCCTCGGCTGCCGCGCCGCCGTTCTTGAACTTGCTCAACAGCGTGAGCACCGCGCGCGGGTCGGTCTGCTCGCCCTTGGCGGAGACGTTGGCGAGAATCTTCTTGATCGCGCCGAGCTGCTCCGACTCGTCGTAGATGACGAAGTTCCGCTTGTAGCCGAGCAGCTCGATGTGCTGGCGGAGGATGCGGACGCAGAGGGAATGGAAGGTGGAGACGGTCGGACGCGACGGCTTCTCGTCATCGCTACTGCGGCGCTTGGGGAGAAGCTGGTTCACGCGTTCGAGCATTTCGCGCGCGGCCTTGTTGGTGAAGGTGACGGCGAGGATGTTTTCCGGCGCGATGCCTCGCTGGACCATGTGCGCGATGCGGAAGGTGATGACGCGCGTCTTGCCCGTGCCCGCGCCCGCGAGGATGAGCACGGGGCCGCGAACCGTCTCGACGGCGTCGCGTTGCTCAGGGTTCAGGGTGTCCAGATTCAGCATCGGCGCGCGGAGTGTAGGAGCCGACGAAGTGAAGGCAAGCGTGGGGCTGGGAAAACCGCGGGCAAGTGACTTTGGTGGTAGGGCGCGTCTGTCCTTGGCGCGCCGTTTGGCGTTCGGAATGTGCGGCGGCACGCTGAGGACAGCCGCGCCCTACCCGCGCCGGCGCCAGCTCGCAAGCTCATGTTTCACCCGCTCCACCGGCAGGCCGACGACGTTGCTGAACGACCCGTTGATTCGCTCCACGATTTCGTCACCCCGGTCTTGAATCGCGTAGGCTCCGGCCTTGTCGAGCGGTTGGATGGCAGCGAGGTAAGCGGTGATTTGCGAATCGGTCAGCAGCTTGAAGGTCACGTTCGTTGTCTCTGCGAAGAGACGGCAGCGATGCGTGCCGAGTTGCAGCAGGCAGACGCCGGTGACGACCTGGTGCGTGTGGCCGGCCAGCTCGCTGATCATCCGCCGCGCGTCCGCCATGTCCGACGGCTTGGCGTAGAGCGTCGTGCTCAGATAGACGAGCGTGTCCGCGCCCAGCACGAGCGCCTGCGGGTGGAGCTTCGCGACGGCACGGGCCTTTCGATACGCGTTGAACAGGCACAACTCGCGCGCGGTGAAGTCCTCATGATGCGCCTCCTCGGTCGGGCAGGTGATGACCGTGAATTCCAGCCCCAACCCGCGCAGCAGCTCCGCCCGGCGCGGCGAGGCGGAGGCGAGGATGAGCGGAGGGAGGGGCATGGGGAGAGTGATTAGTAATTAGTGCTTGGTGCGGGAGCTGGGAGGCGGTGCGAGAACTAATTACTAAGCGCTAATTACTTTTTCATCCCCTTCTCCTCCGCTTCTCCCGCGCGTCGAAAAACTTCCCCAGCGCAGCCGAGTAAGGCTGGTCGGTCCGAAGTTGGATCGAATCAATGCCCATCGTTCGGAATGTGCGGCGAAGGGAGTTCTGGAAGAGAGTCTGCTGCTCGGCAAACGCGGTGCGCTGCCGGGCGTTGCCGGTCTGAACCTCGACCACTTCACCCGTCTCAGCGTCCTTCAACACGAGCCGGCCAAGCGCGGGGAGTTCGAGTTCGTAGCGGTCGGTGATTTGGACGGCCACGAGGTCGTGGCGGCGATGGGCCTGACGCAGCGCAACCTGGGTGGCCGGCGCGAGCGGTTCGCCAAAGGCCATCGGCTGCGTGGGCGCGCGGGAGCCGAAGCGCGTGGGCGTGCGGGCTTCGAGAAAATCCGAGAGCACCACCACCACGGACTTGTGCGGCAGCATCCGGCTGACGAAGTGCAGCGCACCCGGCAGGTCGGTGCCATGCTGCTTCGGCTCGAAGAAAAGGATTTCGCGAATGACGCGCAGCACATGGCGGCGGCCCTTGCGCGGCGGGATGAACTTCTCCACCTCGTCACTGAAGAGCACGAGGCCGACCTTGTCGTTGTTGCGGATGGCGGAGAAGGCGAGCACGGAGGCGATCTCGGCGGCCAGCTCGCGCTTGGACTGCTCGCCGGAGCCGAAGAGGCCGGAGCCGCTGAGGTCCACGACGAGCATCACCGTCAGCTCGCGCTCCTCGACGAACTTCTTGATGAACGGGTGGTTCATGCGCGCCGTGACGTTCCAGTCAATCGCCCGCACGTCGTCGCCGGGCTGATACTCGCGCACCTCGTCGAAGTTCATGCCCTGGCCCTTGAAGACGCTGTGATACGCGCCGGACACGGACTCGGACACGAGCCGGTTCGTGCGAATCTCGATCTGGCGGATCTTCTTGAGCAGCTCGCGGGGGATCATTTCAACGCCAAAGCCAATTGAAAAACTTCCAACTAGGCGGCAAATCAGGGATGGAGCTACGAACGGAATGCAAATCTGACTCCTTCAGGGCAAGGGATCGGTATTGCTCAAATTGGCACGAGTTACGACCTGCACTTTCGGCCATCTCAAATAGCGTCTTTAGCCATTGCTTTGATTCTTCTGTAGCTCCGCAGTGAGCAGCATAGCAGGCTAGAATGTAGCAGGCTGCGAAGCTGTCCAATTCGTAGCCAAAGGCCGGCCCGAATAGCCAGATATCTGAACTTGTCTGGGTGAAGGATCTATGAGCTGCCGGCTTGAGCGCCAAATAAGCATCCCTTGAACGGCCCAGCTTTCGCAATGCAACCCCGCGCGAAATCCAACTCCACAAATGGTTGCTATGAAGTTCGACCGCCCGTTGGGCGATCTCTAAGCAACTTGCCCAATCGTCATTTCGCTCAAAAAACACGAAAGCTTCGTGCAGTCTTAGTAGATCGTTACTGAACTTGCCGCGTAAAGCGGTCTTTTCCTCCGACCACGTGTCTTCAGACGATGAGTAAACTGCAGCTCGACTGCCGTCATCGAACACATACTCGTTGCCCGTGCCGCCTCCTACGATATCCATGTGTTTAGTCCTGTAGCCAGAATTAGCGTCTCGGAAAAAGCTCATCGAACGCCGAGATGCGGCCTCGAAACTCTCGCCGGCATGCGTGGGCACAGTTTTGTAAACTCTGATTTCTGTGGTTTCCCACCTATCCTCAGAACACCGAGATTTTGTGGTGACGTTCTTGCAGTAGACTAGCGCCGAGTCCGAGTCGCGGAGTTCAGTGATTACCACTGTTTCACTCAACACGCGGCTAGTTGATGTTTTTGCGTCGGCCTCGGGAGAACCGGCTCTGTTTGGGTAACCGGCTTGTAGCTGCTTTTGGGCAAAATGATTTTGCAGTGTTTGATACGCGTCGTTCAAAACCTTCATTCGCTCAGTCGCCTTGATGACGAGTTGCGGATCTGATGCAAATCGGTCTGGATGCCAGACTTTGACAAGTTGGCGATAGGAGACCTTTACATCTTCCTCAGAGCACTCAACGTTGCAATCCAGCGCCCGAAAGGCTTGGCCAATGTTTTGATTTTCACCCATTGGATTTTGTCGGCTGTCCTTAGGGCACCGGCAACTCGTCAAAAATCTTCTGGATCACGATCTCGCTGGTCTTGTCCTCGGCCTCGGCCTCGTAGGTGATGGCGACGCGGTGGCGCAGCACGTCCATGCCGATGCTTTTCACGTCCTGCGGGGTCACGTAGCCGCGGCCCTTGAGGAAGGCGTAGGCCTTCGCGGCGAGCGTCAGCGAGATGGTCGCGCGCGGCGAGGCGCCGAGCTGGATGAAGTCCTTGACGTTGATTTTGTATTTGGCCGGGTCGCGCGTGGCGCACACGAGGTCCACGATGTAGTCCTTCACCTTGTCGTCCACGTAGATGTCGTTGATGACCTGGCGGGCGGCGAGAATGGTCTTGGCCTCGACGACTGGCTGCGCGCTCGGCAGGCCGCTGGTGCGGGCCATGAGGTCGAGGATTTGCCGCTCCTCCTCGCGCGTCGGGTAGCCGATTTTCAGCTTCAACATGAAGCGGTCCACCTGCGCCTCGGGCAGCGGATACGTGCCTTCCTGCTCGATGGGGTTCTGCGTGGCGAGCACGAGGAACGGCTCCTCCAGCTTGTAGGAATTGTCGCCGATGGTGACCTGCTTTTCCTGCATCGCCTCCAGCAGCGCGGACTGGACCTTGGCGGGCGCGCGGTTGATTTCATCGGCAAGGACGAGGTGCGCGAAGATGGGGCCGAAGCGCGTGGTGAAGCCGCCGGATTGCGGGTTGTAAATCTGCGTGCCGATGACGTCGGCGGGCAGCATATCCGGCGTGA
>JBEBFV010000414.1:0-5758 GCA_040081795.1 Limisphaerales bacterium | reverse complement strand
AAGAGGAAGAGCACCATCACCGCGCCCGCATAGACGAGGATTTGCACCGCCGCGAGGAAGAAGGCGTTGAGCAGCACGAAGAGGCCGGCCATCGCGCAGATGGTCAGCACGAGGAACATCGCGCTCGTGACCGGGTTGCGGCTGAACGGATTGGCCACCACCAGCGCGCCGAAGAGGAGCGTGAGGAAGGCGAAGAGGTAAAAGAGAATGTCTGGAATCGTCATGCTATCCAAGAAACTTGCGAACCCTCTCAGTGTTTAGGACTCCGCTGCGGGTGAAAAGCTGCTGAATGCCGTCAGGCCCCAAGGTAAGCTGTAGAGGCGCGCGCAGCTTCGCCTCCACAATTGCCATGAGCGCTTTCGCTTCAAGCAAGATGACTTCGCTAACCTCGGTCTCCATCTTCATTGCGGCAATCGAGTCGTCGTAATCGTCGGTGAAGGCGCTTGAGACTATCACGTAGTAGATGTTTCTGAAGCGGTTCAACTCGCGGCTCTGCGTGGTGATGTATTCCCGGATGGTCCGGTCGTCCGTGCCCAGACTGTAGGAGCTCGCCCGAATCTTTCCATCCCACAGAATGAGGTAGTTCTCGTCGTGCGCGAGGGCCCGGCCGTCTGGCACGCGGCCTTGGCCCTGCCCTAGAAGCTTCGTTTCGTAGCCCAGCATCGTGAAGGCAGCATCAATGTTCTTCTCAAAAGCTCGCTCCAAGCTTGTCCCTGAACGCTTCGCCGCCTCGACCAGCGTCTCCTCGTGCCACGCCATCGCCGGCAAGATTGCAATTATCGGCGGGACATAGCTCTCTGGGAGCCGGTCCCCTTCCACAGAAATTGGCCCGGCGCTTGAAGATTGTGCGGACACCGCCTTCTCGTCTGTCGGTTTTACTTCAGGCGTTTCGTAGGGGTTGTTTCCCTTAAACCAAAAGATGTGTTCGACATCGTAGTGGCTGAAGGGACGCTTGAATGTCTCGGCAAAGAGTTGAGCCAGCGCCTCAAAAACCTGCTTGAAAGTCAGGTAGTCCGCCGCGAGCTCATCTGCCGGCTGCCAGATGTTGAGGTCCATCAGCGTCTGCACCGCATTCGTGTAGTAAACCGGCCAGATGTCTCGGTTTTGGATTTGCCAGAAGTAGGACAGGAAGAAGGGGATGCTTCCCGGCTTCGGCGCTCCGTAGCGAGTTTTGCCCGCACTCACCCAGTCGTCTCCGAGGCGCTTCACGAAGGTCTGGAAGGTTTTGATGCGGCTGGACGCGAGTTGCTCGCTTGTTGGAACGGCAAGCGCCGACTTCAACTCTTGGTCACAGTCTGACTGTTCGTTCGCAATTTTGACGACCATGTTGAAGAACATTTGCCCCTTGGGGCCATTGAAGCCCCAGAACTCGTTGCGCTTGTTGATGCCGTCCACCGACGATTTGAACTCGGCGAGCGGGAGCTGACCTCCAAGATACTTTCCTAGGAGCGCCTTGAGCTGGGTCTCGATTAGCCTCACCCGGTTTGCGTCTAGTTCGATGCCCAACTCCACAGGGGTCTTTCCCTCAGCTACTTTCGGGGCAGAAAGAAACTCCTTCGCCACCTCTATCGCGCGGCGTTTCTGTTCTTCGCTGAGGGAGTATGCAGCCATTTCGTTCTATGCCTTCACCGGAAAAGTTTCCTGCTCCTTCGCCTCCTCCAGCTTCTGCTTCCACTTCTGGATGCCGGGGTGCGTGCCGCCGAGGGCGAGGAGCTTCTCCTTGTCGTAAATCATCTCGCTGCGCGCGAGGCCGGTGAGCGAGAAGTCGCTCTTCAGGAAGATGGCCTCCTCCGGGCAGACCTCCTGGCAGAGGCCGCAAAAGATGCACCGGAGCATGTTGATTTCAAACTCTTCGGGCATCTTCTCCGCATTCGTGCGGTCGGCGGGCTTGCCGGTCGGGCCGGGCGGCGTGATGCGGATGGCCTTGGGCGGGCAAACGAACTCGCAAAGCTGGCAGGAGACGCACTTGGTCGCGCCGTCCTGGTCGCGCACGAGATACGGCGCGCCGCGATAGCCGGGCAGCACGCGCGTCGGCTCTTCGGGATACTGCTGCGTGACGGGCGTCTTGGTGGTGAGGGTGTTGAGGAAATGGCGCGTGGTGACCTTCAGCCCGCCGATGAGGGCCGGCAGATAAAGCCGCTCAAACCAAGTCAGTTCGTTGCGTTTGACAATCATGGTCGCGCGTCGGTCAACGGTTGGTCAGCGCCAGCACGGCGGCGGTTAGGATGATGTTCGCCAGTGCCAGCGGAATCATCCGACGCCAGCCGAGGTCCATCAACTGGTCGTAGCGGAAGCGCGGGAGCATCCAGCGAATCCACATGAAGATGAACATGAACCCGAGCATCTTCCCCATGAAAATCCCGATGTGCAGCAGGCCCTTCCACCACTCGCCGTCCGCAGGCGCAACGTCGAGACCAAAGAGGGGCAACGTCCAGCCGCCGAGGAACAGCGTGGTCATCATCGCCGCGCCGGCGAACATGTTCGCGTATTCGCCGATGAAGAACATACCGAACTTCATCGAGCTGTATTCCGTGTGGTAGCCGCTGACCAGCTCGGACTCCGACTCCGCCATGTCAAAGGGCAGACGGTTCGTTTCCGCGAGCGCTGAGATGAAGAAAATTACGAACGACACCACGCCGCATGGGACGAGCAGGAGCGTCTGCGCGCTGAAGCCGCCGCCGAAGACCGGGAAGGCGTTCCAGCCGTTCTGCGCCTGGTGCTCGATGATTTTGCCGAGGTTCAGGTCGCCGACGACGAGGAAGACCGGGATGACGCTCATGCCCATCGCGATTTCGTAGGAAATCATCTGCGCGCTGGCGCGGATGCCGCCGAGGAAGGGGAACTTCGAGTTCGCCGCGTAGCCCGCCAGCACGATGCCATACACGCCGAGCGACACGATGCCGAAGGTGTAGAGAATGCCGACGTTCAGGTCCGCGATGACCATCTTCTGCGCGCCGAGTGTGGAGCCGAACGGAATCACCGCCACGACGAGGAACGCCGGCACCAGCGAGATGGCCGGGGCGAGCCAGAAGTAAATCTCCCGCACATGCGCCGGGGTGAAATCCTCCTTGATGAAGCTCTTCACGCCGTCCACCAGCGGGTGCCAGAAGCCGAGCTTCGTGAGGAACGGCCCGAGGACCGGGATGCTGCCGATGAGCGGGAGGTTCACGCGGTTCGGCCCCACGCGGTCTTGGATGAGCGCCGAGACCTTGCGCTCCGCCAGCACCGCGTAGGCGACGAGCGTGAGCAACGGCCCCAGCACGCACGCAATCTTCAGCAGCGTGAAGAACACGAACTCGTGCTGCGAAATCAAATTGGAAATCCAGTTGAACATCGTTCAATCCATCGTTTCACCGCACCGGCCCAGCACTTCCGCCACCAGTGGTGCGCTGATGAAGAAGTTCTGCCGCCGCAACTCTGAAATCACCGGCGCGACCGCCACGAGCTTGCCCATCTGCTTGGCGAGCACCAGCACGCCGAGCAACCCGCGCGCGGGCACATTCAGCCGCGCGGCCAGCCGACGACCGCGCAAGTCGTCCAGTAACACTTCCGCGCCCAACTCCGCCGCCAGCGCGATGGCCTCCGCCTCGCCGTCGTCCACCACCGCCCGACACGCGGCCACCAGATGCAGGTCGCGCGGAGCAATCACCTTCAACCACGGCAGACTTACGCCGAATTCCGCCGCGACCATCGGCGGGATAATCACCTCGCCAAAGACCGCCGCCAGCAGCTCCAGCCGCTGAACGCGCTCCAAGCCAATCAGGCAGGCGCTGTCGCTGACAACGATGCGGTTCACCGGGCAAGTTCCCTCCGCAAGTCTTCCACGTCGTAGTTCACAACGGGGATGCCTTCACGTCCGAGCACGTCTATGAAGGCGCGCTTGGTGAAGCCCGCCATCTTCGCCGCCTGACCGAGCGACTGCTTGCCCCGGCTGAACAAGCGAATGGCCAGTTCCAGCTTCGCCTCGTCGGCGGAAACGCCCAGCGGCAGTTCCACGTTCAAGCCTGTTGGTGCTTCAAGGGTCGCATTCATGGCAGTCAGTCTAGTGCATCAAATCGGAACCGTCACACCCGTGTCGCCGAGCTTCGCCCACTCCAGCCCCGCGAAGCCGGGGACCTCGCGCGCCATCTGGTTGAACAGCCCTTCGATGGTCGAGAAGCCGTTCTGGCCGGTGACGTTGTGCACCAGCTCGTGCAGGAACTCCCACTCGGGCCGGGCGTCGCCGGGGGCCTCGACGGCCCGCATGAACTTCTGCACGCGGCCCTTCACGTTCACGAACGTGCCGCGTTTCTCGACATGCGCGCAGCCGGGCAGGACGAAGTGCGCGGCGGCAGTCGTCGCGTTCGGCAGGATGTCGCTGACGATGAGCGTGTCGAGCTTCGCGAGGAGGTCCGCACCGATGCCGTGCTTGGTCACGTCCTCGCCGAAGACGATGAGCGTGCGGATGCCACCGCTGCGGATGCCGTCGGCAATCTTTGCGAGGTTCACGCCGAGCTGCGGGCCGGCGACGCCGGTGAGCCGCGCGCCGTTGGAGTTCGGGTTCTTGTCGGCGTTGACGAGCAGCTTGTCGCCCTCGCCATTGCGTGCGACGGAGTCGGTCAAGGCGCTGAACTTCTTCGCGAGCTTGGACAGCAGCCAAAGTTCCTCGGTCGTCTGCCGCGCGCTGGCGATGACGGCGACGCTGCCTTTCGCGGCAGAAGCCAGCTTCGCGGAGATGGCCTTGAGCGCAGTGGGCCAGGCGACTTCCAACATTCCACGTTCCGCAATCCGCATCCCGCACTTCTTCAACCGGTCCTCGCGGCCAATCCACTTGTAGTTCAAGCGGCCCGAGTCGCACATCCACGTCGAGTTGACCGCGTCGTTCTGGCGCGGCTCGTAGCGATAGACTTTCTCCTCGCGCGAGCCGACGACGATGTTGCAGCCGGTGCCGCAACTCGTGCAGAGGGACTTGGTCTCCTTCATGAACCACACGCGCATCTGGAAGCGGAAATCCTTCGAGGTCAGCGCGCCCACCGGGCAGATGTCCACGGTGTTGAGCGTGTAGTTGTTGTCGAACTTGCCCTCGGCCCACGCGGCGATGGTGTTGTAGCTGCCGCGATTCACGATGCCGAGCGCGTCGTCGCCGGCGATGTCCTTGGTGAAGCGGATGCAGCGGGTGCAGAGCACGCAGCGCTCGTCGTCGAGCATGATGCGCGGCCCGAGGTCCACGGCCTTGGGCTTGTGGACCTTCGCCTCGACGAAGCGGCTGGTGGCCTGCCCGTGCTCGACGGAGTATTCCTGCAACTTGCACTCGCCGGCCTGGTCGCAGATGGGGCAGTCGAGCGGGTGGTTGATGAGCAGTGATTCCAGCACCGCCTCGCGCATCTGCTTCGTTGCGGGCGAATTCGGGTAAATCTCCATACCCGGCGAAATGGGCGTGGCGCAGGTGATGGCCCCGCGCGGCGTGGACGGCTCGTAGGGCAGCACGGACTTGGCAATCTTCGGCGAGCCGTCCTCGTTGAGCACGGGCTTGCGGTCCGGCCCCAACTGCGGCGTGCCGAACTCGACGAGGCACATGCGGCAGTTGCCGGCGATGGGGAGCTTCGGATGGTAGCAATAGTGCGGCACCTCGTGCCCGGCGAGGTGGCAGGCCTGGAGCATCGTGATCGGCTCCATTTTTCCCTGCCAGTTGGGGCCGGACCGCAAGCCCGTGCTCAACGAGGACGGCTCGCCGAAGATTGCCAAGTCCGTGCTGCCCTACGAGCCGTCCACGCCGCGC
>JBEBFV010000413.1:0-5769 GCA_040081795.1 Limisphaerales bacterium | reverse complement strand
ACGGTGTCGAGGCCGATGCGGCGGGCGAGTTCGAGGAAGACGACGGAGAGGGTGATGGGGATGCCCTCGCGGTCGTCGAGGACTTCGTTGATGTAGGAGTTGGCGCGGTTGTTGTAGTCGGCGCGGCTGCCGTGGAAGCCGTTTTCCTCGAAGAGGAATTTCTTGAGTGCCTTGAGCTTCGAGTCGTCGTCGGGCATGGCGGCGAGCTGGGCGGTGATGTCGCGGGCCATGTCGTCGAGCTGGCGGCGGTAGGCGGCGAGGTCGAGTTCCTCGTTGTCGAGCTTGGCGAGGAGAAGGGCGGCGTGGAAGAGGTCTATCTTCGTCTCGGGCTGGTCCAGCTCGCGGAGCAGGGCGGCCTGGATGTCGCGGCGGTGGACGGTGCGGGCGAGGGTGCGGAGTTGGGAGACTTCCTTTTCGAGGCGGTCGGCGCGGGCGGTGAGGACGGCGCGGCTGGCGGAGGAGTTGGTCTGGAGGGAGAGGAGGAGCTTGTCGCTGGGAGGCGTGGTGAGGGTTTCGAGCTGTTGGAGAATGGCTTTCTCCGCTGCGACGGTGGCGGCGGCGGTGGGGATGGACTTGGCGACCTGGAAGTTTTTGAAGGCGGCCTTGGTGTCGCGGAACTTGGCGAGGCCGACCTTGCCGGTGCGCAGCGTGGCGTCGTCGGACTCGATGGTGAGTTGGTCGTTGACGTAGCAGAGGAGGCGGTCTTTCTCGATGCGGACCTTGATGGTGTTCCAGTCGCCCGCGCGGTAGTGGGGCGAGGGGACGGTCTTGAGGATGGCCCACGAGTAAACGGTCGGGCCGTCGAAGCGCGTGAGGCGGAGCTGGCCGGCGGTGGGATAGAAGCCGTAGTGGAGGTCGCCGCCGTCGGCGGAGAAGATGAGGCCGGCGGCACCGCTCTCGTTCTCGAGCTTCACCGTGACGGCGATTTCGTAGGGGACGGTGGGCACGTCGCGTTGGTTGAGGCAGAGGGCGCGACCGCCGAAGCCTTTGCCGAGGCCCTCGACGGAGAGGCGGCCGGCCTTCTGCGACCAACGCGCGCCGAGGAGGGGTTGCCACTCGCGGGGGTTGAGGTTGCCGATGGTGAGCCAGCGGGCGATGGGCGTGGGGTTGGGCTTGGCGAGGAGGGGTTTTAGCGAGTTGATGGGCATCGCGAAGCCGAGGTTTTCCGTGAGGGCGGACTTGAGCGTGAGGATGCCGTGGACGCGGCCGGCCATGTCGAGGAGCGGGCCGCCGCTGTTGCCGGGCTCGATGGGGATGGCGAGCTGAATCATCGCGTCGGCGTCGAGGTCGCCGGTCTTGACCTCGCGGCGCGCGGAGACGACGCCGGAGACGACGCTGAAGTCGAGGCCGCGCGGGTTGCCCATGGCGACGATGGGGGAGCCTTGCTCCAGCGTGTCGGAATCGCCGAGCGGGAGCGGCGTGAGGCCCTTCGCGTCAATGCGGATGAGCGCGAGGTCGGAGCGGCGGTCCCACGCGTGGACTTCGGTGACATCGAACTTCTGGCCGTCGGCGAACTGGACCTTGATGGGCCGGGCCTCGCCGATGACGTGCAGCGACGTGGCGATGAGGCCGTCGGGCGCGACGACGAACCCGGAGCCGGTGCCGTCCACCGAGCCGTCGCGTCCGGTGAAGGTGATGGTGACGAGGGAGGGTTTGACGCGGGCGGCGATGTCTTTGACGGAGAGGGCGGCGGGGGCGGTGTTGGTCTTCGCTGGTTCTGGCTTGGCGGCGGGCTTCGCGGACTTGGAGCGGTTCAGGAGCGTGCCGGGCTTGTCCTGGGCGCGAGCCGAGAGAGTGGCGAGGAGGAGAGCGGCGAGGGCGAACCGCGTGATGACGGGAAGAGTCACGGTGCTTGGATGGGCGGAGGGATTGAAAATTCAGCGAGCCAAGCCCATGCTGTGCGCGTGGCCACGACCATTGAACTGCCAGTTGCCCCGGGGATCATCCGCGAGGAAGAGACGGAGTCGAAGGAGAGCCTTGACCCCGGCTACCTCGTGATCTGCTGGAACGACCCGGTGAACTTGATGGACTTCGTCACGCACGCCTTCCAGCAGGTGTTTGCGTGGAAGAAGGAGAAGGCGGAGTTCCACATGATGCAGGTCCACAACGCGGGCAAGAGCGTGCTGACGCGCGAGACGATGGAGCGCGCGGAGTTTTACGTGCATGAGCTGCAGAAGTATCAGCTCCACGCCACCATGGAGCCAGGCGAGTGAGACTCGTGGAGGCCAAGGACGGGCTGTATGTGTTCCACCTCGCGAAGCAGGAGCGGGCATTGCTCATCCATGTGATGAAGAAGTTTCCCGTCGGCGGCGGGCCTGTCGCGCCGCTCTCGAAGAGCGGGGATGAACAGAAGCTGGCGGAGCATGAGCGGTCGCTCACCGAGGCGCTGGCCGAGCAGCGCGCGGAGCACAAGCGGCTCGTGGACGCGTTCCTTGGCGAGCAGGGCCGCTTCGCCGAGGACGCGCAGGGCGGCTTCCGTCTGAGGCTGACCTCGGCGCAGATGGACTGGCTGCTGCGCGTGCTCAACGAGGTGCGCGTCGGCCTGTGGCTGAAGCTGGGCAGCCCGGAGGATCTCATCCCGCTGGCGAAAGGCGGACAGCTCGAAGCGGTGGCGGCGATGGAAATTTGCGCGCTCTTCCAGTCGCGGCTGCTGGCGGCGCTGTCCAGCAACCAGTAACCAGTAATCAGTAATCAGTGTTCAGCATCCAGTCGCCGCGCGTCTCTCCCCACTGATTACTGAACACTGAATACTGTGTCCACTCCTGTCCTCCTCGATGAGCGTCTCTGGTTCCCTGACCCCCGCGACGCGGTGAAGCGCGGGCCGCACTCGGGCTTGGTGGCGGTGGGCGGCGACCTGTCTGTGCCGCGTCTGCTGCTGGCGTATCGCAGCGGACTGTTCCCGTGGACTGCGGACCCGGCAACCTGGTGGTCGCCGGATCCGCGCGGGATCATTGAGCTCGAACGGTTCCACGTCTCGCGGAGTCTCTCGCGCACGCTGCGGAAGGGTGGTTTTGAAGTCACCTTCGACCGCGCTTTCCGCGAGGTCATCACAGCGTGCGCCAAGACGCGGCGCCCGGGCGGTTGGATCACGCCGGAGTTCGTCGAGGCTTACACCGAGTTGCACGAGGCCGGCCACGCGCACAGCGTCGAGTGCTGGGAGGCAGGGAAGCTCGTGGGCGGAGTCTATGGCGTGGCGGTGGGCGGGCTGTTCGCGGGCGAGTCCATGTTTCACCGGGCCGACGACGCTTCGAAGGTCGCGTTGTTTCATCTGGTTGCCCGGCTGCGCGAGCGGGGCTTCACGCTGTTCGACACGCAGATGGTCACGCCGGTGACGCGGTCCCTGGGCGCGACGGAGATTTCCCGCGCGGCTTACCTGCGCCGGCTTGCCGCAGCGATGGCTGTCACCGCGAGCTTCTGAAGCAGCGCGACTCAGGCTTTCGGCTTGCCTACACGGTGTTCGTTGGTAGCGTCGCCGCACCCTGCGATTGGCCGTTCGCGCAGTGGCCCATGATGGCAATTCCGCAGCGAGACACCGCTCAACCAGTTTCCTTGCCCTGCGTCCGAGGGCGCGATGTTTCCTTCTCCCGGTGGAGTTCGGATGAGTTCCCACGGCGGGCGGCGCTCGCGATCGCGCTGGCGTGCGCAGGCATCTTCTCAGCGCCCGGGCAAAACTCTTTTCCTATCGGCATGCCTCCCGTGGACACCTCGCGTTCGACTCGGGTGGAGAGCGCACGCCCAACAGCGCAGCCCAGCAATGAAGACCCGGAGTCCGCCCGGCTGCGCGCCGAGGCGTTGGCCAAGCGCGGCCAAATCGGCCAGGCGCTCGCGCTTGTTCGCGGCCTGTTGCGCACTGATCCGGCCAGCGCGCAATACCGCCTCATGGAGGCACAATACCTCGGCTGGCTGGGCCGCACCGCCAGCGCAGGCGAACGCTACCGACGCTTGATGCAGGAGAATCCCAGCGACGCCGCAGCCCAGGAAGGCCACGGCAACACGCAGCTCTGGCGCGGCAACTGGCGCGAGGCGCAGGCGGCCTACGCCAACGCCATCTCGTCTTCCGGCGCGGACAACATCGCCGCCACCCTTGGCTTCCAGCGCGCGCTCGTCGCGGCGGGTCGCTCGACGCCGGCGTATCGGCAGGCGGTTGACCTCGACCGCCGCTCCGGGCGTTCGGACGCCGAGGTCGGGCTGTTCCTGGCCACCATCCACGCGACGGTGGACAACGACGACGCGGCCTTCGCCCTCTCCAACCGCCGCACGAGCGATCCCGACGTGCGGCAGCGGCAGGTTTCTTTTCAAGCCCAGCGACTCATCGCACGCGGGCAGAAGGACGAAGGGCTGAACCTCATCGCCGGTTACGCCGAAGCGCATGCGCGCGATTACAACGCAGTCGTTGCCGCCGGCGAAACCTTTGCCACCGCTGGCAAAACGCGCGAGGCTCGCGACTACTTCGATCGCGCAGCGCAGCTCGCGCCCGACCGCGACGAAGCCCTGCTCGGCCTCGCGCGACTGGCGCGGCAGCAGGGAAAGCAGCGCGACAGCCTTGCCCTCTACGAAGAGGTCGTCGCGCGCAACCCGGAGTCCCTGACCGGCTGGCTCGGCATCGCGGACGTGGCGCAAATGCGCGGCGACCTGAACCGCGCGTGGCAGGCGCTCGACTCCGCGCAGCGCATCGCGCCCGGCTCGGCCCTCGTGTATCGCGAGCGGCTCAAGATCGCTTTCCGCGAGAAGGACGCCGACACGTTTTACGGTGTGCTGCGCGACTACCAGCGCGCGCAACCGGCGGACGCGTGGCCGGAGCTTTGGGCGCAGAAGTGGGCTGACGCGCACGGCGGCGAGGTGAACGCAGCCGCGCTGCAATCGCTCTTCGACCCGCTCGCTCCCGAGGTCAGCAGCGAGGCACTGCGCTTGTTCCGCCGGCACACGGGGATGCCGTTGCAGCAGGCCGTCGCCCGCGTGCCCGCCGCGCCCGGCGCAGACCTGCAGGATGCCGCGCAGGAGAAGCTCGGCAAGCAGGTGCGCGTGGCGGACCCCACGATCATCGGCGTGGCCACGGGCTATGAGTTCGCGACGCTGAACGACACGACTGGCGCGGGCGCGAAGTTGCAGGCGTGGCACGAAGGCTACCTCGCCGCGTATTGGCGGCGGCAGTTGGGCATGAGCGTCTCCGGAGAGTATCGGACCTTCTCGCGCTTCGGGCAGCAGGCGAACCAGCTTCTCCTCGGCTGGGACACGCACGTGACGCCGCAGTGGATTCTCGGTCTCGACACCGGAGTCTCGCTCAACGGCGGCTACATCCCGCGCTGGCGTGTCGGCGCGCGGACGGAATACTTTTTCACCGATGAGTTCTCGGCGAGCCTGGCCGTGAGCCATCTGCGATTCGCGGATGAGCCGGTGTTGCAAATCGTGCCGGGAGTCACCTGGCAGTGGCATCCGCAGTGGTCGTCGCACGCGCGGATGTATGTCACGCACGCCGAGCCGAAGGGCGGGCGCGTGAACACCGGCTTTGCCGGCCTGTTCAGCACGACGTGGCAGTTTTCGCCGCTCTCCTCCGCGAGCCTGAGCTACGCCCTCGGCGAGGAAAACGCCTCGCAGCTCATCAAGGGACTGATCGGCGAGAAGAATTTCCAGAGCGTCGGCTTGGACTTGAAGTGGGGCATCAACGAGCACCTCAGCCTCCAGCCCACCTACCGCTACGAGTCGCACAATCTCTTCGACCTCCACGCCATCGGCCTGAACCTGCAACTGCGTTACTGAGCGGATCCCTCT
>JBEBFV010000412.1:0-5778 GCA_040081795.1 Limisphaerales bacterium | reverse complement strand
CCTCCCCTTGCTACGCAAAGGGAGAGGGAGCCAGAACTTCAGTCGGACGCTGGCTGCACAGGCTGTTCGCCTTGCTGCTCCTTTCGTTTCTTTCGGCCTCCGCCTCCGCCCACACCGCCTCGCTCACGCGTGTGGATGCGCAGCTCACGACGAATTCCCTTACGCTCACCTTCCAGCTCAACCAGCCGGACCTGCTCCAGTTTCTCAACGCGCGAACGAACGACGCCATCGTGCTGATGACCGAGGCCGAGGTGCGCACGCTTGCGCCGCGCATCGCAGACTACGTGCAGACGCGCGTCCGGTTCGCGCTGGACACCAACGCGCCCGTGCGCGGCGTGGTCTCGAACTGGCCACCCGCACAGTTCACACTCACTCGCGAGGAACGGCCCGGCGAAGCGATGCCCGCGCCGCTGCCGCTCACGTTGCGCTGGGAAATCCCGCCGACCGCGAAGCAGCTCGAACTGTCCCTCTCGCTCTTCGACACCGTCGGGTTCGCCGCGCTGTTCGAGGTGCTGTTCCATCGCGGCGCTGGCATCCCGCCCGTGCTGCAACTTGTGCAGTCGCGTCAGGCGATGGTGATAGATCTCGACGCGTTTCAGGAGGACACGCGCGGCGCGGAGGCTGCGCCCGGGCCGCCGGGGAAAGCTGGCACTTCGCCTGCGCCCGTGCGTGGGAACACGGCGTGGCAGTTCGTCGAGCTTGGCTTCACGCACATCCTGCCCAAGGGCCTCGACCACATCCTGTTCGTCCTCGGCCTCTTCCTCCTCAGCCCGAAGCTCAAACCGCTGCTGTGGCAAGTGACGGCGTTCACACTCGCGCACTCCATCACGCTGGCGCTGGCGGTGCTGGGCATCTTCACGCTGCCGGGCCGCGTGGTGGAACCCATCATCGCGCTGTCCATCGCGGTCGTGGCGATTGAGAATTTGTTCCGCTCGGAAGTCTCGGCGTGGCGTTGGGCGGCGGTGTTCGGCTTCGGGCTGATACACGGCTTGGGCTTCGCTGGCGTGTTGAGTGAAGTGGGCCTGCCCCGAGAGCAAATCGGCG
This sequence comes from Limisphaerales bacterium, assembly GCA_040081795.1. Lineage (GTDB taxonomy): Bacteria > Verrucomicrobiota > Verrucomicrobiia > Limisphaerales > SXTU01 > SXTU01. Next base: position 4,734 of record JBEBFV010000412.1, on the reverse strand, counting down.
TGGCGCTGCTCACCTTCAACATCGGCGTGGAACTCGGCCAGCTTGCCGTCATCGCCCTCGCGGTCGCCGCTACGAAGTGGTGCGAAGACCGAGCGTGGTATGGCCCGTGGGTCCGCCGTCCCGTCTGCCTTCTCATCGCACTGGCGGGCGTGGTTTGGACGGTGGAGCGGCTGATGCAGTAGAAGCAGCGCGGTGGCCTGCCATGAAGCTTTCCTCCAGCCTGCCGTCGGCTTAGAGTCCGCTGAAATCAAATGACGCCCATGAAAGTCCGTGCCTCGTCCGCTTGCGCTTTTGCCGCGCTGCTCGCAACAGCCATCACTGCTTCCGCCCAGCTCACCGCCCCCGTGCCGCAGCCGGTCATCGGCGCGCGGCAGCCGGCGCTGAGTCCTGATGGCAAGCGCCTCGCCTTTGTGTATCGCGGCGATGTGTGGGTCGCGCCGAGCGAGGGAGGGCGCGCGACGGCGTTGACCTCGCACGTCGAGTCGGACGCGTATCCGGTCTTCTCGCCGGACGGCAAGTGGGTCGCGTTCGCCAGCAAGCGCAATGGTGGCTGGGACATTTTCGTCGTGCCGGCGGAGGGCGGTCCGGCGCAGCAAATCACTTGGCACAGCGGCGCGGAGCTGCCCGGCGGCTGGAGCCCGGATGGCAAGCAGCTCATATTCGCCGCGCGGCGCGAGGTGCCGAACTACGCGCTCTACGCGGTGGATTTGAAGACGCTCGGCACGGAGCGGCTGACTGAAGACTACGCGCAGATGAACTACCCGGCCTTCTCGCCCGACGGCAAGACGGTCGTCTATGGCCGCTACGGTTTCCCGTGGACGCGCCCGCGCTACACCGGTGCGGCGGCGGCGCAAATCTGGACCCTCAACACAGCCGACGGCCGCCGCAAGCCGCTCACCAACGACGAGCGCCAGCATCTCTGGACGCAGTTCCTGCCCGATGGCAAGCGCCTGCTCACCGTCACCGTCGGCGAGGTCACGCCCTCTGCCAGCACGCTGAAAGTCTCCGTGGGCAAGGTCACCGACAGCCCCGCGCGCACGCCGAACCTCTGGCTCTACGACCTCGACGGGAAGGGCAAGCCGCTCACGCAGTTCAGCGGCGGAGCGGTGCGCTGGCCGAGTGTCGCAGGCAAGTCCGGCGACATCGCGTTCGAGTATGGGCCGGACCTGCACCTGCTCAAGAGCGGTTCCAAGACGGCGACGAAAATCAAACTCGTGGTCAGCGCGGACGAGAAGCAGACCACGCGTCGTCGCGAGAAGCTGAACTCCGGCGTGACCGAGGCCGAGCTTTCGCCGGACGGCAAGACGCTGGCGTTCGCCCTGCGCGGTGACATCTGGACGGTGGGGGTGGAGAAGACCAAGGGCGTCGCGGGCCGCAGCGAGGAGTTTGCGCGGCGGCTGACCGAGTGGGTCGGTGACGACTCGGACTTCGTCTGGTCACGCGACGGGAAGAAGCTCTATTTCACGTCGGACCGCGAGTTCAACACGCGCATCTACGAGATGGATTTGGCCACGCTCGCTGTGAAATCCCTGTGGCATCGCACGGAGGAAATCACCCGCGTGTCGCTTTGCCCGGATGGCAAGCACCTCGCGTTTTGGGTGGCGGGAAATGAGGGCGGCCTGTTCACCCTCGCGCTGGGGGACGGCGCCACCAAGCGCGTGGTCCATGTGCCGGGCACGCATTGGCGCACGTCGGGTGGCGGGGATTTCTCGTGGTCGCCGGACATGAAGTGGATTGCCTACACGCGCAAGAGCGAGAACCGCGCATGGAACATCTGGGTGGTGCCGGAGGAGGGCGGCGAGTCGAGGAACGTGACGCGGCTCAACGCCTCGCACACGCAGCCCGTGTGGTCGCCGGACGGCAAATACCTCTTCTTCCAGAGCGACCGCGACGGCAACGGCCTCTACGTGCTGCCGCTCCAGCCGGAGACCGCGCGCGTGACCGACACGGACCTGAAGTTCGAGAAACCCAAGGACAAGGTGAAGGTCGAGATTGATTTCACGGACATCCAGCGGCGCATCCGCAAGCTCGCGTCGCAGAACCCGCAGGGCGACCTGACCGTCACTGCGGATGGGTTGATTGTCTTCATGTCCGAGGGCGACGTTTGGACGGTGAGCTACGACGGCAAGGAAACGAAGCGCATCACGACGGGCGGCGGCAAGACCGGCCTGCGCGTGCTGCCGGAGAGCAAGGCCGCGCTCTACGTGCAGAACGCGGATGTGTGGAAGTTCAAACTGGGCGACACGAAGGGGCCGGAGAAAGTCACGTTCAGCGCCGACTTCGAGCGCGATGTGAAGGCGGAACGCAAGGCGGCCTTCACGCAGTTCTGGCGCAGCTACCACCACAACTTCTACGACCCGAACTTCCACGGTCGCGACTGGGAGGGCATCCGCAAACGCTACGAGCCGCTGCTAGATGGCGTTGAGACGCACGACGATTTCTCGACGGTGCTGGGCATGATGATTGGCGAACTGGAGGCGTCGCACAGCGAGGTCACCGCCGCCGCGTCGAGCATGCCGGAGCCGGTCACGCCGCATCTGGGATTCACCTTTGACTACAAACACGCCGGGCCGGGCATCCGCGTCGCCGAGGTGCCCGTCGGCACTCCGGGTTCCTACAAGCAGACCGAAATCAAGCCCGGCGACTACGTGCTCGCCATCAATGGTCAGGACATTTCGCTGAACGAGAAACTCTACCAGCTCATCAACGACCGGCAGGACCGCGAGTTTGAGTTCCTCGTCAACAAGGAGCCGAAGAAGGACGGCGCGCGGAAGGTGAAATACAAGGTGCTCACCGCCGCCGAGTGGGACGCGCTCAACTACCAGAACCGCACCGAGCGCCTGCGCAACTACGTCGAGAAGCAGACCGGCGGCAAGCTCGGCTACCTGCACATCAGCGCGATGGGCGGCGAGAACCAGCAGCGTTTCGAGCGCGAGGCCTACGAATACATGAGCGGCAAGCAGGGCATGATTATTGACGTGCGCTTCAACCGCGGCGGCAACATCTCCGACACGCTCATTGACTGGCTGGAGCGCAAGCAGCACGGCTGGTATCGTCCGCGCGACGAAGGCCCCGAGGCCGCGCCGAACCGCTCGTGGGAAAAGCCCGTCATCGTGCTGATGAACGAGCACAGCTACTCGAACGGCGAGATGTTCCCCTACGCCATGCGCCAGCGTGGCATCGCGAAAATCGTCGGCATGCCCACGCCCGGCTACGTCATCTGGACGTGGTCCATGCGCCTGACCGACGGCACCGGCGCGCGGATGCCGCAGGGCGGCGTCTTCCGCATGGACGGCACGAACATGGAGAACAACGGCGAGCAGCCCGACGTGCGCCTCTGGCTCACCCCCGAGGACTGGATTTCCCAGCGCGACCCGCAGCTCGACAAAGCGATCGAGATGCTGCTGCCCACGAAGAAGGCGGAGGCGAAGTAAGCTTGAGTCCTACCGCACGACCTCAAACGCGTAGCCCTTCAGATACTCCGTCTCCGGGATGCTCGGGATGTGCGGGTGGTCGGGCGACTGGCTGAAGGTCGCGACGCGCCGAAGCACGCGGCGGGTGTCGAAGGCGGCGGAGAGGATCACGTCTTGAAAGGTGTTCGCGTCCACGTGGTGCGAGCAGCAGAAGGTGGAGAGAAGGCCGCCGGGCTTCAGGAGCCGCAGCGCGCGGAGGTGGATTTCCTTGTAGCCGCGCAAGGCATCCGGCACCGAGGCGCGGTTTCGCGTGAAGGACGGCGGGTCGAGGATGATGGCGTCGAACTTGGGGATGAGCTTCTCGTGCGGGCCGACGGCGGTCTGCGCCTTGAGCCAGTCGAAGACGTTCGCCGCCTCGAAGGTGCATTTCTCAGCAAGGCCATTCGTAGCGGCGTTGCGGATGGCGGCGGCGATGGCGTCCGCGCTCTGGTCAATGCCGTGGACATGCGCGGCGCCGGCGCGGGCGGCGTGCAGGGCGAAGCCGCCGAGGAAGGTGAAGCAGTCGAGGACGTTCGCCGGGCGTCAGCGCGATCAGGTCGGCGGTGCGCCGGTAGTTGGCCTGCTGGTCGAGGTAGAGGCCGGTCTTGTGGCCGGCGCGGAGGTCGGTCTCGAACGTGAGGCCGTTGAGGTTCACCGACACGGGGCCGTCGAGCGTGCCGTCGAGCACGCCGTTGGCCTCGGGCAGGCCTTCGAACTTGCGCGAGGCCATTTCATTGCGCTCGATGATCGCGCGCGGGTTGAAGATGGCCTTGATCGCCGCGACGATGAGCGGCTTGCGCACGTCCATGCCGAGCGACGGGGTCTGGAGCACGATGACGTCGTCGTATTTGTCCACGATGAGGCCGCTGAGGGAGTCGCCCTCGGAGCTGACGACGCGGAAGGAGGTCGCGCCGGGCATATGGCGCTGGCGGATCGCGAGCGCGGCGCGGATGCGGGACTCGAAGAACGCCTGGTCCACCGTGACGTGCTCGTTGGTGATCACGCGCACGTTGATTTTCGAATGCGAATTGTAAAGGCCGATGCCGAGCCAGTGCTTGCGGTGGTCGTTCACCTCCACGAGGTCGCCGTCCTTGACGCCCGGAGCCACGTGCATGACGGATGCGCCGTAAATCCACGGGTGACCGGCGACGATGCGGTCGGCCTCGCGGGGCTTGAGGATGACGAGGGGAAGGGCAGGGGTGGGGTTGGCTGGTGTGGTCATATTTGTAAACAGGTTTGGGAAGGGAGAGAGCAGGATTAGGATCAAGATCAGGAGCACGAG
>JBEBFV010000051.1:0-20447 GCA_040081795.1 Limisphaerales bacterium | reverse complement strand
GGGCGGGCTCGTCGGAACCGCCCTGGCGATTGCGTACCGGGCGGTGATTCACCGCTGGCTGCCCGGGCTGGGCTGAACGTCGGCGGGAGCGATGCGGACGGGCACCGCGCCGAAGTCTTCGAGCTAATCATTGGGCGCTCAGGGCCTAACAGCCGCGATGACAGTCCGTTTGTGTGGCATAAGCCGTTGCCATCGCTGCCCCGGCCAGTCGCGAACATGAGCGGCGCGCTGCTGGGCGACACGCTCTTCATCGCCGGCGGCATCGAGAAGCCCGACTCCACCAGCGCGCTGAAGACTTTCTACGCGCTCGACCTCGCAGCAAAACAACCCGCTTGGCGTGAACTGGAACCTTGGCCCGGCCCGGCGCGGATGCTCGCTGTCGCGGCGGCGCAGGACGGCTCGTTCTTCCTCGTGAGCGGCACCGACTTGTCCGCCGACCCGGACGGCAAGCCGGTGCGGACCTACTTGAAGGACGGCTACCGTTTTACGCCGGGCAACGGCTGGAAGCGCATCGCCGATTTGCCGCGCTTTGCCGTCGCCGCGCCGTCGCCCGCGCCGACCTTCGGGGCGACACAGTTCCTTGTGATGAGCGGTGACGATGCTGCGCAACTCACCGTCAAGCCCACAGAGCACAAAGGTTTTCCGAAGAGCGTCCTCGCCTACGACACGCGGGCCAACCGTTGGACCGAGGCCGCCCTTGCTCCCGCGCCGCGCGTGACCGTGCCGACGGTGCAGTGGAATGGCGCGTGGCTGGTGGTAAGCGGTGAGCAAAAGCCCGGCATTCGGTCGCCGGAAGTCTGGAGATGGCAGCCATGAAACAACTCATCACCCTTGTATTGCTGACCTGCACGAGCGTCGCCGCCGACTTGCGTGTCAGCACGGATTTCGAAGGTGGCTCGGCGAAGGTGGAGACCGTGGACCAGGCGGCGCGGGTCATCCGCTTCATGCCGGGCGGCGACGCACAGCGCGGCTGGGCTTGCTGGTGGTATCTGCGCGTGGACGGAGTGGCGCCCGGCGAGCGCGTGACGCTCGACCTCGCGGCCAGCGACCGCCCGACGCGCAACAACGGCAAGGACACCGACAAGCCGCTCGCTGCGAGTTGGGCCACGCCCACACGCGCGACGTTCTCCACTGACGGCAAGACGTGGCACCACACCGCGCCCGGCAAGCGCGAGGGTGCGCGCATCCTTTACCAAATCACCGGCATCAACGGCCCGCTGTGGGTTGCGTGGGGACCACCGTTCACGCCGCGCGACACGGACGCGCTGCTGATCGAGGCGGAGAAATCGTCGCCCTCCGCGAAGTCCTTCGAGTTGGCGCGGACCTTGGGCGGCCGGCCCGTGCGTGGGTTGCGCGTGAGCGAGGCGACCTCGCCGAAGCCTCCGGGCATCTGGGTTCACGCGCGGCAGCACGCCTGGGAAAGCGGCTCCTGCTGGGTCGCACGCGGCTTCACCGAGTGGCTCGTGAGTGAGAACGCGGATGCGAAGTGGCTGCGTGCCCACGCCGAGGTGTTCATCGTGCCCATCATGGACGTGGACAACGCCGCGACCGGCAATGGTGGCAAGGAGGCCGCGCCCCGCGACCACAACCGTGACTGGGATGACAACCCTGTTTACCCCGAGGTCGCCGCCGCACAGAAGCGATTGCTCGCGCTCGTCAAGGAGAGCCGCCTCGCCGTGTTCCTCGACCTCCACAACCCGGCCGCGGGCGACCCCACGTTCTTCTACGTGCTTGAAAGCCAGTTGCTCAAGGAGCCGATGATTGCGGCGCACGACCGCTTCATCCAGCTCGCCTACGGGCGCATCAGCAAAATCAAGCCGCTCATACCCATGAGCAACAAACCGAAGACCACCGGCGCAAGCTATCACCCGCTCTGGCGCAACATCAGCGCGAACTGGGTCTGTGTGAACGGCAACCCGGACACGGTAAGCCTCTGCCTCGAAACCATCTGGAACTACGAGAACAGCACGACGGACGGCTACCGCGCCGTGGGCCGGGAGCTAGGGCGGGCGACGGCGGACTACTTGCGGGGAAAGTAGGCAGTGAGCGGATGCTGGAGGATGGTGCCTGGTTCGCGCCCATTCCGCCGGCCTTCACCGCGAGGTGTTGTCAGAAGCCACCGGAAGCGGTCGCGGCGTTCAAGCGGATGAACAGCTTGGCCTTCAGATTGGCTGGCCAGAACGGCTGCGTTGCCGGAAGTGGCTCCGGGTTGCTGCAATCACCCAGCTCCATCATATCCACCGGGGGCGGCGCACCCGCACCGCCGAAGGGCGGCATCCGCAGCCACTCCGAGTGGCCGTCGGCGGCGGTGGCAGTCTGACCCCAACTGTGGCGCACATTACCCCAGCGCTGGAACTGGCCGCCCGTCGTAGCCACGTTCCACTGCATCCGCACGCTGTTGAAGGTGGTGGCAGGGAGCGTGAACTGGCCGTTGGTCGTGTCCTTCTCGGAGAAGACGAGAAACTGGGACGCATTGGGGAGATGCACACGACGGATCGGTTGGGCCAGTGAGAAGGCTGGATCGCGGATGAGGTGCCGGTTCGCGCGGTAGTCCTGCGCATAGCCGCCCCAGCCGAGCGTGGAATCCTTCTCCGCCGGGCAGACATAAACCTTGGTCGCAACCCGCGTCGTCAAAACGCCATTGGTCGAACCGCCGACATAGGACAGAAGCGCGCCCGGCCAGGTCGTGGGATCGAGCAGCACATTCAACGGGATCATGGCCATCGTCACGGCGGTGACATTCGAGCCAAAGTGAAGTTTGTCATCGTGGTCGTCGGCGTAGAGGTTCATGGCCAGTCCCAACTGCCTGTTGTTGTTCAGGCAGCCGGTCGTTTTGGCCTTCGCCTTCGCCTTGCCCAGCGCGGGCAGCAGCATCCCGGCGAGGATGGCAATGATCGCGATGACAACGAGCAGTTCGATCAGGGTGAAGGCCAGCGCGAAAATCCGCCGGTGAATGGCGAGGTGCGTTTTCATAACAGCCACGGGTCTGCTGCATGGAGCGCCTGTTTACCGTGCTCGGCAAACAAAAAGTTCGATCAGGCCAGCTCGCGGATCACGTCGCCGCCGGTTTGCAGGGGGCGGGCGCGACCGCCGCGATCCTCGAAGAAGCCGTGTGGGTCAATGCCGAGCAGATGGAAGATCGTCGCGGCCAGGTCCTGCGGTCGAAGCGGGCGGTCCGCCGGGTAGCCGCCGATGCGGTCGCTCGCGCCGATGATCTGTCCGCCGCGCACGCCGCCGCCGGCCAGCGCGACGGAGAAGCAATGTCCCCAGTGGTCGCGTCCGCCGCTGCCGTTGTGCTTGGGTGTGCGTCCGAACTCGCCCATCACCACCACGAGCGTCTCGGCGAGCAGGCCGCGCTCCTCCAAGTCCGCGAGCAGCTTGGGCAGCGCGGAGTCGAGCTGCGGGCAGAGCACGTCGCGCACGCGCTCGGCGTTCTTCTGGTGCGTGTCCCAGAGCGGGTTCCCGACCTCGGTGTCGCGTGGCTCACGCGGCCAGTTCACCTGCACGAGCCGCGCTCCGGACTCGATGAGCCGCCGCGCCAGCAGGCAGCTCTGGCCGAACTTGTGCCGCCCGTAGCGGTCGCGCGTGGCGACGCTCTCGCGTTCCAGCTCGAAGGCGGCGCGGGTCGCGGCGTTTTGCACGACGTCGAAGGCGCGCTGTTGCACGCGGTCCAGAGCGGCGATGGATTCGCTGCGGGCCGTGGCAAGGAAATGGTCGTCGAACTGGCGCAGCAGGCTGGCACGCTCGGTGACGCGCAGCGCGCTGACGCCGACGGGAAGTTTCAGCCCGTCAATCTCGAAGCCCGGCGCGGCGGGATCGCACTTGAACACAGAGGGATTCCAAGTGTGCCCCATGAAGCCGCCATCTTGACCGGGCCAGGTGATGTTCGGGTTGTTGTGAATCATCTCCGGCAGCAGCACGGAGTTGAAGGGAGAGCGCTCGCTGGGCTTCAGCGCGCCGATGACGGCGGCGAGGCTGGGCCAGTCGGCGGAACTGGGCGGCAGGCTCTCGGCCTGCGACTCGTGGCGTGAGCCGGTGAGCATCCAGTAGCCGCTCGTGGCGTGACTGTTCACGTCGGTGAACATCGAGCGGACGACGGCAAGGTGATGCGCGGCCTTCGCCGTGCGCGGCAGCAGTTCGGAGTAGTGAATGCCCGGGACGCTCGTGGCAATCGGCTTGAACTCGCCGCGAATCTCGCGCGGTGCGTCGGGCTTGGGATCGAACGTCTCGTGCTGCGGCGGGCCGCCGCCCAGGAAGAGGATGATACAGTGCTTTGCCTTGCCGAAGGTGCCGCTGGTCACCGCTGGCGTGGCCACGCCTGCACGGGCATTGGCGAGTCCGCCGAGGGAAAGGCCGAGACATCCCAGCCCGCCAATACGCAGCCAATCACGCCGCGAGACTGCCTCTTGAAGAACTAACGAAGGAAGGTCGCATGGGGGCTGAACGATCATCGGAGCGACCTACTTCTTCTCCTTCACATACCGCTCGTAGGCGGCGGCGATTTTCGCGGCCTTTTCGTCGCCCTTGTGGAAGACGAAGCGATGACGGAGGAAGAGCTTCTCGCCCGGCTTCAACGTGTGCGGGCCGTTCGGGTCGTTCTTGTCCAGCGTGCCGAAGCAGTTCGCCGTGAAGAGGCCGTAGGTCCGGACGTGCCAGCTCGTCGGGTGGCGGAAGCTGGTGGGGTGGTTGAGGATGGCGACGCCGAGGGTCTCGCCGTCCACGGGACCGGAGTAGTCCACCCACGGGGCGCGCTTGCTCCACGCGTCCTTGTCGGTGATGCCGGTGCTGGTGACGATGTGCCCGCCCTTCTTGCTGTCCACGGCCATCGTGGTGGGCACGCGGATGCTCAGACCGGCATCCTTCGCGTCGCCGAAAGTCACTTCACCGTTCTTGGCGATGAACTCCTGGTCCCAGTCAATGAGGCGGGTGTCGCCCTCAACGCGGAAGGTCAGCGTGCGGATCTCGGTGACGGACTTCTCGCCCTTGGCGTTCTCGTAAACATTCTCGGTCACGATGACCGCCTGCTTTGCGTCGGCTTTGATTTCCTTGAAGCCGAGGTGCTTGATGAAGCCGAGCTTGGTCATGGCCTTGGCGAGCGACGCCTTCTGCTTCTCGTTGAGTTGGTCGTCCGGTGTCGCGCCGACCGCGCTGCCGCGCTCCATCCATGAGTCGAAGCCGTTGATGGACTGGTGCCCGAAGCAGATGCCGCGGTGGTGGTAATGGTCGGTCACTTCGCCCTCGACCTTCTGCATCGGGAACGCGCGCGTCATCTGCTTGCCAGTCGGGCCATACACGGGGAAGAGATATTGCTTGTTCGCCTCGGTGATGACGTATTCGGCGAAGGGCTGGCCATCAAACTTGACGACCACGCCGGTCGGGGATTTCTCCGCGGTGAAGCCCTTGCCGGCAGCGTGGACGGGGATGGTTGCCCCGAGCGCGAGGGCGAGCGCGGCGAGGAGGAATTGACGGCGGGCAGGCAATGTTTGGTTGTGCATGGCAGAATTGTGTCCGTCTTGGACGGCACACGGGAGGAAAAAGTTCGGGCGCATTTCGCCTGCTTGGAAAGGCTCGCTCTGGCGCGAACTCCGCGCCTTGCGATGCGCCGGCGGCTCCACTATTTTTCCCGCACTTGAAAAAGCATTCGCGCCCCGAAATCCCGCGCAAGGCCGTCTATCGCCTCTCGATCTACCTGCGCTGCCTGCTGCGCTTGAAGGAGAACGGGCTGCCCACCATCTCCAGCGAGGCGCTCTCGCGCGCGGCGGGGGTGAAGTCCACGCAGTTACGCAAGGACCTCGCCTACTTCGGCACGTTCGGCACACGCGGGCTGGGCTACGACGTGGAGCAGCTCGCCGCGATGATCTCCGACGTGCTGGGCACGAGCCGCCTGCAACCCGTCGTGCTCGTGGGCGTGGGCAATCTCGGCGCGGCGCTGCTGGCGTATCAGGGCTTCGGACCGGAGGGCTTCGAAGTGGTGGCTGCATTCGACGCAGAACCGCAGAAGGCGCGGACGCGCACGACGTTTCCGCGAATCCTGCCCATGGCCGAGATGCCGCGCGTCATCCGCGAGCGCGGCGTGCGCATGGCAATTCTCACCGTGCCCGTCACGGCGGCGCAGGAAGTCGCGAACCAGCTCGTGGAGGCGGGCATCGTCGGCGTGCTGAACTTCGCGCCCATCGTGCTGCAAGTCCCCGAGGAGGTGACAGTCAACAACGTCAACCTCGCCATCGAGCTGGAGAACCTGAGTTACTTCATTCAAGGGTGAGGGAAGTTGAGAGTTTGGGAGTTGAGAGTTGAGAGGCCGGTCCCGGTCCCGACCAGACTCTCAACTTTCAACTCTCAACTTCCACCAAAACTCCATTTGCCAAGCCCGCTGCGCGCGGGTAATTCAAACGCCGTCGGGCGGGCCATTGGGTTCACTCTATGTTTCGAGACATCGGCGGGCTGTTTTTGCTTTTTTGGCGGACGCTTCAGGCGTTGCCGCTGACCTTTCGCCATCGGCGCAAGGTGCTCGAGCAGTTCTACGAGATCGGCATGGGCAGTCTGCTGATGGTCTGCATCCTCTCCGTCTTCATCGGCGGCGTGCTCGCGCTGGAAATCGGCCCAGTGATGGTCGAGCGCGGGCTGTCGAATTTCCTCGGCGGCATCGTGGGCCTGGGCCTTTGCCGCGAGTTGGCCCCGACGCTCATGGCCGTGCTCATCGCGGGGCGCATCGGCTCGGCGATGGCCGCGGAGATCGGCTCCATGGCGGTCTATCAGGAGATTGATGCGCTGCGGACGATGAACATCAACCCGGTCCATTACCTCGTGCTGCCGCGCATCACGGCCATCGCGGTGGGCCTGCCGATGCTCGTGGTTTTTGCCGACCTCGTCGGCTGGCTGGGCGGCGCGCTGGTCTGCTCCACAAACCAGCAGATCGCCGTGAGCATGCAGTCCTTCTTCGCAAACCTCCGCGACACCGTCGAGATCAAGGACGTCGTCCACGGCCTCATCAAGACCTTCGTGTTCGCGCTCGTCATCGGCACAGTGTCCTGCCACCAAGGACTCGCCACCATCGGCGGCCCGCGCGGCATCGGGCGCACGGTGACGAAGGCCGTGGTCAACTCCATCGTGCTCATCCTCATCCTCGACTACTTCCTCACGCACCTGCTTGTGCAAATCGAGAAATGACCGCCGCCGCCAACAACCACGAGAGCGTCCGCATCGAGGCGCGCGGGCTGAGGAAGAGCTTCGGCGACCACGAAGTGCTGCGAGGCGTGAGCTTCACCGTCGAGCGCGGAGAAATCTTCGTGCTGATGGGACCGAGCGGCAGCGGCAAGAGCGTCCTGCTCAAGCACATCATCGGTCTCGAAGAGCCTGACGACGGTGAACTGCTCCTCGAAGGCCAGAGCATCCACACCGAGGGCCTGCGCGACCGCTACCGCATGGCAATGGTCTTCCAGTCCGGCGCGCTGCTGAACTCGCTCACCGTCGGCGAGAATGTTGGCCTTTACCTGCGCGAGCACCGGCTCAAGCCCGAGGACGAGATCCGCCGCGTCATCGCGGAGAAGCTCGAGATCGTTGGACTCAAGGGCACCGAGGAGAAAATCCCCGGCGAGCTTTCCGGCGGCATGAAGAAGCGCGTGGCGCTCGCCCGCGCGCTGGTCATCGAGCCGCAGTTGATCCTCTACGACGAGCCGACCAGCGAACTCGACCCGCTCATCGCCATCACCATCGGGCAGGAGATTCTCGCGCTGCGCGACCGCACGCACGCCACCAGCATCGTCGTCACTCACGACCGCGACCTCGCGTTCGGCATCGCCGACCGCATCGCGATGATCGCTGAGGGCGAGATCCTGGAGATCGGAAAACCCGAGGACGTGCGCCGGAGCCAGCACCCGCTGGTGCGGAGATTTTTGACGGCGGACTTCAAACGCAAAAGTTGAGTTGTGCCATCACGAGCCCTGAGCAATCTATCCACAGACATCAAATGAAAAACACATCCCTCGAAACCAAACTCGGAATGTTCGTCGCGCTCGTGGTGGTCGCGGCGGTGGTCTTGCTCGAGATCGCCGGCGGCACGGACTTCTTCAAGAAGGGCTACCGACTCCACGGCCTTTTCACCACCGCACAGGAATTGAAAGTCGGCGACAGCGTCAAGATGGCCGGCGTGCCCATCGGCAAGGTCGAGAAGATCGGCTTCGAGGCGGGCAAGGTGAAGGTGACGATGAAGGTCACCGAGGGTGCCGACGTGAAGACCGACGCGAAGGCCACCATCCGCTTCGCCGGCCTCATGGGGCAGAACTTCGTATCCATCAACCTCGGCACGCCCGCCGCGCCGGAGTTCAAGGACGGCGACATCATCCAGACCACCGAGCAGCCCGATCTCGCCGCGATCATGCAGAAGCTGGAGAACGCCGCCGGCGGCATTGAGAAGCTAGGCCAGAGCTTCAGCGGCCAGAGCATCGAGAACATCATGGGCCCGATGATGGACGCATTTAAGGAGGTCAAGCCGATGATCACGGACGCCAGCCTGACCCTCAAGGAGTTCAGGACGAACACGATTCCCAAGTTCAGCGCCACGCTAGGAGGCCTCCAGACCGTTTCCGAACGGTTGGCCAAGGGCGAGGGCAGCATCGGCAAGCTCCTGACCGATGAATCGCTCTACACCGAGACAGTCAGCACCATGAAGGCCCTCAACAAGTCAGCCTCCGACGCGCAGGGGCTGGTCGCCGACGCCAGGAGCGCGATCGGCGACGTGAAGGGTTTCATGACCGAGGCGAAGAGTTCTCTCGGCGACGTGAAGCTGGCGTTGGGTGACGCGCGCAAGACCTTGAACACCGCCACCGACACCATGACCACCGCCAAGCAGACGCTGACCGACGTGCGCGCCGACTTGCAGGCCGGCAAAGGTTCGCTGGGCAAACTTCTCAAGGACGAGGCGCTCTACAACGAGACCACGCTGGCGATGACCAACCTCCGCGAGATCATGCAGAAGATTAACAAGGGCCAGGGCACGGTTGGGAAGTTCGTGAACGACGACAGCCTCTTCAAGAACGCGAAGATGACCCTCCAGAAGCTCGACAAGGCGACGGAAGGTCTGGAGGACCAAGGCCCGTTGAGCGTGCTGGGCATCGCGGTCAACAGCCTCTTCTAGGCTCAACGTGCGTCGTGGACGATGCGCCCGTCCACCACCGTCAGCAGCACACGCGCCTCCTGTATCGCCACAGGCTCCACCTTGAAGATGTCGCGGTCCAGCAGGACGAAGTCGGCGAGCTTCCCCACTGTGAGCGTTCCCTTCACCCGGTCTGCGAACTCCGCGTGCGCGGAGCCGATGGTGTAGGCCCGCACGGCTTCCTCCACTGTGATCTTCTGTTCCGGCACCCAGCCGCCGGGATTCTTCCCGTCCAGCGTGCGGCGGGTGACGGCGGCGTATATCCCCTCCATCGGGTTGAGCGGAGCGACGTTCCAGTCTGAGCCGAACGCCAGCACCGCGCCCGCATCCAGCAGCCAGCGGAAGGCATAGGTGCCCCGGCAGCGCTCATGGCCGATGCGCTTCTCCGCCCAGCGCCCGTCGTCAATCGCGTGATACGGCTGCATCGAGGCGATGACCCGGCCCTTCGCGAAACGCGCGATGTCCGGCTGCCGCAGGTGCTGCGCATGCTCGATGCGGAAGCGGCGGTCCGCCGCGACATTATCCTGGGCGACCTGCTCGAAGACCGAGAGCATCTGGTTGTTTGCGCGGTCGCCGATGGCGTGAATCATCACCTGCAAGCCCGCGCGGTCCGCGTCGCGAACGCGCTGGAGCATCGCGCCCTCTGGAAACATCTCGTCGGAGGGCAGGCCGAGCGTGTTCGGCGCGTCGTTGTATGGCTCGAAGAACAGCGCGGTGGTGGAGCCCAGGCTGCCGTCGGAAAAAGCCTTCAGGCCGCCAAGCCGGAGCCAGTCGCTGCCGAATGCCGCGCGCACGCTGGCGCTGCGGAGCTTCTCCCACTGCGTGAGGGGAAACATGGCGTAAATGCGCGTCTTGAGTTCGGCCCGTTGCATCAGCTCCTGGTAAACGCCCGCGTCGCTGCCGCCGGACATGTCCTGCACGCTGGTGACTCCGAGGCGGGCGGCATGGTCGGTGGCGGCGCGGGCATGCTGGAGCTTTTCCGCGTGCGAGGCGGGCGGAATGCGCGCGGAGACGAGTGACATCGCGGCGTCCTTGATCACGCCTGTCGGCTCACCCCGCGCGTCACGCACGATGAGGCCGCCCTTGGGGTCGGGCGTGGCGCGCGTCACGCCCGCGAGCTTGAGCGCGAGGCTGTTCGCCAGCGCCATATGCCCGTCGAGCCGCGAGACGAAGACCGGCGTGCCGGGCGTGAAGCGATCAATCAGCTCCCTGGTCGGCAGCGGCGCGCCTGGCCAGTGCTCGTGGTCCCAGTCGCCGCCTGTGATCCATCGGCCCTTGGGCAGCGTGGCGGCGAACTCGCGGATGCGCGCGGCAAATTCCACCTGCGTCCTCGCGTCGCGCAAGTCCACGCTCGCGAGCTGCGCGCCGCCGCTGATGAAATGCACATGGGCGTCGTTGAAGCCCGGCAGCACTAACCGCCCGCCCGCGTCAATCAGCTTGGTCTGCGGCCCGGCCAGCGCGCGCAACTCCGTCGTCGTGCCAAGCGCGGCGATTCGGTTGCCGTGGACCGCCAGCGCGTCGGCGGACGGGCTGTTCGTGTCCATCGTGCGGACGGTGGCGTTGACGATGAGCAGGTCCGGGGCAAACGCCTTCGGCTCGGCGGCGGGCACGGGATGCGCGAGGAGCAGGCACGCCGCCGCGAGACGGATGCGTCGGAGGGTGGCTCGGAACGGCGGCATGGCAGTGTCTTCTACTGCCGGACGCCAACGGTGTCACGCGGGGAACGCGCGGTGAAACTCCTCAGTTCAGAACTGAAGGCGCGCGTCGTCCTTCAGAGTTGCCTCAAGGTTCCTCCACTGCGACTCGTTCATCGTGTTGAACGAGTGCAGGTAAACCTTCACCACGTCGGCGGCGTGCTTGGCCAGGAGCGTGTCCACGGCGGACTTGAGCTTCGCGTCGTCAGCGGAGTCAGGCAGGTCGTCCACCACACCGTCCTTGTGAGCGATGCCGAGGCTGTCCAGAAAATCAACGAGAAGAGATTTGTGCGCCTTGAGGAGCCAGCCGCGCAGCATGGTTCCGGCGGCGAGTTCCAAACCGGGTCGGCTGAGATACGCGACCATGCCGGCATGGCGCGCAGCACGCGGCAGCTTGTCGAGGAACATGGGCCGCACCCTGCGCACGTTGGCGACAGCGGTGAGGGTGGCGCGATACAGGTCGCGATCGTTGGTGTGGGCGTGCTCAAGGATTTCCGCCGCCAAGGAGGGCGGCATGAACCCGAACAGTTCGTGGGAGGTCAGCATACGTGTCCGTTTGAAACAGAGGGCGGAGTCTAGTGAGGGCGCATCAAACTGCAAGCCCCCTGAGCGTGTCAGATTTCCCAGCGCGGTGAATGACCCCTCTACTGCCGACACAGCCCTTCCACGGCCTCCTCCACGCCCTGCGCCATCTGCGCCATCGTGAAGCGCCCCTGCACCGCGCGCCGGCCCGCCTCACCCAGCGTCCTGGCCCGCGCCGGATCCAGCAGCAGTGCCTCGATGGCCGCCGCAAGCGCTGCTGCGTTGGCTTCCGCTATGACGCCGCCGCCGGTGGCCTCGACGAGTTCCGGGAACGCCGCGTGTCGCGGTTGCACCACGGGCACGCCCGCCGCCAGCGCCTCGATGAGATACAGTCCGAAGCCTTCTCCGTAGAGCGCCGGCACAGAGAACACCGTGAGCGATTGCAGGAAAGCCACCTTCTGCTCGCGCGTGAGGTTCGGGTGAAACTCCACGTCACCAAGACAGCCCGCGCGACGGAGATGCGCCTTGAGCTGTGCGACGAATGGCTCATCCCCCGGCCCGCATCCACCGCCGACTTTGAGTTTCAAGTTCGGCACTGTCCCGCGGCGCTTGAGTTCGATGAAGGTCTCGACGAGCAGGTCCAGACCCTTGTCCCGGCACATGCGCGCGAAGTAGCCCAGAGTGGGTGACGAGTGACGGGTGACGGGTGACAAGCCGGCCTCAGACGCACCCGTGTCACCCGTCACTCGCCACTTGTCACTGTAGCCGTCGAGGCTGATGCCGTTGAAGACGACCTTCACCTTCTCCGCCGGCAGATTGAGCCGCCGCGCCATCGTGTCGCCGAAGTAGCGGCTGGGGGCGAGGAAGAGGTCGCAATCGCGGCAGCGCTCGGCCAGCAGCGCCCACACCTGCTCGCGCTGCGGGCTGGACATCGAGTCGAGGTAGGCGTCCTCGCCTTGCAGGTTGCAGACGACCTTGCAGCCGAGTTCGGCCTTCAGCTTGCGCGTGAAGCCGACGAGCAACGCGTTCGAGAGCAGCACCACGTCGGGGCGCGGCTGGGTCTTGAGCCACGCGACCAGTTCGTCGAGTTCGCGCACTTGGTTGCCCTCCTCGCCGCGCAACATGGAGAGCGTGAGTTCGCCCACGTCGGAGGCACGTGTCTTGGCAGCGCGACCGGCGGCGAGCTTAAGCAGAGCGGGTGAATCGAGCAGCGAGTGCAGCCACTTGGGCGCGCGGCGGAAAAACGCCGACTGCTGCTGGAGATAAACATTGATGCCGCCAAAGAAGGTCGGTGTGCCGGCGGCCTGGTTCTCCTCGTCCAACGTCATCGGCAGGTAGAGCGGCACCATGAGCACCTCGTGTCCGCGCTGGCGCAGCGCGGCGACCAGCGCGTTGTCGCGGAAGCAGTTCCCGCAATACATCCCGCCCGCACCGGGGGTGATCTGGACGATGTTCATGAGGAACTTCTAGCCACAGATGGGCACAGATGGAACACAGATGAGGAGGTATCAGGCTTCCATGAAACCAAGAACGGAAGAAAGAGGAGGTGAAGCCAGCCGCTCCGGACTTCCTGTCCTCGCCTTCCAAATCTGTGTTCCATCTGTGCCCATCTGTGGCAAAAACTTTAGGCGGCTGCTGGGCCGAGCAGCGGCTCGCCGACGGGCAGATCATCCGGCAGCGGGACTTGTTCGCGGATGCGCGCCCAAAGCTGGGAGAAGTCCTTGTTCACATCGCCGCTGAGGCAGTCGGTGATCTCGCCGCCAGCGTCGGGATACTTGTCTATGGTGCGCTTGAAGGAGAAGTTCGGGTCGTAGAAGGCATAGACGAGCTTCCTCATGTTCTCCACGCCCTGCCGCATTGCGGTGGCGTAGCTTGTGAAGCGCGCGGGGGAAAAGTCCTTTTCCAGAATCGCCTTGTGAACCTCGTCGCCCGCGAGCACGCCGCTCTTGAGCGCCAGCATCAGGCCGCTGCTGAACACGGGATCGAGGAACGCGAACGCGTCGCCCACGAGCAGCAAGCCGTCGCTGCCACAGTGGCGCGCGTGGTGCGAATACTCGCTGATGACATAGTAATCGCCCGTGGACGCGCCGACGGAGAGATGGTCCTTGATCCAGAGGTTCTCCTCGACCTCTCGGTGGAAGATCGCCTTCGGGTCGCGCACGCCGTCGCGCGTAAGATACTTGCTCTCCGCCACGACGCCGACGCTCACCATGTCGTTGTGCTGCGGGATGTGCCAGAACCAGCCCTTGTCCGGCACGTAGGCGACGGTCGTCTGCCCCTCGTCAATGCCCGGCTCGCGCTTCGATCCCTTGTAGTAGGTCCAGACGGCGATCTTGTTCAGGTAGGGATCCTTCATGCGCCAGCCGTTGCGGACGGAGCTGAACGCCTCCTTGCCCGTGCAATCCAGCGTGATGGGCGCGCGAAACTCGACGACCTCGCCGGACTTCAACTGCGCCTTCACACCAACGACCTTGCCGCTGGCGTCGCGGAGCAGCTCCTTCACGGTCGTCTCCTCGCGCACCTCGACGCCCTTGGAGCGTGCGTGGTCGAGCAGCATCTGGTCGAACTCCGAGCGCAGCACCTGCCACGTCTGCGCGATGCTCTCGCGGTCGTAGCGGTTGAAGAAGTAAAACGGCTGCGACTGCCGCCCATTCGGCGACACGAACACCACGCTGTATTTCTTCACGAAGTTGGAGGCCTTCATGCGCGGGATGAGACCCAGCCGCTCCATCGGCCCGTAGGTGAATGGGATCATGGACTCGCCGATGTGATAGCGCGGGAACTTCTCCCGCTCCAGCAACAGCACGCGATGCCCGTGCTCGGCGAGGATGTAGGAGGAGGAGCAGCCAGCGGGACCGCCGCCCACGATGATGGCGTCGAAGGTGTTCTCAGATTTCATACGTGTGCGTAGCGTAGTCAGGTTTCAAGCGGCGGCAAGCTGCGAAAACCATCCGGTGCGAGATTGCCAAAAACTGGCCGACCGGGGCGTTCATGGTGCGGTCGTCCGCCCCGCGAGGCCTGCGCCCGCCTCCTCCAGCCACGCCACGTCCGGCAGCGCGTAAGGCCGGAACGTCTCCAACATGCCCTGCTGGCCGTTGTGCAGCAGCGCGCGGTGCAGGCCGAGGTCCGATGCCTTGGGCGAATCGCACAGCGTGGCCGAGTCGTTCGCGCTCATCTGGAAGAGCACGCGCAGCTCGAACTCGCTGATGGCCTTCCGGCTCAACGCGCGGCTCAGGCTGTTGTAGCTGTCGCAGGTGCAGATGATATGGATGCCCACACCCGGCCCCTCGGTGATGAGCCGGTCGAACACAGCACCGGGACTCGGCGGCTTGGCTGCGTCGCTGGAGAAGCTGAAATCATCCTCGTGCCGCAGCTTCTTGAACTTCTGCAACTCGTGGACAACGACGAACCACGGCGCGCCCGGCGCAGTCTCATCCGCCGTCCGCCGGCTCAACTCAGCCGCCAGCTCCGCCATCACCGTGTCCAAGTCGCCCGCGCGGACAGACGTGAAACCCTGCGGCACGGCGCGCGCGACGGCTTCCAGAAACTGCTTCTGCGATGACTCCGGCGCGGTGGCCTCGACCAGAACGAGCCGCGCGGCCCCTTGCGCCGCGAGCGCGAGGAGAGCCGTGCCCAGCATCGCCAGCGCCGCTTCCTCGCGCTGGCCGACGATCAGCAGGTTGTTGCCGCTCTGCCGGTGGAAGGCGGCTTCCGTCGGACCTTTGATGGAGTTCGGCGCACCGAGCCACGCGCGCGGGAGAGCAACCGGCTGCGGCGTGGCAATCAGCTCGGCCAGCAATGCATTCTCTCGCACATGCGCCGGCGCGTTGCCTTCGAACACAACCGTGGCAGGGCCGCGCTGCCGCGCGGCCTTCGCCAGTTCATTCACCTTCGCCAGCCAGCCGTCGCGTTCCTCGTCGCCGAGCCAGACAGTTTGGAACGGGCTGTTGCCGGTCACATTGCCTGCCTCGTCGTTGTAAATCGCCTCGCCCGGCCGCGAGAGCAGGCGCGGCGCGGGGTTGTTGTCCTCCATGATGAGCGCGGCGTCGGCCTCATTGCACTGGAGCGCGACGCGCACGACCATCTGCCCGAGCGTCGCGCGCGCCAGCGAGTAAGCACCGCCGAGCGTCTGCGAGCCGAGGATGACGTGGATGCCAAACGCCCGGCCCTGCCGCACGATGCGGTCCAGCAACAGCGCCGCACCCTGCGCCACGCGGTCATCGGCGACGAAGAACTCCTGGAACTCGTCAATCAGCAGCAGCGTGCGCGGCAACGTCGCGCCGCTCGCGCGTCGGTAGCCCGGCAAGTCCTGCGCGCCGACTTTCCGGAATAGCTCGCCGCGCCGCTTCAACTCCTCGTCCAGCCGCTCCAGCACGCTCAGGCCGAACTCGCGGTCGCTCTCGATGGCCACCACGCGCGCGTGCGGCAACCGGTGTGCCGCGTAGCAGCGGAACTCGACGCCCTTCTTGAAATCCACGAGGTAAAACTCAACCTGCTCCGGGCTGCACCACAGCGCGAGGTTCGTGATGATGGCGTGGAAAAGCGTGGACTTGCCGGAGCCGGTTTTGCCCGCGACGAGCGCGTGCTGGCGCGTGCCTTTTCCGAGGCAGAGATATTGCAGCTTCGTCGCGCCCGTGCGCCCGATGGCCACGCGCAACTCCTCGCCGGTGTCCACAGTCCAGAGCGCGTCCTTCGCCGGCGCGATGTCGGTGAAGGGAACTTGCACGCGGTTCGAGTCCACGCTGGCCTTGCCGACCTTGTGCAGCAGCTCGGTCGAGACTTCGGCTGTGGGTGGCGGCTCCAGCACGAGCGTGACGCCGTGCAACACTTCGCCTGCGACGGCGAAGGCATTTCCCTCGCGCCGCACGCAGACGCTGCCCGCGCGCAGTTCGTCGGTGGCAAATTCCGCTTGGGCAAGTTTGCGCTGGTCCCAATGCAACAGCGTGTGGACTCCGCAGCGCGCGCCGCCCGCCACGATGCTCGCGAGCCGCCGCATCGCCGTGTCCGAGAAGCTCGCCGGGAAGTCCGCGACGACAAGGAAATGAAACCGCTCCGCGATGCGCCCGGCCTGCGCGTTGTAGTCCGCGACGGTCGCGAACTCGTTGCGCAGATACATCTGCGAGACCTTCTCGATGTGGTCGTTGAGGTTGGCAAGTTGCGCCTCGATCTGCGCGGGCTGCGTCCAGATGCGGCTGTTGATGAGCCGGTCATCGTAGTCGCCGAGGTGCATCAGTCCCGAGAAGCTGCGGCCCAGCTCGACCGGGTCAATGAGCGTGAAGCTCAGGCGTCCCGGCGGCGCGCTGGCGAGCAGTCGGAGAATCGTGTCGTTCAGCGTCGCGATGGCCTGCTCGCGCCCCTCGCCCTTCGTCTCGATGAGCAGCGAGCCGAGCTGTGGCACCGTGAGCAGCAGCGGCACGGAGAAGCTCCCCGGTCCCGGCAACGCGAGGCGCGGATTGCGCGGCAACGCACCCGCGAGCTTCGCGACGTCCACGTCCAGCCGGGCGAATTGCGCGGCGTGGGCGAACTCTGCTGGCGGGTTCCACTGCCGCGCGAAATCAGGCGACCACGCGGGAAACCGCTCCGCCGCCGCACGCTGCAATGCACCGAGCGCCGCAAACACCGGTTCCGTGACCGCGCGCCACTCGGCGGCCAGCGCCAGCCAGGCGGACTCACGCTGGTTCGCCACAGTCATCTGCGACGTCTCGTTGGCGATGGCGAGTCCTTGCAACTCGTCGTCCGCATTGGCTTTCGCCGCAGCCAGTCGCGCGGCACTGGCCTGCTCGAACGCGTTTGTCGTCGCCGCGCGGAGCCGTTCGTAGCGCTGGGTCGCGCGCTGAAACCGAGCTTCCATCACCCGCTTGCATTCCGCCTTGCTGACATCGGTCTCGCCAAGCGCCTTGTTCCACCCGTCCTCGTGCAGTTGTCCGATAGTGGTGGCCTCCACTTCGACGCGCTGTTCTTCGGCTTGGCGGCGGGCCTTGGCCTGCTGCTCGCAATCCGCAACGAGCTGCTTCGCTTCTGCATGCGCCAGCGAGAGAGCAAGGGCATGTTTCCGCCCTAGCAACCAGCCAAGAGCAAAAGGAGTCCCCACCAATAGCAAGGCGGCTATTGGGTAGGCCAAGCTTGGAGGAAACCACTTCGGCATGAAGCCCAGTCGAGCTGCATCCGGCAAGAACCTGCTGCCGACAAACAGAAGTGCGAACCACCCCAGCGCTGGAATGTAGCTGAAAATCAGCGGCAAGGTTGTGGCGCGCAGTCGCCCGTCCTCTCCCTCTCCCGCTGCAAGTTTCAAGCGCAGCAGTTCAAGGAGCTGGTTAGGGTCAGAGTCGTCCACGGATGCGGCCACTGGTGCCGGCGATTCCAATCCGGTCCGCCAGTTGCCATAGCCGCGCAAGACAACACGAGCACGAGCGGTGAGTTTTACGAGCCTCTCCTGCTCAACCTTCAGTTGCGCCATGAACTCCGCATGCGAGGCGCTCGCTGCCTTGAGACCGGCCTCGCGCTGGCGCTGGGCGTTCAGCAGCTCTCGTTGCAGCTCGAACTTCCGCTGGTTCTCTCGCTCCTCAATGCGCGTTAGGCGCTGTCGGAGCGCGTTCTTGTGCGCGCGGGTGAGGCTGGCGTGGCGGCTGTCCCAACGCGTCGTGAGCCGCGTGCGGGCATCGTTCAGCGAGTTCTCCAGAGCGGTGGCTTCGACTTGAAGCTGCTCGGAGCGCTGGACGAAGACGGCTTCGCACCGCTGCTTGAGCCGCGCCTCCTGCGTCTGCTGCTCGCGCTGGAGCTGCTCCTCGCGCGCGACGAACGTCCGCACCGCGTCGCGCAGGCGGCGCAACAGTTCGAGCGTGTCGGCTGTAGAAAAAAGGGACGTCTTCAAGCTCCGCCTCCCTGCCCCGGAGGGGCGAATGAGGGTAGCCGGTGGGAAGGTGCGACCAAAGGGAGCAGCGCACCCACCGGTAGGATGCCCACGTTCAGCGCGCCCTGGAGGGGCGCATGAATCGCTGCGCGTGTTGCGTTCATGCGCCCCGCCGGGGCGCGACCCGTCTGCGTCGAAACCGGTGGGCGCGTCGGCTGCGCCGACTTCCCACCGGCTACCCTCATCCGCGCCTCCGGCGCGGTGTGGGGTGGCGCGTGGCCGGATTGAAACGAGGTTTTACTCACAGTCACGACGGATTTTGGTGAGCGCCTGGTCGAGCGTCTCGATGCTTGCGGCGGTGACGTTGACGCGGCTGAAGAGTTCCTCCAGGTAGCGCTTCTCGAAGTCGGCGGCCTTGGCGTCCTGCCAGTGCTCGCGTGTCTCGTTCCAACGAATCGAGAGCTGCTTGGTCAACGTGCTCAGGCGCGTGCGGGTGGAGTTGAGGCTCATGCTGCGGGTGGAATTTCCGGGACCGGCGTGGGCGGCGGCATATCCGCAGTCGGTGCCTTCAGCTCCGCGTAGGCGTGGAGTGTCTCGATGGTCTGCGTGAGGAGCACTACGGCCTTGCCCATGTCGGTGACGAGCGCGTGGCGGAGCAAATCGGCGTGACGGGCAAGCGGCTCGACTTCGACGGGATAGTCGCGGAGCCATTGCTTCACGGACTTCACCTTGGCTTCGGCTTCCTCCAGCAATTGCTTGGCGCGGCGGACGGCGACGAGTTCGCCCTGGATGTTCTGGCGCTTGCCGAGCTGGGCGCTGAAGAGTTCCTGCTGACGCTCCTGCAAGTCCATGGTCCGGCGTTTGACTTGGTGCGCCCAGTGGCGTGCGCGGTCGTCCTGCAGCCACGCGCGCGTGCGGCTGACCTCCTCGCTCACCTCGTCCACGACGTTGCGGGCCTTGTCCAGATAGACGAGCAGGTCGGCGCGGAAGGCCTCGACGGCCTCGACCGACGTGATGCGGGCCTGCTCGGGCATGGTCAGCGCTGTTGGAGATACTCCTCGATCTTGGCGGCCTTGCGCATGAGGAAGGGGCCGTGCTGGTTCGATACCTCGACGAACTTCTTGAGCACTTTCATGGTCTGCTTGAACTCCTCGGCAAACTTCGCGTGCTCCTGGTCCTGCCACGAATCGCCCAGCGCGGCGAAGCGCGCCTGAAGCTGCGTGGTGCGTTCGGACACATCGGTGCTGAAGCGGCGCAACTCCTCGGCGAAGCGCCGCACCTCGGCGGGGTCAATGATGGCTTGGGACATGGCGATTATTTGATGTGCCAGCCCGCGCTCGACGGGGTGGCTGCGGGGAAAGCTATCAAAGCCGAAAGACGCGGCCAACTCTCTTCACGCTGCGGTTTTCCGTCAGGCGACGGATGGCGCTGGCTTGCCCGACCGGGAGCGGCGGAGAAACTTCACGGCCAGCACCGCAACGATCGTGAGGACGAGCAACGCCGTCAGCGGCAGGGCAATGGAGAGGATGGCCAGGCCGGCGGAGCCGACGAGTTCAACGGTGGAGAGCACCGGATTTAGGAAGCCCATCGAGAGGACGCTTGAGCCAGCGCGGGCGAGAGTGGTCATCCCTTGCACGGTCGCTGCCGTGCCGCCGCCGGCGATGATGGCGAGCGTCCACTTCAGGAACGGGTCCACGTCCCCGATGACCGATGCCATGAGCACGGTGCCCGCGACCATCGCGGCGGGGCCGGCGACGGTGTCGAGCGCGTTGTCCACCCACGGGACGTAGTAGCCGGCGACTTCCACCACCGTCGCCACGGCGAACGCGATCAGGGCCGGCAGCGTGCCGAGCCACTCAAAGCCGGGCGCGAGCGGGAGCCACCCGCCGCAAGCCGCCGCGCTGACCACGAGCATGGGAACGAACACGCGGAAGCCGCACGCGGCGCTGAGGCCGATGCCCACGAGGAGGCTGAGAAAGGTTTCCATAGTCCGGGTGCTTTCGTTGTGCGCGGCAGCCGGCCGCGTCACTGAACAGGAGAACCCGCGAGCGAGACGGATTGTTTCACTCCACGACGCGCGTGCAGTTCTCGCCGCCGAAAGGGTTGGGCTTGCGCACGTCGCACTTTGGGTCGTCGGCCCACTGGCCGTCCACGATGAAGCGGTATTCGTGCTGGCCGGGCGGGACGACGACGGTGGCCTTCCACGAGCCGTTGCGCTGGCGTTTCATGT